>JBLMXG010000316.1:0-6296 GCA_050257635.1 Chloroflexota bacterium
AAAAAAATTATCGTCAATTGCAACCTTGTCGACTCCCAAAACATCGGACCATATTTCCGCTATCTTCTTTTCCACGGGCGTGCGTGGGGCGACAAAATCGCCTCGGTGAGTTAATTCCGGCAGCGGCAGCGCACGGCGGTCGATCTTGCCATTCGCCGTGAGGGGCAACGAATCCATAAACACAAACGCCGACGGCACCATGTAATCCGGAAGCTTCTCTTTCAAATAGCTCCGCAGCTCGTTGACCGTCGGCGTCTGCGCTTGAAGTGATACCACATAAGCGATCAACCGCTTGTCTCCGGGATTATCCTCTCGTACAACCACCACCGCTTCTCGAATCCCAGGATGGTGACCAAGTACTGCTTCTATCTCGCCGAGCTCAATGCGAAACCCGCGTATTTTTACCTGGCTGTCGACGCGGCCAAGAAACTCTATACTGCCATCCGGCAAATACCGCCCCCAGTCGCCGGTCTTGTACAACCGCTTGGCCGGTTCTCCATTAAACGAATGATCTATAAATGTCTCTTCTGTCAGCTCGGGCCGATTCCAATATCCCCGCGCCAGTCCGTCACCGCCGACATACAGTTGTCCTCGCACCCCAATGGGCACCGGCTGAAGATTGTCGTCAAGGATGTAGAGCTGTGTGTTGGCAATAGGCCGACCTATCGTAAGGGCGGAATCACGTCTCACCATTCCGGCGCACACATTAGCCGTCGCCTCCGTTGGACCGTAGAGATTCCAAATCTCGATATCCGGCATAGTGGCGAACGTTCGATCTGTCAGATCTTGATCCAATGGCTCACCGCCCAAAAATAAAGCCGAGAGAGACGCCGACACCGCCCTTGCGCGATCGGAATTTAACTCGTCAAGCATGGCCTTCCACAAGGAGGGAGCACAATTAAGACCCACCCTGCTCTGTCGGGTCAAAGCATCGAGTAATCCAGCCGGTTGACTCACAACTTCATCCGATAGAATCCATACCGGGGCTCCGCGGAGAAGCGGCGCGAACAACTGCTTCAAGCTGGCATCGAATGTTGGGCTGGTGACCACGGGTAATCTTTGCGCGGCCTTTGTGAGCGGACTTTCGTTGAACCAGCAAAGATAATTGACGAGACAACCGTGTTCGATCATCACCCCCTTGGGCTTTCCCGTGGAACCCGAGGTATAAATCACATAGGCCAAGCTGCCCGGTCTCGCACCGCTCTCGGGGTTGAGGCGGCTTGCCCGCGCGACCTCTGGCCAATCTTTGTCCAGGCACACCAACTGAGCTGGAATGGCTTCTGCCGCGAATTTATTTTGCGTGAGCAGTAGCCGAACTTGAGCGTCTTCGAGGACGAAGCCAAGTCGATCTTTTGGATGAGCTGGATCCAGCGGCACATAAGCTCCGCCGGCTTTGAGAATCCCCAACAATCCCACAATCATCTCCATGGAGCGCTCAACATGAATGCCGACACGAAGTTCGGGACCGATACCGAGTTTTTGCAAGTAATGAGCGAGTTGGTTGGCTCGGTTGTTCAGCTCTCGATAAGTCAACTGCTGATTGTCGAAGATCGCCGCAATGGCTTCGGGCGTGCGCTCGACTTGCGCTTCGAACAGTTGAGGAAAGCACTTGTCGCGTGGGTACGCCTTTTCGGTATTGTTCCATTCGACCAACAGCTGGTGTTTTTCCGCTTCGGAGAGAAGCGGGAATTCACCGATCCCCTGCCGCGGATTGACCACCATGGCTTCAAGCACATTTCGGAAATGCCCGAGCATCCGTCGAATCGTAGAAGCTTCAAAAAGATCCGCGTCATAAACAAAGGTTAAATGCGTCCCGTCATCGTCCTCCCTGATGCTCAACGAAAGATCGAACTGCGGCGCAGGCGCGCCCGCTCTAAACCGAGTGACCGATAACCCAGTCAGGTCAAGCCTGGCTTCCATGAAGTTGTACTGATTGATGAACACTTGAAAGATCGGTGTCCGGCTCAAATCGCGCTCAGGCTGCAATTCCGCAACGAGTTTCTCAAAGGGGAGTTCCTGATGTTCATAGGCTGCCAGCGCGGCATCGCGAACCCTCGCCAAAAGTTCAAGAAAAGTAGGATTCCCTGACAAGTTCGTTCGCAAAGGCAGGGAATTGAGAAATACGCCGATCAGTCCCTCGGTCTCGGACCGATCCCTCCCCGCTACCGGAGTTCCCACGACTATATCCGCTTCGCCGGTGATCCTGAGCAGCAAGGTTTGGAAAGCTGCCAGAAAGGTCATGAACAATGTGACGCCTGCCTCGTTGCTAAGTGACCCGAGAGCGCCACTAATCTCCCTAGGGAGAACCAGGTTTACGCGGCCTCCGCGGCGACGATCCAGTGCTCGACGTGGATGGTCGGTAGGCAAATTCGAACTGATTGGAACACCCGCAAGCTGCTCTTTCCAGTACGCTAAACAATCGGCATACACCGAGCTTTGAAATTCTTTTCGCTGCCACTGCGCATAATGCTTGTATTGAATCGGCAGATCAGAAAGCGAGGACGGTTTCGCCGTTGTGAAAGCTTGATAAAGAATTGAGAGTTCACTAAAAAATACTTCTTCGGACCAGTGATCCCAGGCGATATGATGGCTACTGATAAGCAATAACTGTTCGCTCTCTCCCAGCCTGACCAAAACACCCCGCAGCAGCAGGTCGGTGGAGAGATCAAACCGCCGACCTAATTCGCTCTCGAAAAGCTTTTGTACGTTCGTGTCGGGTTCGGCCCGCAAGGCCTCCGTCCCGTCGATCACGTTAAGACGAAAACACCACTGCTCGGAGACCCGTTGAACCGGAGTTCCACGACTTTCGTGAAACGTCGTGCGTAGAATTTCGTGCCTGCGCACTATTTCGGCTAATGCATTTTCAAGCGCCCCAACGTCGACCGCGCCCGTAAGTCGAAACCCATAGACAACCTTATAAGCTGGGTTGTTAGGTGTTAGCTGTTCCAGGAACCAAAACCGTTCTTGCGAATACGATAGGGGGATTTCCCCCTCATTGGCTTCTGCCGAGATCGGCAGGCTTTTTTTCCGAGCCTCGCCTGCGCGAGCCAAAGCAATCTGCTCGGCTAAATCGGCAATGGTTGGAGCTTCAAACAAACTCCGTAATGACAATTCAAGTTTAAAGGCATTTCGAATGCGCGACACCAGCTGTGTAGCCAACAGCGAATGGCCGCCGAGTTCAAAGAAGTTGTCGGCAATGCCGACCTGATCCAGCTTGAGTAATTCGCGCCAGATTGCAGCGAGAGCTCTTTCAGTCGGCGTGAGCGGCGGCTTGTAAACATCCGCCCATTCGGGCCTGTTTTGATCCGGCGCCGGCAGTGCTTTGGGATCCACTTTGCCGCTAGGCGTCAACGGCAACTGATCCAACAGCACCCAAGCGGCTGGAATCATGTAATCGGGTATTTTTTGCTTGAGATGCTTCCTTAGTTCCGCAGCGTCGAATGATTCTCCCGGACGCGCTACCACATAAGCCACCAGCCGCCGCTCCCCAGGCTCATCCTCTCGCACCGCCACCACAGAACTTTGAACCATTCGGTGTTGGCCGAGCACCGCCTCTATTTCACCCAGCTCAATGCGAAACCCGCGGATTTTTACCTGATGATCCCCCCGTCCCAAAAATTCGATGTTGCCGTCAGGTAAATATCGACCGAAATCTCCAGTCTTGTAGAGACGCCTGGCGGAATTCGCAGCGAACGGATCGGGAATAAACTTCTCGGCGGTCAGCTCAGGACGATTCAGATATCCCCGAGCCAGCCCCTCCCCTCCAATATGGAGCTCACCGGCGACGCCGATGGGAACCGGGAGACAATATCGGTCAAGAATGTATATGCGCGTATTCGCGATCGGCCGACCAATCGGCACGATCGGAACATCGCTTTCTCTCCGGCACTCCCAAGCGGTCACATCGATCGACGCTTCCGTCGGTCCGTATAGATTGTGAAGCGCCGCGCCGCTGCGCTCGAAAAACTGGCGCTGCAAGTCGTGGGGCAATGCCTCGCCGCTGCAGAACACCTGTCTGAGAGTCCGGCAACTCTCGACTCCCTCCTCTTGCAAAAACGCTGCAAGCATCGGCGGAACGAAATGCAACGTCGTGATCTGCTGTGATTGAATAAGCTCGACAAGATAAGTGCTGTCGCGTTGCCCGCCCGGTCGGGCCAGGACAAGGCGCGCGCCGATAATCAGCGGCCAGAGAAACTCCCAGACCGATACGTCGAAGGTAAATGGAGTTTTTTGTAAAACCCGATCCGCCGGCGTGAGGCGATAGGTTTCCTGCATCCACTGTAAGCGGTTACGCAAGCCGCCATGAACATTGACCACTCCCTTGGGCGTTCCCGTTGATCCCGAGGTGTAAATCACATAAGCGGCATGGGTATCGCACACCTGGTTTTCGACATTGTCTTTGCTTTCCAGCGAAAGATAGTCCCAAGCGGTATCCAAACAAATGCTCTTCGCGGCACACTCGGCAAGCAGCGATCCGAATCTTTCTTGAGTGAGTATCAGCGGCGACTGGGCGTCCTGAAGCATCAACGTGAGGCGCTGCAAGGGAGTATCCGGATCGATCGGCAGGTAAGCGCCGCCTGTCTTGAGAACGGCGAGAATCGCGATCACCAACTCCACCGACCGCTCCATGCAGATCGTAACCAAACTTTCCGGTCTGACACCTCGTTTGCGCAGATAGTGGGCCAATTGGTTGGCTCTGACGTTGAGCGATCGATAGGTCAGTTGTTGATCTTCAAATGCCAGAGCAACCGCATCCGGGCTCTGCTCCGCCTGTGCTTCGAACAGCTCATGAACACACTGACCTGAAGGATAATTGCGCTTGGTGCCGTTCCACTCCCCAAGCACCTGATGTTTCTCTGCTGGCGTGAGCATCGGCAAGGCTGACAGTCGCTGCGAGGGATTTTTCGCCATGTTTTGCAACAGAGTCTGAAAGTGTCCCAACATTCGGCCAATCGACTCAGCATCGAAGCGATTTTGGTCGTACACGATTTTTATTAGGATTTGATTTCCCAAGTAAGCGGACAAAGCGAGGGGATAGTTGGGCGTGCTAATATCCCGAAAGTCGCGATTCTTCCATTGACCGCCTTGGGCACGCAACGTAGAACTCATCTCGTCATTCTCAACGACTAAAAGACTCTCAAACAGCGGCCTTCCCGGCGGCAGCTTTGCGCTTTTCTGAATATCGACGAGCGAAGTGTGCTCATAGGGCCGCATGGCGACCCATTGATTCCGGATCTCTGTGAGCCAAGGCAGCAAGCATTCGTTGGCATTCACCTGGATTCGCACCGGCACCGTGTTGATAAAAAGCCCGACCATCGAGTCGGCGCCCGCCACTGTCGAATGCCGGCCGGATCTCGTGGCGCCGAAAATGATATCGTCTTCACCGCTGTAGCGGCTGAGGAGCAACGCCCAAGCCCCTTGGAGCATATTGTTAAGTGTAAACTGTTGATGCTGGCAGGCACTTTTTAGTGTCGCAGTTAGCTCCCCGCTCAGACGAACCTCTTGCCGGCCAAAGCTCGGCTCCCCACCGCCGTTTTGCGTGAACCGTTCAATGCCCAAAGAGGTCGATGGATTGCAATGATCGAGCTTTTCTTTCCAGAACTCTTCGGCTTGGGTCCAGTCTTGAGTTTCTAGCCAATTAACGAAAATGCGGTAGGGAGGCGGCGGCGTTTCCGGCCGCTCCAGTCCGGCACGAATCAACTCGTACCGTCGGAATACGTCCTGTAAAACGAGAGCACGCGATCGACCGTCCAGTAACGCGTGATGGTAAGTCCAAACGACCCGGAAGTCCGCCTCCGCCATGCGAAAAAGAGTTATGCGCATCAAGGGCGCGCGGTTGAGGTCAAACCCCCTGGCTCGATCTTCCTCGAGAAAAGCCTCCAGCCCGCTCGATTGATCGCGTGAAGACTTGCCGCACCAGTCGTATTCTTCCCAAGGTATAGAGACGTCGCCCCAGATCTCTTGTAGAGGCCGATCCCTGTTCAAGATCGAGAAACTCGTTCTTAAGACAGGATGGCATCCGGCAACTTCCTGCCAGGCCAATTTTAAGGCGGAACAATTTAGCTCCTCACGAAGGGTGCATACGCAGTTTTGAATATAGATGCCCGAGCGGGGTGATGAAAGGCTGTAAAGCAGCATTCCAAGTTGCAACGGCGCAAGCGGGTAAGAGTCTTCAATCAGCATAGCGGTATCTCTCGGAAGCAACGCTCAGAAAAACCGGTCGGTTGTTTGTCGCCACCGACTTTACCGTTCGCAAACTCAACGACATCCCCTCGGTCGGACTTCTTTCCTGAAAT
>JBLMXG010000317.1:0-6750 GCA_050257635.1 Chloroflexota bacterium
CGCGGAAAATGGTCAACCCATCGTGGGTCACATCCGAGAGTTTGCCATGCATGATCGACGGCGCGCGAACGATTTTGCCGCCGTAGGCGGCGCCGATCGACTGATGGCCGAGGCAAACGCCAAGAATCGGAATGCGCGCGCCGAAGCGCTTGATCGCATCGCAGGAAATGCCCGCTTCCTTCGGCGTGCATGGGCCCGGCGATATGACGATCTTTTCCGGGCGCAGCGCATCGATCTCTTCGAGAGTGATTTTGTCGTTGAGCCGGACTTCTACCTCGGCGCCGAGCTCGCCCAGATAGTGATACAGGTTGTAGGTGAAAGAGTCGTAGTTGTCGATCAGTAGAATCATCGCTTCCTCCACTGCTCGGCGAGCTCGACGGCTTTCAGCATGGCGTGCGCTTTGTTGAGGGTTTCCTGATATTCCAGCTTCGGATCGGAATCGGCGACGATGCCGGCGCCCGCTGTGACGTAGACTTTTTTGCCTTTCATCACGATGGTTCGGATGACGATGCAAGTGTCCAAGTTGCCGTTATAGCCGAAATAGCCGATGGCGCCGGCGTAGAGGCCGCGCTTCTGCGGCTCGAGCTCGCTGACGATCTGCATGGCGCGAATTTTCGGCGCGCCGGAGACCGTTCCGGCGGGAAAGGCGGAGACAAAGAGATCGAAGGGAGTTTTGCCGGCGGCTAGCTTGCCGCGCACGTTGGATACGATGTGGATCACGTGCGAGTAGCGCTCGATGGCCATCAACTCGTTGACTTCGACCGTGCCGATCTCGGCGACCCGGCCGACGTCGTTGCGGCCGAGATCGACCAGCATGATATGCTCCGCGCGCTCTTTCGGATCGGCCAGCAAATCGGCTTCCAGCTCGCGCTCTTCTTCCGGCGTGGCGCCGCGGCGCCGGGTGCCGGCGATCGGGCGCAGCTCGATGGTGTCGCCGGTGAGCCGGACCATGGTCTCCGGCGATGAGCCGATGACCCTTAGGTCTTCAAGCTCCAAGTAGAACATGTAGGGCGATGGATTGATAAATCGCAGCGCCCGATAAATTTCGAAGGGATCGGTGGCGGTTTCGGTCTCCAGGCGCTGGCAGAGAACGACTTGAATGATGTCCCCTGCCTTGATGTATTCCTTGGCCGTGGTCACGGCTTTCTCAAAAGCTTGGGGCGATAGGTTCGAGCGGAATTTTCTCCGGACTTCGCTCCGGGTTAAATCGCGCGGCTCGATGCCGCGCGGTTTTTTCTGCAGGCTCGATATGACCTTGCGAATTCGCTTGATCGACGCGTTGTACGCTCGGCGTAGGTCCGTCCGGGCATCGAGCTGCGCGTTGTCGATCACTTTGATCGTGTGTTTCAGATTGTCGAAGGCGACCAGGGTTTGCACGAAGACGAAAAAGATCTCCGGCGCGTCGAGCGGGTCCGGTTTACCGTTGGTGATCTCGTGGAACTGTTCGACCGCGTTGTAGGACACGTAGCCGAGCGCGCCGCCGAAAAAGGGCGGCACCCCCGGCACCGTTACCGGACGGCAGCCATCCAACAAGTTCTCCAGCATTTTGAGCGGGTCTTCGCAGGTCAGCGTGCGCGCCTTGCCACGTTCGATAATCTCGACTTGCTTGCCGCGTGCTTTAAAAACCAGACGCGGACACGTACCCAAAAACGAAAAGCGCGCCCAGCGTTCGCTGCCTTCGACGCTTTCGAGCAGAAACGCGTAGCGGTCGCGCTCCAGCCGTTTGAAAAACGACAACGGCGTTTCGAGATCCATGAGCAATTCTTGGTAGACCGGGACCAGATTGCCGTGTTTGGCGAACGCGCAAAAATCTTTATAAGTTGGTTGAAGCATTTTCTTTCTTAAAAAAGCAAAAGGGCCATAGGTGGATCACCTATGGCCCTTTCCTTGCTCACTTTTATGATCAGAATCAGCCATGGTGAAGACGCGGTCTCATGGGCCAGCGCCACCAAGGGAAAGCGATGCGTAGAGTCTCAAACTGCCGATTCATGGCCTCATTTTGCCGTATCGAGCTTTGCCGGTCAAGCTCGTCGCCAGAATGCGCGGGCAGAGTAGGGTATTTATGCGGGAGCAAGCTATCGCCGCCGACTGCACCACAAGAGCCACGGCGTCTTAGCTCGAGGTGTCGTGCCCGCTGGGGGACACTTTGATGGACGGGTCTCGCGCAGAATTGCCGATGCTATGTCGATGAGGCGAAGCGACTTCGAGTTACCGGCCGCTCTTTTGAACGGCGCCTTCTTTTTCCAGCTCCTGCACTAGCGAGGCGTCGACGAAGTTGACGGGGCCGGCGCCGCCGGCTTCGCTGCCTAAACCTGCGAGCAGCCCTTTGACGCTTTCGAGGTCAACCGTGATAGTTTTTTGCAGGTGCTTCTGGCCGTAAATATGATAAACCTGCGCGAGGATTTCGGGGTCGTCAAGACGGACGTACTTGGCAAGAACCTTTAACGCGCCGGCGCGGTCGTTGCGGGTGACTTGTACGGCATCGTAGTAGGCACGTAAAACACGCAGGACGGTGTCGCGATTACTCTTGATAAACGAGCGGCGGGTGCTGAGCGGCGAGTTGATATACGCAATGCCGTAGTCGGCGGCGTCGACCAATTCGCGCAGCCCCATTTTGGCACCGCGCAGGTTGCTCGGTGCGGAAATCATACCGCCGTCGACGAAGCCTTTGGTGACCGAAATCATCAGCTCCGGCATGCCGCCGCGGATGCCGAGCACGGTCAGATCTTTGTCGCGCTGCAGCCCCCATTTTTTCAGGAGCAAGCTCAGCACCAGATCCGGCGAATCGCCCAGATTGGTGACGCCGATCTTTTTGCCTCTTAGATCCCCGGGCCGGCGAATTTCCGGCTTGGTCATCAAAGAAAATACCGCGACATTGATGGTGTTGGCGATGATTGCCAAATCGGCGCCTCGGAGCGTCGAACGGACAACGGCGGGCGGCGAGGCGCGGACGAACTGCACTTCGCCGGCGAGCAGCGCCTCGATGGCGACGCCGCGGATGTACGTCAACTCGACGTCGACGCCGTACTTGTCGAAAAGTTTTTTATCTTTCGCCACCCAGAGCGGCAGCATGGCGCCGCTGATGGAGCTATAGGCGATTCGTATGGGCGCGCCATGAACCGGCGCGACGGCGCCTTGTAAAAGCAGCAGCACCAGCGCGAGGAGAAATTTGCGGGTCATGACCGTTTAGCTCGGAAACGAGCTTTCGCCGACGGCAGCGGCGCGGGATTTAACGCTGCCGACCGTTTCCCCTTGCACGACGTAGGCCATGTAGATGCAGTCCGCCATCGCTCGCCGCATGTTGTTTTTCATCAACTGGGCATTGATGCAGGCCTCTTGTAGCTCTTTAGTGTCGGCGTATTTTTTGAGAATCTCTTTGCGGATCACGCCATGCTCGACATCGACGTCGGCGTGGAGCTTGTAGAACGTCAAGGCATCGTCGGGCACCCAGCTATAATGCTTGCGAAAGGTGGCGAGGTCGCGCGCCATCGCCTTGGCGGTGTCATCGCCTTCCGAAACTGCGACGCCGAGCAGCCAGGAAGTCTTGAACGCCGCATTGGCGAAGCTGTCGACGGCGAACTTGACACCGAAGAGCGGCTCGGAATTTTTCACGAGCTCGCGATCCAGGCCCAACCCGACGCAGACATCGAGCCAGTATTCCGGATGCGGCTTGCCGGATTTGCCGATCAGGTCTTCGCCCTCTTCCTCGATCGCTTTGGGCAGCCACATGCGGCGGACGTCGGTGTGCGGGCAGTTGTAAAGAATCGAATACTCTTTGATCGGCACCTGCTTGGTAAAATAGTAACGCTCCTTGGCCCAGCCCTGGAGCTGCTCGCGAGTGCACTTGCCTTCGCGAAAGATCGCTTCCCAGGGGTGCGGCGGCCGCTGATGGTCCTGGCGGTTCACTTCGAAGAATGTCTGAATGAATTCGTCAGGTCCGAGCTTGTGGTCGAGCTTATACATAAACCTCGTTCCTTTCGGGGTGGTGATTTTCCGTGGGGCACGGCGATCGGATCAGGCTTGGGCGTCTTCGCGGTAGTGGCCGATGGCGTCCATCAACGGTTTGTCCGACATGACAAAAAAGATCGCCGGGTCCTTCGAGGTGTTTTCATGGCGGTGAAAATTCCACAGAGGCACGACGAAGGAATCGCCCTTTTCCCATTCGTAACGCTGGTCGCCAACATAACTCACGCCGCTGCCGCGCCATACGTGATAGACCGTCGAGCTGGTATGCCGATGGCTTTTAGTTTTTTCGCCGGCACGCAGCATGTGAATTTGGCAGGCCATGGTCGGCAGCGTCGGCCCGCCTGTCAGCGGGTTGGCGTAATCGAGCACGATGCCATCGTAGGGATCTCCCGGCTGCTCGCCGACTTTGTTCAGCGCATTTTCCGTATCGGCCCATTTGTAGCAGAAGGCCGGGGGCTGAACCGAGTCCTGTTTCATCCACGCCGGACGGAGCGCGCCGACAGTGGCCAACGTGTAGCCTTCCGGTTTGGTCACCGGCTGCTTCTTGCGCGGGTCGGGTTCGTGAAAATCGGTTTCGAGCAAGCGCACCAACGGCGCATCGAGGCCATCGAGCCACATCATGGTTTCGCCGTGGTTCTCATGATCGTGCCAAGTCCAACTCGGCGTCGTAACGAAGTCGCCTTCGCCGATTTCGAACGATTCTCCTTCGACGATCAAGCGGGTGCCGTGGCCCTGCAAAATGAACCGAATCGCGCCCGCCATATGGCGGTGCGACAGCGCGTTTTCGCCGGGCTTGAGCATTTGCAGATTTAATACCAGGGTGCGCGAGGTGCTGTTCTTGAGCGATGGGTTCCAAAGTTGAATCACCCGGCGAAAGGAAAGATCAAGACCGACGACATCGCCGGCTTTTTCCATCGCCGCAAACAAGTCTTTGCCCTTCCACAAGCAGGGCGCGAAGGAGGGCACCGGCTCGCGGTAAACATCTCCCTGAACGTTTTGCCAATAGCCCTTGAAATTCTTGCTCTGCAATTCTTCTTCGAACGCTTTGAGTGCTTCTGACATAGTCCGACCTCCGCGCCCAATTTGAGTTTTATCTAGCTCAATTCGCGCAGGGGTTGCAAGGCGTCGAAGGACAGAACGGAGTACTGGAGGGTTGGAGCGATGGCTAACGAGACGCGCAACTCGGACAGCTCGCGTCTCTCCGGCTACTCGACGACTTTAACGGTGATCATGTTTGTCGTGCCCGCCTGGTGCAGCGGCAGGCCGGCGGTGATGGCAACCAGATCGCCGCGCTTGACCAGGCCTAACTCGAGCGCTTTGATTTGCAGCGCGCGCACCATGTCGTCGGTGCTCCTGAATCCTTTAATCGGCACGGGGTAGACGCCCCAAACCAGGCACAGGTTTTTGACCGTCTGCGGATCGGGGCTGACCGCGATGATCGGCTGCTGCGGCCGGTAGCGCGCGATCAAGCGCGCGGTGCTGCCGGAAGTCGTCGGGATCAAAAAGGCCTTGACTTGAAGGTCGCGCGCCAGGGATATGGCGCCTAGGCTGATCGCTTCGGGAACGGTCTTTTTCAGGCCGGTGAAGCGCTGGCGCGGTTCCAAAATGGTTTCGGTTTCCTGCGCCACCTCGGCCATGACCTTCACCGCTTCCACCGGATAGTCGCCCGCGGCGGTTTCTTCCGACAACATCAGCGCGTCGGTGCCGTCGAGGATCGCGTTGGCGATGTCCGCGACCTCGGCGCGGGTGGGGCGCGGGTTCCACACCATCGAACGCAGCATTTGCGTCGCGGTGATGACCGGCTTGCCTAAATGGTTGGCCTCGCGGATCATCAGCTTCTGCATGGCGGGAATCCGCTGCTGGGCGATTTCCAAACCCAAGTCGCCGCGCGCCACCATGATGCCGTCCACGTTTTGCAGGATACCGTCGAGATGATCCAGCGCTTCATGCTTTTCGATCTTGGCGATGATCGGAATGGACGAGCGGCGCCGGCGCATCTCTCGGCGCGCGTAGAGAATATCCTCGCTGTTGCGCACGAAGGAGAGCGCGATCATGTCGACTTTTTCTTCGATGCCGAAGGCGAGGTCTTTCTTGTCCTCGTTGGTTAGGGCGCGGATGTTGAGACTGCTGCGCGGAAAGTGAACGCCCTTATGCGAGCCGAGAATGCCGCCGACGACGATGCGGCACTTGACCTCGTGCTTGCCGACCTGTAACGCCTCGAGCTCGATCTCGCCGTCGCCGAGCAGAATCGGATCACCTTTTTTGACCGCGCGAGTCAAGCCGGGAAAGTCGACCGTAACAGCCAGCTCGCTGCCGAGAATTTTTCGATTGGTGAGGACGAAGGGTCGGCGGTTTTGCAGCCGCACTCGGTCGTTGGCGACGGCGCCGATGCGGATCTTCGGACCGGGCAAGTCTTGGAGAATGGCGACCTGGCGTCCGAGCTTGCGTTCAAGGTTACGGATCTTGCGAATGACGCGGTGGTGAAAGGCGTAGTCGCCGTGGCTAAAATTGAGCCGCGCCACGTCCATGCCGGCGCGGATCAGTCCGGCCAACACTGGGTCCGATGAGCTGGCGGGACCTATGGTGCAAACGATCTTGGTTCTGCGCATCCTGTTTAATCTACACGAGACGGTGGGAGAATCAACGAACCGTTGTCGGTTGGAGCTGTCCGTTGTCAGTAAGAAACCGACCACTGACAACTAGAATTTCGCCCCTGACCGTTTCAGCCGTGGATCGAGGAGGTCGCGCAGAACCAAGATCGTTTGCACCATAGGTCCCGCCAGC
>JBLMXG010000318.1:0-15676 GCA_050257635.1 Chloroflexota bacterium
GCCGCCCCCGAGATCGAGCTATAGGCGACGCGCAACTGCGTCCGGGCTATCAACTGAGCAGGAAATAGACTTACCAACAGGAAGACAAAAAGCGCCGATGCCAGCGTTACCGTCGAGTGCCTCGAACTTGTCGTCATGGAATCCCTCCTTTACGGCGTCAGCCAACACCGGAAGCGACATCCCCTCAGTTGCCCGCAGAGCCCGTTGCCTGCTGCCTGTTGCTATTGCCTGTTGCCTATTTGTGAAACTCCTTGGTCCCCGCGTAGGCGCGCGGGTTGACCAACGCATGCTCCTCCTGCATGAGCCAGGCGATCTCGGCGGCTAACGGCACGCTCGCCGCTTCCATCGACGAATGCGCCGCCATCTTACAATACTTGAGCGTGGTCTTGTCGAATTTGGCGATCTCCTCGCCCCACTTCCAGGCTTCCTCCTGCAACTGCGCAGGCGGCACGACTCGGTTAATCAAACCGGCGGCCATGGACCGCTTCGCGTCCCAGTTCTCGCCGGTCAGGATCATCTCGAACGCGAACTTGGTCGGGATCAGAGTCTTGAACATAGTCGCGATGATCGGATAGGGCAAAAAGCCGCGCTTGATTTCCGGTAGGCCAAACTGCGCCTTGTCGGACGCGATCGCCAGATCGTGGGGCAGCAAGAGCGTGATCCCGCCGCCGAGACAAAAACCGTTCACAATGGCGATAGTCACCTTGGGAAAAGTGCGAATTACTTCGGCGACGTGATAGGCGCGCGGCTCGCTGCGCCGGTCCTTGCCGCGGTTTTTGCCTCCCTCGGTGGGGAACTCGGAAAGATCGCGTCCGGCGCAATAGGCCACGTCGCCCGCGCCCGTGGTCATGACGACGGCGATAGAGTCGTCGTTGCGCAGCTCCTCGAAAATCGCCAGGATCTCGCGAATTGTATCGCGGCTGAGCGCGTTCCTTTTCTCCGGACGGTTAATCGTTATCTTCGCCACCGCGCTGCGGATTTCCAAAATTGTGAACTTACCTTCCTTGATCATGACTTGTTCCTTTCGGGTTGCTGTCTGAGCGCATAACATCGCGCTACCGGCAGGTCAAATGGCAGTCCCGTCCGCGCGTATTTTTGAAGTCATGGCAGCCGTGGAGCTGTGCGAGCAGGCTCGAAAACGTCCTCGGCGATGCGCGGCTTCACGATCCCGGCGAGCGGCGCCGAAGCTTGCAAGAATTTCCCCGATCGGATATCCCCCAATTCCATGGATTCCGTCATCCATCAGGTAAGCAGATCGACTTTCACGATCGTCGGCCCGGAAGGAGCAACCAACTTTTCCATCGTCAAAGGCTCGGACAACTCCGCGGTGCTGATCGATGCTGACATTCGCCGCATTGATGAGATTGAAGAGGCGCTGAACGTCACCGGCTGCCGCCAGGTCAAATATCTCATCGACACTCACGAGCACTTCGACCATACCTCGGCCAACTTCTATTTCGCCCGTCGTAGCGTACCGATCGTCGCCAGCGCCGGCTGCGCCGCAGCCATGCGCGACGAAGGTGGATCCGATTTCGAGCGCATGATGAAGCCCATTCCCGACCTCTATGAGCGCTTTCCCGACTTGAGCTTGACCCTGCCGGACGCGGTCTTTACCGATGAGATACAAGTGAAACTCTCCGGCGTCACGCTGCATTTGAAATACCGAGCCGAAAACGGCCACAGCCACAGCAAGGGCGACACGACGATCTATTTCGAAGAGGAAGATGTTTTCATCGCCGGTGACCTGCTCTACACCGAAGTGCATCCGGTGACCTTCTTCGGCAATATTCCGAATTGGCTCGCGGCGCTGAAGCCGCTGTTCCAAATGGGTTACAAACAACTTGTACCGGGGCATGGTCCCACGGTCGAAGGCGCGCACGCCGGTCAAAGCTATTTCAAGCGGATGTACGACTATCTCGAAGATTTCCACGAAAATCTGCAGGAGATCAAAACCGGCCGGAAGAGCCGCGACGAAGTCGCCAAACATATGCTCGGCGGTGCTTACTCGGCGCTCGGTAAAACCCGCATGGTGGAACGCAACATCGACCAGTTTTTAACCGGAAAGTGGTATTAAATGAATCATCGCATCAATCTGGCCGCGGCTTTCGAGAAATTTTCAAAACGTCCCAACACACGGCTGTTCCGTCGTGTGCGTCGAAGCATGATTCCAACTTCGTATCGCCGCAGCAGGAAGATAATTCTCGCTTCCTTTGAAGTGACCCGACGAGCAACCGGTCAGAGCCTCCTGCGAGTGCTCTTGGTCACCGCCTTTTCATGGCTGAGCGCAATGAATTTGTGCGCGGCGGAGAAGTTGGAGTCCATTCGCCTCGCCTATCCCGCCATCGCGCCCGGTTCGACGCCTTCATGGGTTACCGCCGATAAAAAAATCTGGCACAAGTACGGCCTCGATGTGGACCCGATCCTAGTGAGCGGCGGCGCCCGTGCGGTGCCGGCACTCCTCGGCTCAAGCGTTCAATTTCTCGTCGGCTCCGACACCGGCGTCACCACCGCGCAACTGCAGGGCATTCCGGTGGTGCGTCTCGGCGTGACCATGAACACTCTCGGATCATCGCTGATTACCCAGCCAAGCATCAAATCGGTTTCAGATTTGAAAGGGAAAATTCTCGGGATCTCGCGAGGTCGCGATGCCAGCTACATCCGTTTGGCCAAGCTTTTGCGCGACCACGGCATCGATCCCAATTCGGACGTCAAGTTCCTATCGATAGGCGGAGGCGAAGGCGGGCGCCTCTCGGCGGTGAAGGCCGGCGTGATACACGGCACCATGCTCTTTCCGCCTTTGGATTTGGTTGCGCGCAAGGAAGGTTTGAGAGTGTTGGAAAAATTCGACGTACCGACGCCGGGCGGCGGGGTCAACACCACCGCGGCGTTATTGAAGCAGAACCGCCGGTTGGTAATCAATTTCCTCAAGGGCTACATGGACGGTATTCATTTCATGTTGACGCACAAGGCCGAGAGCTTGGAGGTTCTGCAAAGGTATTTTAAAAATACCGACCGGACCGCCATGGGCTATCTTTACGACGAAACCACGCACCGCTTGGAAAAGGAGCTGCGCGCCAGTCCCGAGTCGATTCGATTTCATCTCGACATGGCTGCCCTTGATGATCCCCGCGCCAAGCAATTCGGGGAAAAAGAGTTCTGGGACTCAAGCGTCGTCGAAGAGATCCTGCGTTCGGGCTTTATCGATCAGTTGTACAAAAAATAAATACGGGAACGGTTGGCGACTAGGGTTTTCCGCTACGCGCCTTTGCGCTTCTTGAGCTCTTCAATTAATTGCGGAACCACTTTGAAGAGGTCGCCGACGATGCCAAAGTCGGAGTATTGGAAGATCGGCGCCTCGGGATCTTTGTTGATGGTGATGATATATTTCGAGGTTTTCATGCCGGACAGATGTTGGACCGCGCCGGAAATACCGACGGCGAAGTAGACATCCGGCTTAACAGTCTTGCCGGTCTGGCCGATCTGCATGGCGTACGGCACCCAACCTGCATCCACCGCGGCCCGGCTGGCACCGACGGCACCGCCCAGAACATCGGCGAGATCTTTAAGCATGCCGAACTGTTCCTCGCCTTTAAGGCCGCGCCCGCCGGAGACGACGATCTTCGCGCCTTCGAGCGACGGCCCTTCACGTTTGACCACCACCCTCTCTTTCATGTGCACTTTGCGCAGCGCCTCATCCGAGGCTGCGGCAACTTCTTCGACGGCAAGCGGCTGTTCGTTGACTTTGGGCTCGAAGGATTTGGGTCGCACCACCAGGAGTTTGGTACCCTGATTGAGCAGCGTGCTGGTGTTCTGATAGCTCGCGCCCAGCGCAGGAATGGTCGCTTCGATGCTGCCGTCTTTCAATTGGAAATCGCCGACGTCGGTGATCGCGCCGCAATCGAGACGCGCGCATAAGTTGGCAACGATGTCGCGGCCGGTATAACTCGAAGCGAACAGCATCACCGCCGGCTTATGTTTTTGAATCAAGCTCGCGACGGTTTCGGCGGCGGGCAGCGTGAGATAATCGCTATAGATTCCGTCGGCCGCTCGATAAATCTTAGTCGCCCCATGTTTGGCGAGAGTCTGCGCCGCGTCGTCGGGCGCCGGCCCGAGCAGGATCGCTTCCGCCTTGCCGACCTCGCCCGCCTTGGCCAGCATTTCGAGAGAAGTCGTGGTTATCTTGCCTTCGCTGATTTCCGCGTATACCCAGATTATGTCTGCCACTAGATCACCTTGATTTCAGCAAGAAAGTCCGCGATCTGCTTGCCGCCTTCGCCTTCATCGGTCACCGCTTTACCCGCTTGGCGTTTGGGCGGCCGACCGACCGTGAGCACTTTTTCCCGCGCGCCTTTCTCGCCGACCTGATCCGGCGCAAATCCGAGATCCGTAGCGGTGTAGACTTTGATCTCTTTTTTCTTCGCCGCCATAATGCCCTTGAGCTGCGGATAGCGCGGCTCGTTGATGCCGCTGCTGCATGCCACCAACGCCGGCAATGTCGATTCGACGACATCGTAGCCGCTCTCGCTCTGACGTTTGATCGTGATCTTGTTACCGTCGACGGTTATTTCTTTGGCAAAGGTCACCGGCGGCACGCCGAGAAAATACGCGATCTGCCCGGGCACAATGCCTGAATAACTGTCGCTGCTTTCCGTGGCACAAAGCACGAGGTCGAATTCTTGCTTCTTGATCGCAGCGGCGAGAACCTTTGCCGTAGAAAGAGTATCCGACCCGGCAAGCGCATCGTCCAAAATATGCACCGCGGAAGCCGCGCCCATCGCCAGCGCGTTGCGAATACCGATCGTCGCGTCCGCAATGCCCATAGTGATCAGCGTCACCGCACCGCCGTGTTTTTCCGTAAGCCGGAGCCCCTCTTCCACGGCGCTGGCAGCGGCGGGGTCGAGCTCATGAGTCACACCCTTGCGGACAATCCGCTTGGTGTTCGAATCGATTTCGATGGTAACCGAACTGGCGGGAATGACCTTACCGCAAACGACAACGTTCAATGTTTTACTCCCCGACTAAAGAGCGCGGACCGCTGATAAACAAAGGCGCCTAGAACTTCCAGGCGCCTTAGGCAAAATGACCGACGGAAGAGATGCCGGCTAAATTTAGAGCGTCTTAGGACAGCCACTCTTTTACGTTGCCCTCCATAACGACGTCCAAAATTTCCTTGCAGTCGGCGATCGACTGGTCGACGATTTTCGGATCGTCCTTAAGATGCGGAATGCCGGTGCCTACCGCTTTTTTCAGGGCTTGAATGAATTCTTGAAACTGCTGATCTAAAGCGTCAGTATTGGGTGCTTGCATGGTTTAACTCTCGCTTAAGTGTAAAGGCGGCCTTTGTTTGGATCAGGAAGCGTCAATCCCATTTTTAAAATGAGCGCGTCGATCTCGTCTTTGTACTGCTGGCGCGCCGCGGCGTTGGGCCGGCGCTTCAAGCCCCAGAACATGTAGCGCTCGGAGCGATACGATTTCGAGTTACCAAACATATCGAGGCCTTTGACATACCAGTAATCCACCGCTTTTTGAACGCGTTCTTTCGATTCTCCGCCCTTCGCGGCAAACTCGGCGGCGGCGTTGGTACCAAAGTCGACGTGTCCTTCTTCTTCGCGGATGATATCCGGGTCTTCGACCACGCGGGCCAGCGGCAGATAGGTGCAGTCCAGAAACTCCTCGAGTTGGAAGCGGCCGACGCGGTCGATGAGAAAACCGAATACTGCGTAATCTTCCCAAGTCTTTATTTCACCGCGGAACGCTTCGACGTAACGTTCCTGATTCGGGCGGCTGAGCGTATAAGAAACATCGACGCCGATATCGCCCGCCAAACGGGCCATCTTCCGAAAATGATCCATTTCTTCCGCCGCCGTGCGGGCGACGATCAACTGATCCAATTTGGTCGGCGCGCTCGGAAGGATATGTTTCACATAAAGATTGGGGCCGCCGATCTCGCAATCCGCTTGGATAGCCAGCACTCGGCGGAGTAAATCCTGATATTCCGGATCTTGCTTTTCAAAGTCCTTCAATTCGACCTTGTCGGTGAACATCAATCCCTCCTTGAAGCTAATTAGGCGTCGCTACTAAGAAATCCTTAACAAACCAGGTCCGAGAAATCAACAGAGAAGCGTTCCATCGACAGCTTTACTCCCAAGTCCCTTTTCATTAGACTGGCGCATATTTCCAGAGAACTATCGATGACGGGCGTCGTCAATTTTTCGCTCCTGACGGACCTTTACCAGCTGACCATGGCGCAAGCGTACTTCCGCGAGCGACGCATGGCGAGCGCGACGTTTAGCCTGTTCATTCGTTCCTATCCCCCCAACCGCGGCTATTTTGTCGCCGCCGGATTGCACGATGTACTCGAATTTCTCGAAAATTTCGCCTTCGAGCCCGGCGCGATTGATTTTCTCGCCGAGCTGAAACTTTTTTCCGAAAACTTCTTGACCTATCTTTCAAGCCTGCGCTTCACCGGACAAGTCTGGGCGATTCCTGAAGGGAGGATTTTTTTTGCCGACGAGCCCGTGCTTGAACTGACCGCGCCGATTGTCGAAGCGCAGATCGCCGAAACTTTTATCATCAATCAAATTCATCTGCAGTCAGTGATCGCCACCAAAGCTTCGCGCTGCGTCCACGGCGCCGGCGGCCGTCCGGTGGTCGATTTCGCCCTGCGCCGAACTCACGGCAGCGATGCCGGCATGAAAGTCGCGCGCGCTAGCTATCTCGCAGGTTTCGCCGGGACGAGCAACGTCCTGGCGGGCCACCGTTATGGCATACCGGTCGTCGGCACCATGGCGCACTCCTTTGTGTCGAGCTTCGAGCGAGAGATCGACGCCTTTCGCGCTTATGTCGCAACCTTCCCCAATAATGCAATTCTCTTGATCGATACCTACAACACACTCGACGGCGCGCGCAACGCCGCAGCAGTTGGCAAGGAAATGACACGGCAGGGAGGAAAGTTGATTGGCGTGCGCATCGATAGCGGTGATCTGGCCGCGCAAGCGCGGGCAGTGCGAAAAATTCTCGACGATGCGGGATTATCGGACGTCAAAATCATCGGCAGCGGCGGTCTCGACGAATTCGATCTCGCCGCCATGGCCGCATCCAATACCCCCTACGACAGCTACGGCATCGGCACGAAGATGGGCACCTCGGCCGACGCGCCGTGGGCGGATATGTCCTACAAACTAGTCGAGTATGGCGATCAGCCTATGCTAAAACTTAGCCCCGGAAAACTTTCCTGTCCGGGGAAAAAGCAGGTATTTCGACAGCGCGACGGTGAAGGAAACTTTCACCGCGACCTGATCGGCCTGCGCGATGAAGAGATCAGCGAAGAAAAGCTATTAAAAGAGGTCATGTGCGACGGCAAGATCCTCGGGGCGCAACCCTCGTTGACGGAGAGCCGCGCAACCTTTGCGGCGGACTTCTCATCGCTACCGCGGGAGGTGACAGCGATTCACAATCCACGCCGCTATGACGTCGACTTTACGACTAAATTGAAAAACTTACGCGACCAGACGGCCGCCAAAGCGATTTGTAGTTAGGTAGAAGGAAAAAAACGAGTTAGAATTTCACCACCGCTCCGCCCCAGGCAAAACCAGCGCCGAAAGCGTTCAATAAAACGATATCTCCGGCATTGATTCGCCCCTGGCGTCGAGCTTCGTCCAACGCGACGGGAATCGACGCAGCGGAGGTGTTTCCATATTTATCGAGATTCACCATGACCTTATCCAGCGGCACGCCAAGGCGCTCCGCAAGGGCGATGATGATCCGCTTGTTGGCTTGGTGCGGAATCACCAGCGAGACTTGGCTTATCTCGACGCCCGCTTCAGCCAATGCCTGACGGCTGATTTCCTCCATGGAGCGCACCGCGATCTTGAACACTTCCTTGCCGTTCATCGTGATCGTGTGCTCGTTATCCCGAACCGTCTGCAGCGTCGCTGGCTTTCGCGAGCCGCCGGCGGGAATGTAGAGTGTCTTGACGTAGGAGCCGTCGGTGCGCAGCTTGGTGCTTAGGATACCGGAGCCATTTTCCGATGCGCCCAAGACCACCGCGCCCGCGCCATCACCGAAGAGAATGCAGGTGGTGCGATCCTGCCAATTGAGCCAGCGGCTCAACGTGTCGGAGCCGACAACCAAAGCATTGTTGATTTTGCCCGAACGAATAAACGAATCCGCCACCGACATGGCATTGATAAATCCCGAGCAGGCGGCACCGACATCGAAGGAGAATGCGTTGCGCGCGCCGAGCAAGTCTTCCAGTACGCAGGCCGAGCTCGGCATTAAATAGTCCGCGCTGACTGTTCCCATGATGATGGCGTCAAGATCGTTGGGCTTCATGCCGGCGTCGTCGAGGGCGCGCCGGGCGGCGTGAAACGCCATGTCGGCGTTTCCCTTGCCTTCTTCGAGCACGCGGCGCTCTTTGATGCCCGTACGCACAGTGATCCATTCGTCACTGGTGTCGACCATCTTTTCCAATTCATGGTTGGTAATGACCCTGGCTGGGACTTCGGAGCCCGTACCGAGGATCGCACTGCGCCTTTGTGAGCCGCTCATTCAGCCCTCCTGAATATGACGCAGCCGTTAGTGCCGCCGAAGCCGAAAGAATTCGACAGCGCCACTTTGATGTCCGCTTTGCGCGCCTGGTTGGGTACGTAGTCGAGATCGCAAACTGGATCGGGATTCTCGTAATTGATCGTCGGCGGGATCATGCCATGGTAGAGCGCCAGGGTCGAATAGACGCCCTCTACCGCACCGGCGGCGCCGAGCAAATGGCCTGTCATCGACTTCGTCGAGCTCACCGCCAACTTCGCCGTTTGTTCCCCGAAAACAGCCTTAATCGCCGTGGTCTCGTTGGCGTCGTTGTACTCCGTCGAGGTGCCATGGGCGTTGATGTAATCGACGTCGCTCGGCAAAATTCCCGCGTCCTTGAGCGCCAAGCGCATGCAGCGGGCAGCCCCTTCCCCCTCGGGCGCCGGCGCCGTCATATGATGCGCGTCGCCGTTAGCGGCATATCCTATCACTTCTGAGTAAATTTTCGCGCCGCGCTGGAGCGCATGCTCGCGCTCCTCGAGGATCAGCATGCCGGCGCCCTCACCAATGACGAAGCCGTCGCGATCCTTGTCGAACGGACGGCTCGCTCGTTCGGGCTCGTCATTGCGCGTCGAGAGCGCCTTCATGGCGGCAAAGCCGCCGACGCCGAGCGGCGTAATCGCAGCCTCCGCGCCGCCGGTGATCACCGCGTCTTGCAGTCCGCGGCGGATCATTTGAAACGCTTCGCCGATGGCATGGGTACCGGAAGCGCAGGCGGAGGTCGGCGTCCAATTGACGCCTTTGGCGCCGTAACGAATCGCCACATGGCCGGGGGCCAAATTGGAAATGACTTTGGGAATGAAAAATGGCGAAATTTTCCTCGGACCGCCGTTCAGCAACGCCTCCTTGGTATTTTCGATGGTCTCAATGCCGCACAAGCCCACACCAATAATGACGCCCACGGCTTCGGCGAACTCGCCGTCGATCTTCAAGCCGCTGTCGTCCATCGCCATCGCCGCGGCGCCGAGAGCGTATTGAATAAAGAGATCCATTTTCTTGATCTCTTTTGCCTCGATGAAATCTTCGGCGTTAAAATCCGGCACTTCACCGGCGATGCGCGAGGCAAAACCGTCCGCGGCAAATCGCGACAGCTTGCGAATGCCAGACCGACCTGCCAATAGGGCCTGCCAATTTTTCTCCACACCTGTGCCCAGAGGCGAAATTAAACCAAGCCCCGTCACAACAACCCTGCGTTGTTCATTCATGTTCAAACTTCGTAACCAATCTGTTGCGGATTTGAAGCGATAAAATAGATGAGTCGGCGCGGAGGGTCAATAGTTATCTAGTTTATTGATATTTTTCATGTACTTGCAGTACCCGGCGCAGGAGCGGCTCTATGCCGCTATCGGCCCGTGGCAACGGCTCGATCGGCGTTCGCGCTGGCATTCGCATCTCGCTTAACACGGCGGCGACAGAATCGCGCAGCCCGGCGAGATCGTAACCGCCCTCCAATAGGAATGCGATACGACCGTCGCAAAACTTGCTCGCTAGGGCAAGCAGCGCTTGCGCCATCGCACCGAAGCCCCGCTCGGTAACGCCCATCCCACCGAGCGGATCGCGCCGGTGCGGATCAAAACCAGCGGAAACTAAAATCCATTCGGGCTGAAAGCGGCCAGCCGCGGGAATGATCACATCCTGAAATACTTGCAGATACTGCCGGTCGGCGCACCCCGCGGGCAGGGGCAGGTTGATCGTAAAACCCTCGCCGGCACCTGCACCGATTTCATTGACCGCGCCACTGCCGGGGTAGAAGGGAAACTGATGGGTCGAGATAAATAACACCGACGGATCATCGTAAAAAGCGTCCTGGGTGCCGTTGCCATGGTGCACATCCCAATCCATGATCAAGATTTTCTTTGCGTCGTAGGTGCGCTTGAGGTACTCAGCGCCAATCGCCATAGTGTTGAACAAGCAAAAACCCATTGCCCGGTTGCGCAGCGCGTGATGACCTGGCGGGCGCACCAACGCGAAGCCGTTTGGATGCTCACCGGCGGCAATCGCATCGAGCAAATTGATAAAACCGCCGACGGCGAGCAAGCCGACGCCAAAGGAGTCCCGGCAAGTGATTGTGTCTCCATCCAGCGCGTAGCGGTTCAACTTGGAAGTCGATTCGACCAGACGCACATGGTCGATTCCATGGGTCGTCTCCACCTCGGCGCGACGGGCTGCTTTAGGCGGCAAACGAGCAAATGATTCGGACTCGAGTTGGCCGGCCAAATCGAGCAACACCTCGATCCGTTCAGGTCGCTCGGGATGCGCTTCGCCGGGGAAATGTTTTAAGTACTCGGAGTCGACTACGACCGCCGTGGGCTTCACCAATTCAAACTAACACACAAAGCGGCCGCGCTCAAAACCGCCGCCGAACCTTGCCTATTCTCGGGAAATCGCATAGCTTAGAAGCATGTTCGGCATCGGCATGCCAGAGTTGCTGTTGATTCTCGGGCTGGCGCTGATCGTTCTCGGTCCCAAGAAACTGCCCGAGCTCGCCAAAGCGCTCGGCAAAGGCATGGCTGAGTTTCGCCGCGCAACCGATGAACTCAAAGAAGAGTTTCGCCAAATGGAGCGCGAAGTCGACGATTCGAACCAGGTCGTAAACGTCAAAGACAATCCGCAGTTAGAATCTTCCGCTGAGTCCGCCGCCGCGGACTCTACTCCAGCGCCCGAGAAAAAGTGAACAAGATCGAAGGTAGCGGGCAAATCTCCGACGTCCAGATGCCCTTTACCTCCCATCTGGCCGAGCTGCGCTCCCGGCTGATAATAAGCGTCCTGGCAATTGCTCTTGCCTTCGTCGCTTGCTACGCGGTGGTCGACGATATTTTCGAGCTTCTCGCCGCGCCTTTGCGCAACTTGCACATTCGCGGATTGATGCTGATCGGCACCGCGGTGACTGAGGCGTTTTTTACCAAGATGAAAGTTTCCTTCGCCGCCGCGGTGATTCTTGCTTCGCCGGTGCTGCTCTGGCAGCTCTGGCAGTTCGTCGCGCCCGGGCTCTACGAACATGAGAAGCGCTATACGAAAAGCTTTGTTCTGTTCGGCTCGTTTTTTTTTATCGCGGGAGCGGCGTTCTGCTACGAGATTGTCGTCCAGCTCGGGTTAAAATTCTTGCTCCGCCGCTATGAGGTGATCGATGTGCAGCCGCTGCTTCAGGTCGGCGACTATCTTTCAGCGGTCTCTCGTCTGGTGCTCGCCTTCGGCACCATGTTCGAGCTCCCGGTGCTCGCTTTCTTCCTCGCCCGGGTCGGCATCATCGATCACCGTTTTCTGATTCGCCACAGCCGCTACGCGATCATCGCGATCGCGCTCCTGGCGGCGGTGTTGACGCCGCCCGACCTGATTTCCCAAGTGCTGTTCATGGTGCCGCTGGCGCTGCTGTACGGTCTCTGCATCGCGGTTGCCTATGCCGCCCGTTTCAGAATGAACCGGCTGGAAAGAAAAATGGAGTAAATGGAATATCGGGTTTTGGACCCGTGGCTCCACTTCTCCAACATTCCAATCTGTTCGGCCTCGTTGCTAACGAAAGAGAATACGAAAGTACGACGAGGATAACCGCCTCGTTCGGCTAGCTATCTTCGTTAATGAAAGCACAGGCGGCGAATACGGTGGTCCACAGGCCGTCTTTGTTGCCGATGGCCGATTGGGTGATGTTCGAGGTGCGCACGATCTTGCCGGACATCTTGAAAAGATTTTCCCGCTCGTCCCAGGCCGTATCGGGGTCGAATTCAATGCCGAGCGTCGTGGCAAGCATGCTGGCTGCCAGATCTTCCGCATATTCGCCGGCCTTTTCTTCAGTCTCCCCGAACGAGTGATGCTCGGACAGGTAGCCATGCTGCTCTTGGTCGGCCGGAATGGCAACGCCGACAGAAGCCGCCACCAAGCGGTTCGGTTCGTTCGTGCTCTCGCGGTCGTAGACGCAAAAGACAATTTCGCCGGGGCGCAGGAGCTTAATGCCCTCTTCCTTGGAAATCCGCTTGCAGCCGGGAGGATAAATACTGGAGACCAAGACCAGGTTGCAGTACGCCAGGCCCGCGGAGCGCAGCGCTAACTCGAATGACGCAAGCTTTTCTTTGTGAACGCCGACACCCTTGGTAAAAAAAACTTTTTTCGGAATCATTTTGCGCTGCTATAACATGAAAGAAATAGAGTGACAAGAATTTGGCGTCAAAAAAATGTTAAAACTCTTTACTCGACGACCAACAGGACCGCGCCCCCTTCCACGGTGTCGCCCGGCTTCACCTTGATCTCCTTCACTTCGCCAGCAATCGGGCTGCGCACTTCGTTTTCCATCTTCATCGCCTCGACGATGACCAGCCCCTGGCCTTTGTCCACCGCATCGCCTTCCGCCACCAGAACGGCGACGACCTTGCCGGGCATCGGCACCGACACATTTTGCCGCCCCGAAAGATCTAAACCCGACTGGGCGCTGCCGACACGCAGGCGCCGTTCGTCGACCAGATGGATACGGTAAGTGCGCCCATCGACGAGCACCCGGTACTCATCGTCGGTGTTGTCGACCTCGATTTCGAAGGACCGGTTATCGACAATCAAGGAATAATTGGTCCGACCGGTTTTCTTGCCGTCGACCAGGAATTCATTGCCGTCGACCGACACCCGGTACACGGACTTTCCGGTCTCTTCGATTTCAACGATGTAGCTTAGCTCGCCGAGCTTGGCAACGAATGCCATGGCAACGCTTCCTAGGACCGGCGCCAACCGCGGTTGATGACGGTAAAATTGCGCCGCAAGGCGTTGCGCTTGCCTTGTTCGCGCCAACGGGACGGCTCAGCGGCGCCCTTGGCGAGCAATCCTAGAGTCTGCTCCTGCTCGCGGTGCAGCGCGGCAATCGCCGCCGAGGCCAGCGCAATTTCCTTGTGCGGCAGGACCTCCTCGCTGCTCGACGCACGGTATTCCTCATCGATAAAACCGGTGTGGAAATTACCCGACATAAAGCGCGGATGGCGCAGAATCCATTGGTTGAAAGAAATGTTGGTCTTGATGCCGCGGACCTGGTATTCGCGCAGGGCGCGGCGCATGCGCAAGATCGCTTCCACCCGATTCTCGCCCCAGGTAATCAATTTAGCGATCATCGGATCGTAATAGATCGGCACCTCAGCTCCTTCGTACACGCCGCAGTCATTCCTCAGACCGAGCCCCTCGGGTAGGCGCAAGCCTTCGATCTTGCCTGGATAGGGCATGAAATCTTGTTCCGGATCCTCGGCGTAGATGCGGCATTCAATGGCATGG
Source organism: Chloroflexota bacterium (assembly GCA_050257635.1). GTDB lineage: Bacteria > Desulfobacterota > Binatia > UBA9968 > UBA9968 > DP-20. Next base: position 13,828 of record JBLMXG010000318.1, read on the forward strand.
CCGGTTTGCGTAATATGGCGCTGTCGCCATGGCAGATAGCCGCCCGCCGCCACTTCAATCTGCGCTTTGACCAGGTCGATCCCGACCACTCTCTCCGTCACCGCATGTTCAACCTGGAGACGGGTATTCATTTCCAGGAAGTAAAAATTTTGCTCCTGATCAAGCAGAAACTCCAGGGTTCCGGCGCCGATATAGCCCACCGCGCGCGCGCCCTGGATGGCGATGCGGCCGATGCGCCTTCGTGTGCGGTCGTCCATGCCTGGCGCCGGGGACTCCTCGAGAACTTTTTGATGGCGCCGCTGGATCGAGCACTCGCGATCGTAAAGATGAATGACGTGACCGTAATTATCGGCGAGGATTTGGATTTCCACATGGCGCGGTTTCTCGATGAACTTCTCGACGTAAAGCCGAGCATCGCCAAACGAAGAAGCCGCTTCGGAGCCGACGGCTCGAAACGCCGAGGGCACTTCGCGCCGAGAGCGCACCAGCCGAAGTCCTTTGCCGCCACCGCCAGCCACCGCTTTGAGCATACAGGGATAACCAATCGATTCGATGGTTTTTAGAACCTCCTCCTCGGAGGTCAAGATGCCGTCCGACCCGGGGACCACCGGCACGCCGGCCGCTTTCATGATCTGGCGCGCTTTGACCTTATCGCCCATCTGATCGATAACTTGCGGCGATGGGCCAATGAACACGACTCCGGCCTCCTTGCAGCGCTGGGCGAACGCGGCGTTTTCCGCTAAGAAGCCGTAACCGGGGTGCACCGCTTCGGCGCGGCTTTTTTTGCAGACATCGATGATCCGATCGATCGCCAAGTAGCTCTGCGTCGACGGCGCGGGGCCGATGGGATAGGCGTAATCCGCGTATTTGACATGCAAGGATTCGCGGTCCGCTTCGGAATAGACCGCAATCGTTTCGATATCTAGCTCGCGGCAGGCGCGCGCGATGCGCACGGCGATCTCGCCGCGATTGGCGATCAGGATACGCTTAAACATGTTCTCACAGGCGCGAGGCGCGAGGCGCGAGAGTTGAGGCGAAAGATTTTTTTCTATTCCTCGCGCTTTTAGCCTGCTGCCTTATGGTTCTTTCAGAGCGGAATATTTCCATGCTTCTTCGGCGGATTGTGGTCTTGCTTGTTTTTCAGCATCTCAAGGGCGCGGACCAGCGTTGGTCGCGTCTCTTCAGGGAAAATCACCGCATCGATGTAACCCGACTCCGCCGCCTTGAAGGGGTTGGCAAATGTTTGCCGATAGGTGTTGACCAATTCATCGCGCGTCTTGGCCGGATCGGAAGATTTCTGGAGCTGCTCGCGGAAAACAATATTGATAGCGCCTTCCGGCCCCATCACGGCGATTTCGCCGGTGGGATAAGCCAGATTGATGTCGCCGCGCAGGTGCTTGCTCGACATGACGATGTAGCCGCCGCCGTAACCCTTGCGGGTTACAATCGTGACTTTCGGCACGGTCGCTTCCGCGTATGCGTATAGCAGCTTGGCCCCGTGGCGGATGATACCATGATATTCCTGATCGGTGCCCGGCAGAAATCCCGGCACGTCGACGAAGGTCACGATGGGAATGTTGAAACAATCGCAGAAGCGAATGAAGCGTGCGGCTTTGACCGACGCGTTAATGTCGAGACAGCCGGCCAAGTGCGCAGGTTGATTGGCAACGATACCGACCGCACGGCCGCCGATGCGCGCGAAGCCGACGAGAATGTTGCGCGCGAATTCCGGCTGGACCTCGAAAAAGTAGCCTTCATCGACGACCAGAGCGATGAGTTCCCCCATGTCGTAGGGCCGGTTCGGATTGTCGGGAACCAAATCCTTCAGTCTCTTGTCGCGTCGCAAGGG
>JBLMXG010000319.1:0-15206 GCA_050257635.1 Chloroflexota bacterium
CTCGACGATGAAACCCTCGAGCGCTACATCGAGCAGCATATTAGGGCGACGCCAGGGGAATTCGTCAGCTTCTCATGGCATGGCGGTGAGCCGACGCTGCTCGGCGTCGAATTTTTCCGCAAGGCAGTGGCGCTGCAAAAAAAGCACCTGCCGGCTAATAAGAAGATCATCAACGGCATTCAGACCAACGGCACGACTATCGACGACGAGTGGTGCGAGTTCCTCGCCAAAGAAAATTTTTACGTCGGCTTGAGCCTCGACGGGCCGAAAGAGCTGCACGATCATTACCGAGTGACCAAAGGACAAAAACCGACGCACAAGCAGGTCGTCCAGGCGTTTCATATGCTGCGCAAGGCGAAGGTTCACGTTGACCTGTTGACCGTCGTCCACGACGTTAATGTGAAGCATCCCACTCAAGTCTATCGATACCTGAAAGAAATCGGCGGCCAGTATTTGCAATTTCTGCCGCTGGTCGAAAAGACCGGCGATCCGAATAACCCGGTGCACCAGCGTTCGGTGCCGGCGGCGGCCTACGGAAACTTTTTAAACACCATATTCGACGAATGGGTGCGCCACGACATCGGCCGGATTTTCATCCAGCTGTTCGACGAATCGGTGCGGCCGTTCCTAGGCATGGAGCATGCGCTGTGCATTTATCGCGAGACCTGCGGTGACGTGCCGGTGGTCGAGCACAACGGAGATTTTTATTCCTGCGACCACTACGTCCTGCCGGAATATAAGATCGGCAACATTCACGAGCGTCCCCTGGCCGAGATGGTCGAAGACCCCAAGCAACGGGAATTCGGCCAGGCCAAATGGACCAGCCTGCCGAAGTATTGCCGCGACTGCGAAGTGCTGAGCATGTGCAACGGCGGCTGCCCAAAGGATCGCATTATAAAAACGCCCTATGGCGAGGAAGGGTTGAATTACCTCTGCGCCGGGCTAAAGAGTTTTTTCTCCCACAGCAAACCCTATTTTAAACGGTTCGCCGATTTGGTCGAGGCCGGCGAGCCGGCGGAGAAATTGATGGGAATCGTCCGTGCCGCCGACGCGAAATCTTCGGCACGCGAGGCCGGCCGCAACGACCCCTGCCCCTGCGGCAGCGGCAAGAAATACAAGCGCTGCTGCGGCGGCGCCCGCGCGGGCGTCTAGGAAATCGGCGCTTCCTTTTGTTATTCGCGCTAACACGAACCGAGAGATTGCCGTCTGTGGCCAAAAGCACGAAATTGAGAAAGCGTAACAGCTGAAACCCTTCGTGCCCTTCGCGTGCTTCGTGGTGAATACTTGTTTTTTGAGGATTCGGAGTTGGTATGACTCTTTACGATGACATGATGGAAGGCGTGATCGATGTCCACTGCCACATCGACTTTGAATTTTCCGCCAAGGAGCGCAAGCGTGAGCCCGAGTTTCTCTGGCTGCCGAAGGCCGAAGCGATGGGTGTGCGCGCCGTCGTGCTCAAATCGCACTGGTGGCCGACGATCAACGTCGTGCCCTATATCCTTGCCGCCGTTGATACCAAGGTCGCGCTCTGGTCCAGCGTTGCGCTCAACAGCACCGCCGGCGGCCCAAACGGCTGCATCGTCGAGGCTTGCGCCGAGCTCGGCGGCAAAATGGTTTTTCTGCCGACCTGGAGCGCGCGCAACGACGTCGAGCGCAAAGGCTTCAGCAGCAGGTTGAAGTCTTATTATCAGAGCCACGAGAGACTGGAGAATCCCAATTATTATTTCCTTGACGACAAAGGCAAGCTCATTGCGCGCGGTTACGAGATCATCGAGGCCTGCAAGGCCCACGATCTCACCCTGGGCATGGGCCATGTGTCGTGGCAGGAATCGATGGCGTTCATCGAGGCGGCGCGCGACATGGGTTACAGCCACAGAATCGTCGTCAACCACGTGCAGAGCCACATGATTGCCATGCCCGTCGACGCCATGAAAAGGGCCGCGGCGTTGGGGGCTTTTCTCGAAGCCTGCTGGAACGCGCTGGCACCGGGGCGGATGGATTCACCGGAACTCGTCAAGCAGTTTCGCGAAGTCGGCTTACGACAGATCATCGCCAGCACCGACTATTTTCGCCCCTACAGTCCCAATCCTGCGGAGCTCTTCCGCATGTACCTCGGCATGCTGCACGAGGGCGGCCTGAGCAAGGACGAGGTCAATCAGGTTGCTGCAGTCAACCCGGCGCGGCTGATGGGAATGGCATAACCAGAAATTCATAAAGAAAGATTGCTGGTTTTACCCGGAACGACGGTGCCATCAGCCCAAACAAAGCGAGAGATCCTCTCCGAAATCCCTACTTCGCATCGCGCCGAACCGGCAGATGACAGGTGCGCGAAATCCAATAGCGATTGTCGGCAAAAGCGCGGTATCCGGCGTCGAACAAATTTCGCAGAACCGGCAAGATCGAAAGCAGGTAAAGCGGCGTCGCCCACCAGATGCGCCGCATCAAGTAGCGATAGACGTCCGCACCGGCAATTTTTTTGCCGTCGGCAAGAAGCAAACGGAAATCGCCGGTCAATTCGTCGGCAGCTAAGTTGAATTTCTCCGCGACCCACTCGGCTTGCAGCGGTGCGATACGGAAGCCGCGTTTGGCAAGCGTCTTTTCCCAGAAGGGCACCCACCGGCTGCAGAAACCGCAATCGCCATCGTAGAGCACCCAGCCTTTGACGTCATCGGCCATGGATTGCCTCAAGCGATACGACGCCCTTTGTATACGGTGATTTCCGAACCTTCGGCGAGAAATGCAGAAGAAGGATCTTTGCTCAGCGCTCGCGCGAATTGCCCCCCGTAAAGACGTTCCACGTCACACTCGAGCCTGCAGCTTTGCGCTTGCCAGATGCGCCACGGGGGATGATCGACGCGATATTCTACCGTACCGCCGTCTCGCTGCGAGGAATAACCCCAATAATGCTGGGCGATGAATTCCTCTTCGGAGCCTTCGGCGAAATGCATCGGTTCGCCCCGCGCAACCAATTCGATGGCATGAGTCTGATTCATAAAGCGCCAGAAATATTTCACCGACTCGGTGCTGTCCGGGTTGGTTTGCGAGCGAAGTATCGCGTTACCGGTCGGCAATGCTACGTAGTTCTCGTTGTAAAGCCAGCGCGCCGTCAGCGCGATCGCCGCCCGCGGCACGATCTCTTTGACGAAGACCACCCCGCGGCGCCAGCCGTCCTCCGCTCGGCGGCGCACGTAGAAGCGCAGATTGATCTCTTCGAAGTTTCGATGAAACGGAATCGCGACTCCCATTACCCGCGCGTTGAGGAAAAGAAACCCGACCATACTGACAAGGGTTTTTCCATTCCACGCGTCCAACTCCGTCCCCTTCGGCATCAACGGCATGAGAATTTCCGGCGCAATCTCGTAATTGAGCATGGCCAGATAGCGCCAGTGGGCCGTGAGAAACGACACGCCAAAGTTAGCGTCCGTCATCGTCCCGATCTGATACGTCGGCGCAGACGAGTTTTTCTTCCTCCGGAATCATATCCGTGATTAAATCCCGAATTATCGGCCGCTTCGGCAAAGGTTCAACCGTCGCCCCGTCAGGCGTCAACCTGGCGATGCAGGTGTATTCGACCTCGCCGTTGACCAGCGCCATGCAGGTTTTGCAGGCATTCGCGTTGATGCAGCTGTAACGGATCGCGAGACTGCTGTCCAAGTGGACGCGAACCCAGCGCAGCGCATCGAGCACGGACATGCCTTCTTCGTACGGCACTTCAAACCTGTTGTAACGCCCGCGCTCTCCCGGCAAGCCGCGCCAGACGCGAAGTAGAATCGTCCTGACGGTGGGATCAGCCACGGCTCGCGACGCTGCCTTTCAACCGTACCGGTGTAACCCAGCTTGTGGACAGGTTTCCGAATTTAAGTTCGAGCGCTTGATTCTTGACCAGGCTCTCATCCGCAGCGGGAAAATCCTCGCGCTGGTGCGCGCCGCGGCTCTCCGTTCGCGCCAAAGCAGAGCGAACCACCGCTTCCGCGGTCGCCAGCATGGCGCGCAACTCAAAGGCATCCTGGATGTCCAGATTGAAACGACGCTCACCACCGATACGAAGACGCCGTAAATCGTGTCTCTGGATTTCTTCGATGCGCGCCAGCGCAGCGGCGAGATTGGTGCCGGCGCGAAAGGGTCCGGCTTGTTCCCACATGAGTTTTTGCAGCTCGGCTTGCAGCGCGATCGGCGTCACGCCTACCCCGTCCGAGCTTCGACGAAAGACGTCCAGTCGCTGCAGCGACGCCTCAGCGAGTTTTTGATTCCAAACGGGCGGAATTTTTTTCACCAAAGATGCAGACGCCGAGCCGGCGCGTGCGCCAAATACCAGCGCTTCGGTGATCGCGTTGCCGGATAATCGATTGGCGCCGTTGGCGCCGCCGACCGCCTCGCCGGCCGCGAACAGCCCCCGGATGCGGCATCGCATGTTCGCGTCCACGAGAACACCGCCCATGTGATAGTGCGCCATCGGGCCGACCTCCACGGGTGTCTTCGTGAGGTCGATGCCGTTGGCAAGCAGCCGAGCGATCACCGGCCCGAAGGCGCCGCGCAGCGCGCTCTCCGCGATATGGCGAAAATCGAGATAGGCGCCGCCATGGGGCGTGCCCCGACCGGCCTCGACCTCCTTCAAGATCGCATAGGCCGCGATGTCACGGGTCGCGTTGTATCGACCGAAGTCCGTGCTGCCGTAGCGATCGATGAATTCTTCGAACCGACCGTTGAGCAATTTGCCGCCGAGCTTATAGCGAAACGGGTCCCACATAATCGGATCCATGCCCACCAATCGCGGCGCCAAATGGCCGATCGGAAAAAACTGCACGAACTCCATGTCGATCAGCTCTGCGCCGGCCCAAAGGGCGAGCGCGTAGGCCTCGCCGCCCATGTTGGCCGAGGCGCTGTTACGCTCGTAGAGTTTGGTCAGCCCGCCGGCGGCGAGAATTACGGCCTTGGCGGCAATCGTGATCAAGTTGCCGTCGAGCAGATCGAGCGCGATGGCGCCGAGCGCCTGACCATCGCGCACGAGGATGTCGACAACCATAAGATTGCTGATGCGGCGAATCGCCGGGAACTCGCCCACTTTGCGCCGCAAGGTCGCGGCGACGGCGGGGCCGGTATTGAGAAAATCAACGTAACAGCAACGTTTAACGCTGTGGCCGGGCGCCGTCTCCTGTTTGATGTGGCCATTCTCACGCGCCCAGCGCGTGCCCCACTCTTCCATCTCGAGAATGCGCTCGGGGCCCTCTTCGCAGAGCAGTGCCGACAGCTCCTCGTTGCACAGGCCGCGCCCGGCCTTCAACGTATCTTCGAGATGGAGAGCCGCGGAATCCGGTTCTTGCTGGCCGAGGGCCGCAGCCACGGTCATCTGCGCCATGATCGTTGCCCCGCCGCGCCCGACCTGGCCCTTGTCGACGAGCAGCGCCGAAGCGCCCTGGCGCGCCGCGTAGATTGCCGCGTACATGCCGGCGCCGCCGGCGCCGATCACGAGCACATCGGTAGAGAGATGGGGCATGGAAGATTCGCACCCCGAAGATCGAAAATTCCCGCTCAGTCCTCCGCGGATTGCGCACCGCTCTTTTGCAGCTCTTCAAGCGCTTGCTTGGCTGCTTCCTGCTCGGATTGTTTTTTGCTGCGGCCGGCGCCTTTGCCCAAGACCTTGCCGCCCACGCTGATTTCCGTGACAAAAAATTTTTCATGATCCGGCCCGGACTCGGAAACGATTCGATAGACAGGCGGCGCGCGGAAAAGCATCTGGCTGATTTCTTGAAGCCGGGTTTTGTAATCGTGCTGGCCGAGTGTTTTCGCGGTCACGTCGGCGCCGAAGAAGCGCTCCACCACCTGCTGCGCCGCGCCGTTGCCGCCGTCCCGGTAAATCGCGCCTAACAGCGCTTCGAAGGCGCCGGCGAGAATCGATGGCTTGGCGCGCCCGCCACTCAGCTCTTCGCCTTTTCCGATGCGCAGGAGCGGACCGAGATTCAGCTCGGCAGCTTTTTCTGCCAGCACCGTGGCATTGACCAGCGCCGCGCGCATTTTCGATAGAATGCCTTCGCTCTTGTCGGGATTGCGGCGCATCAAGAGATCGCTCACCGCGAGATCGAGCACCGCGTCGCCGAGGAATTCGAGCACTTCGTTGTGGCCTTCGCTCTTTTGTCGATCAAAGGAAACATGTGTTAGGCTGCGCACGAGCAGCGCGGGATCTTTAAAATGATATCCCAGTTCCTTTTGTAACTGGTTGAGCTGGGTTTCGTTTTTCAATCCGCGCCTACTGCGGTCGAAGCGCCGCCGCCTTCGAGCGTGGCCGTCTCATCTTGGGCGATGCTGCCAGATAGCCGGCCGTTCCAATAACCGTCGAGCCGCACGTCCAACTCGCGGTTCGAAAAATTGTCGGCGCCGGCCACCGCAACGGCCAAATAGTTGCGGCTAAAACCGCGCCGCCGGCCGCTCGCCTTGTCGACTTTGTCTTCGATCAGCACGCGGGTCCGACGGCCAAGGAAACCGGCGTAAAAATCCCTCTTCTTCTGCGCGCCGAGCTCGCGCATGCGTCGCGCCCGCTCCTTCTTCACATAGCCGGGAACATGATCCGCCAGACCGGCCGCCGGCGTGCCGCGCCGCGCCGAATAGGGAAAAACATGAAAGTAGGTGAGCGGTAGAGCCGCGAAATATTCCAGTGAGCTTTCGAATTGCGCGTCGCTTTCGCCGGGAAATCCGACGATGATATCGCTGCCCAGCGAAGCCTCGGGTAAACGCTCGCGCACACGATCGAGTAAGTCGCGGTAGTAGGCCGTGTCGTAGTTGCGCCGCATCCGTTTGAGAACTTCGTCGTCGCCGGCTTGGGCGCAAATATGCAGGTGCGCGCAAATGGAACCGGATCGGGCGATCACATCGAGCAAGCGATCCGGCACTTCGCGCGGATCCAGGGAGCTCAAACGCAGCCGCGCGATCAGGCCGCTCGCCGCGATCAGCTCGACCAGGGCGGCCAGATCGATCTTGAGCTTGAGGTCCTGGCCGTAGCCGCCGAGATGAATGCCGGTGAGAACGATCTCTTTGTAACCCGCCTCGGCAAGCTCGCGCACCTGCTCAAGCACTTGGGGCGGCGGCACGCTGCGGCTCAGTCCGCGCGCCGTGGGAATAATGCAGTAGGTGCAAGTATAATTACAGCCCTCCTGGATTTTTAGAAAAGCTCGCGTATGGCCGGGCAAAGCTCGCGTGCCGAGCACCGCAACTCCGCGCTCCTGTTTGACGTCACTGACGGCGAGCCGCGGTGTTTCCCCTGGCGCGCTTTCGACGTAACGGATCAAATCGTCGAGGCGGTTGAGGCCGACGACAAAATCAACGCCGGTAACTTCGGCGACCTCCCGCGCGCTCACCTGGGCATAGCAACCGGTTACCAATACCTTGGCGCCGGGATTCAACCGTTTCGCGCGGCGCACCAGTTGGCGCGCTTCCCAATCGGCGCGGTCGGTCACCGTGCAGGTGTTGATCACGTAGCAGTCCGCGGGATCGTCGAACGGGACGAACGAATGACCTGCCAGACGGCTTTGAATCACCGCCGAATCGTATTGGTTGATCTTGCAACCGAGGGTGGCAATCGCGATACGCATCTCTTCGCTTCGCTCAGAATCTCAAATCTGAAATTTCACAGCACGGAGACCCCTATTTGAGTATCGGAAATCTGCAAATTGAATTTGCCATCGCGCTTCACGCTCAGCGCACCGCCCGCTCGATCCAGCCGCCGCCGAGGAGCTTGTCGCCGCGATAGAAAACGGCCGCTTGCCCGGGCGCCACGGCTGCAACCGGACCGTGGAAGCGAACCTCGCAGCGCGAATCGCTTTGCGGCCGAATCACGCAGGCAACCGGCACTGCCCGATAGCGAATTTGTACTTCGGCTTCGATCTCGGACTCGTTCGGCAGCTCTTGCCAATGGACGGTGCGAGCGGTCAAGCCCATCGATAGCAGCTCATGTTTTTTCCCCACGACCACCCGATTGCTATCGTCTTCGATCTCGACGACGTAAAGCGGCTCGGCCGCGGCAATCCCTAGACCACGCCGCTGACCGACAGTCACGCGGTGAATGCCGCCATGGCGGCCCAGCACCCTGCCCGACCGATCGACCACTTCACCTCCCGAACGCTCGCTCTCCCGCGCGTAGGAAGCCACTAGTGTTTTGTAGTCGCCGAAACAGATATCTTGACTCTCCGGACGCTCGGCTGCAGGGATTCCGAGGCGGCGCGCATACTCGCGCACCTGGGGCTTGCGCATCTCACCGAGCGGAAACAGCGTGTGGTCGAGCTGCTCCCGAGCCAGAGAAAAAAGAAAATAGGACTGGTCCTTGCCGCGATCGGCGCCGCGTAAAAGCGACACCCGCCCCGTGGATTCATTTCGCGTCAGGCGCGCATAATGACCGGTAGCGACGTAGTCGACGCCACGCTGGCGCGCCCATTGGAGCAGCCTGCCGAGCTTGAAGTCTCGGTTGCACGCCACACAGGGATTGGGGGTGCGGCCGTGCAGATAGTCGGCGGCGAATGGCTTCACCACCGTCTCGATAAACTGCCCGCGCAGATCGAGCAGGGTGTGCGGAATGCCGAGCCGCCCGGCAACCTCTGTCGCGCCGCGATGATCGGAACAAACCCGCGGGCCGCGATTCTCTTCCCACATGCGCAAGGAAACCCCTTGAACGTCGTGGCCCTGCTCGACGAGCAGCGCCGCCGCTACCGAGCTATCGACGCCACCGCTCATGGCAACGACGATCTTCTTACCCTGCGCCTTCATGGATTCTCTTATAACGATTCGAACGGTTTGAACGCTTCGAGCTCCAAGAACATTTCCTTGAACTTTGAACCTTTGAACGTGGACTTTCTTTCAGCTTCCGGTGTTTTTCAACAGCTCCTTGATCTTGTGCAGCTCTTCACTTTCCTCCGCGGTCCTTTCTTCCAGCCCGCCCTGTCGCTCGCTCAACTCATCGAGACGCTTTTCCAACTTCTCGACGTAGTCCGCGAGGCCGCTAAACGCTTTGGCAATGGGATCGGGTAGATCGGCGGAATTCAAATCGATGATCGCCTTGCCCGCCGCCGTGTGTCGCGCTTCGACTTTGACCACTTTGCCCGGAATGCCGACGACGGTTGAATGCTCCGGCACCGAGGTTACCAGGACGGAGCCGGCCCCGACCCGGCTATGGCGACCGACCGTTACCGGTCCAAGCACCGCGGCGCCGCTAAAGATCGTAACCGAATCTTCGATGGTCGGGTGCCGTTTAATCCGCGCCGTCGAGGTGCCGCCGAGGGTTACCCCCTGGTAAATGGTTACGTCGTCGCCGATCTCGCTGGTCTCGCCGATCACCACGCCCATACCATGATCGATAAAAAAGCGTCGTCCGATCTTCGCCCCGGGGTGGATCTCGATCCCGGTGAGGAATCGCCCGACATGGCTGACGACACGCGCCAGCGTGGTGAGCCCGCGTTGCCAAAGCCAGTGCGCCAGCCGGTGTAAGACAATAGCGTGAAAGCCGGGATAGGCAAGCACAATCTCCCAACCCGAGCGCAGAGCCGGATCGCGCTGCGAAACAACTTGAAAGTCTTCCTTAATCGTTTGCCACATGCGGGACAGGCCATAGGCATCAGACATCACGCAATAGCGGAAGAAAGAGGATCCTCTCGCCTCCGTTATCGAATGCCTATTGCCTAATGCCTCCTTTTCTAATTCGCCCGATGCCTGGAATCCTTATAGAGCTTATAATCGATGCTGTCGACCAGCGCCTGCCAGCTTGCCTCGATGACGTTTTGCGACACGCCGACGGTGCCCCAACGATCTTTCCCGTCGCCGGACTCGATGAGCACGCGCACCACCGCGCCTGTGCCCTCGCCCGAAGACAGCACGCGCACTTTGTAATCCAGAAGTTCCACCTCTTTGAGCGCCGGATAGAATTTGGTCAGGGCGCGGCGCAATGCCTGGTCCAACGCGTTGACCGGTCCATTGCCCATCGCCGCAGCGTGTTCCATCACGCCGTCGACCTGCACCATGATGGTGGCCTCGGAAATCGGCGCTTCGCCTTCTTGGCGTTTCTCGTCGATCACTCGGAAGCCGATGAGATGGAAATTCTTTCGCTTCTTGCCCAGCGCCTCTTGAATCAGCAGTTCGAATGAAGCCTCCGCCGCCTGGAATTCGTACCCCTGACTTTCGAGCTCTTTGGTGCGGCGCAGAATCTCCCTGACGGCCTCGCTCTTGTCCTTCATGTCGATGCCGTACTCTTTGCCCTTGTAGATAATGTTGCTTTGGCCCGATAGATCGGAGACCAGCACGCGCTGGCGATTGCCGACCAGGTCGGGATCGATGTGCTCGTAGGTCTCACGATTCTTGAGCACTCCGGAAACATGCAAGCCGCCCTTGTGGGCGAAGGCGCTGTCGCCGACATAGGCCTGGCGCTTGTTGGGCTGAATATTGGCGAGCTCATAAAAAAACTGCGAGACCTCGCGAAGCTTTTTCAGCTGCGCTGGGCTCACGCACTTTTTGCCCATTTTGAGCTGCAGGTTGGCAATCACCGAAATCAAGTTCACGTTGCCGCAGCGCTCGCCGAAGCCATTGATCGTTCCCTGAACTTGGGTTGCGCCCATTTCCACAGCGGCGAGGGTGTTGGCCACGGCCAGCTCGCCGTCGTTATGGCAGTGGATTCCCAGCGGTGTCTTGATCTCGCGTACGACGTGATTGAGCGCGTCGCGCACTTCCCCTGGCAAACGTCCGCCGTTGGTCTCGCAAAGTACGATCCAATCGGCGCCGCCCTCTTGCGCCGCCTTGAGACATTCGATGGCGTATTCCGGGTTGGCGCGAAAACCGTCAAAGAAATGCTCGGCGTCGAAAATGACTTCTTCGACGTGCTTTTTCATATACAAAATCGAGTCGGCGATGATCTCCAAATTCGCCTTCTGGCTGATCCGCAAATCGTCGCGCACGTGCAAGTCCCAGGTTTTACCGACCAGCGTGACCACCGGCGTCTCCGCGGCCAATAATACTTTAAGGTTGATATCCTGCGATGGCTTGGCGCCGACTTTCCGGGTGGTGCCGAAAGACGCGACCTTGGCGCTCTTGAGTTTTAGCTTTTCAACTTGCTTGAAAAAATCGGCATCGCGCGGATTGGAGCCGGGATAGCCGCCCTCGATGTAGTCGATACCGAGATCGTCGAGTTTTTCCGCGATACGCAGCTTGTCTTCAAGCGTAAAAGAAACGTCCTCGGCCTGACAGCCGTCCCTCAGCGTCGTGTCGTAGAGCAAAACATCCTTCATACCGCCCCCTGCTTGCCGATGAACGCTTCGTGCAAAACCCGCACCGCGAGCTCCGCATATTTGGCTTCAATGACCACAGAAATCTTGATTTCCGAAGTGGAAATCATTTCGATGTTGATCCCCTCGCGGGCCAAAACCTCGAACATCTTCGCCGCCACGCCGGCGTGCGTGCGCATGCCGACGCCGACCACGGAAATTTTTGCCATGTCGGTGTCCAACTTGACGCCGTGGGCTCTGACCGCCGGCGCGGTCTTTTCAACGATGGCGAGCGCCTTTTTATGATCGGCCTTGGGCACAGTAAAAGTCAAATCGGTGGTGCCGTCTTCGCTGGCGTTCTGGATAATCATGTCGACCACGATGTGCGCGTCGGCGATCGGACCGAAAACTTGCGCCGCCAATCCGGGCCGGTCCGGCACGCGCAACAGCGTGATCTTGGCTTCGTTCTTGTCGCAGGCCACGCCTGACACCAACACATCGTTCATACTTTCCTCCTCGTTGACCAACCATGTCCCCTCGACATCGGAAAAAGTCGATCGGACGTGCACCGGAACGGAAAATTTCTTGGCAAACTCCACCGATCGGATTTCGAGCACCTTGGCGCCGGTGCTGGCAAACTCGATCATCTCGTCGTAAGAAACGCGCCCGAGTTTGCGCGCGTCGGGACAGATACTCGGGTCGGTGGTAAAGACCCCCTCCACGTCGGTGTAGATTTCACAGGCGGCGGCGTTCAAAAATGCCGCCAGCGCCACCGCGCTGGTATCCGAGCCGCCGCGCCCGAGCGTTGTGATGTTGTCCTCTTCGTCCACGCCTTGAAATCCGGCGATCACCACCACCTCGCCGGACTTGAGCGAGCGCAAAATTTTTGTCGAATCGATGCTCAAGATGCGCGCTTTGCCGTAGGCGCTATCGGTCGCGATGCGCACCTGATGGCCGAGGAAAGAACGCGCCGGCTGACCCGATTCCTTCAAAGCCAGAGTCAAAAGCGCCACTGAAACCTGCTCGCCGGAAGCGAGCAGGACATCCCGTTCGCGCTCGTCGGGGAACTCGGCGATCTCCTGCGCGAGCGCAATAAGACGATTGGTCTCGCCAGCCATGGCAGATACAACCACCACCAGGTCATGGCCCGTTCGTTTGGCTGCGGCAACCTTCGCCGCCACCTGTTTGATGCGCTCGATCGAACCGACCGACGTCCCGCCATACTTTTGTACCAATAACGACACCGTTTCTTCCTAACTTTTTTTTGTTGACCCTTTCGCCCCTTGAACGACTGCCCGCTTCAACGCTTCGAGCAACCGTTCACAGTGCGCCCCGTGAGAAACGAAAGTGATCTGCCGTTCGTTACCGCCAGCATGGGCGATTTTGACCTCGAGATAATCTTCCACTTCGCCCGCCGGCAGGCATTCGAACCATTCGATCAGGCTGACACCTTCCGAGTACAAATACTCGCGCAAATTGAGCGACTCGATTTCCTCCCGTCCGCCCACCCGGTAGAGATCGATGTGATAAACCGGCAACCGGCCATGGTATTCGTTGATGAGGGTGAATGTGGGGCTGCGCACCCAAGCGTCCTTATGGACCGCCACCCCCACCGCGAAGCCGCGCACAAAGCAAGTTTTACCGGAGCCCAACTCCCCGACCAAGCCAATTATTTCGCCCCCTTGGACCAACTTTCCAAGCTTCTCGCCCAAGCTCATCGTCTGGCGGGGCGAATGAGCAACAACCGTCCATGATCCCATTCCCTAGGGGGCCTCCGATTAGAAATAGTATATTTTTCAAGCGATTTCGAGACGGACGCGCAAGCGGCCAGCAATCGGAAGCGATCTCGTTTGCGCCCCGAAAACTAGCGCTGGCCTAGGGACAGGGAGGAAGCGACAGCAGCGCGAATCTCAGCGCCGAGCCTCAGAGGCAAGCGCATTCATCCCGGCCGGCAGTCCTTGAATGATATCTGACGCCACCAATCCGATTTCGCCTTGGCGTGCAGCGACTTGATCGCCGACGAAGCCGTGTAGATAGACGCCGAGCTTCATGGCGTCTTCGGCGCTGAGCCCTTGACCGAGTAGTGCTGCCAGGATTCCGGACAACACGTCGCCCATGCCGCCGCTCGCCATCCCCGGATTGCCGGTTGGATTGATGAAAATTTTGCCCTCGGCCGTTGCAATCACCGTACGCGCGCCTTTCAAGACCACATGACAGCGGTGTTCCAAGGCGAAAGCGCGCGCGACACCCACGCGGTCGGCGTTGACGGCGGAATTCTCTTTGCCGATAAGCCGCGCCATTTCGCCCGGATGAGGCGTCAGTACCGGTGGCACCTTGGCATGTCGCAAGCGCTCGATTTCGAGCGCGAGATTATTGAGTCCATCGGCATCGATCACCCACGGCACGTCGAGATTCCTCAGCAGCCAGCGGGTGATATTTTGCGTCGCCGGATTGACGCCGATGCCCGGCCCGAGCAGCAAGACATCTTTTCGTGCCAGCAAAGCGCGCCACTCATCATCGCCGAGCGCCTCCATCTCTTCCGCCCCGTTCTCGCGCAAGGGCTCGGTCATCACTTCGACCAAGGCGCCGGCGAGAATATTATTGAGCGAACGCGGCGCGGCCAAAGTCACCAGACCGGCGCCCGTCCGCATCGCGGCCCGGCAAGCCATAATCGCCGCGCCGGTCTTGCCGCGCGCACCCGCGATAACAAGAACGTGGCCATAGCTGCCCTTATGCGTATCGGCCTGCCGCCGCGGCACCAGCCAGTGCATCGTCTCGCGCGTAAGCAGCTCAGTCTGCGGTGCGACTGCCGCGATCGCACGCTCGTCGATACCGATAGCGGCGACAACCAACTCGCCGCCGTAAGAAACGCCGGGGTAAACAACCTCGCCCAGTTTTGGAAACGCCAAGGCAACCGTCATTTCCGCCTGCACCGCGACGCCGAGCGGCCTACCGCTATCGGTGTCGAGCCCCGAAGGGATATCGGCGGCGACGATCGGCAGCCCTGCAGTATTGATCAGCGTGATCGCCTCGGCGAGCCGGCCACGCACTTCGCTCTTGATTCCGGTGCCAAGAATGGCGTCGACGATCAAACCATTCTTGCCGATGAGACGGCTGAGCGATTCGAAATTGTCGCCGACAATTTCATGAACCTTGCCTTTAAGCCTGAGAAAAGCGCGCAGGTTATGGGCGGCATCGCTCGACAGCTCGTCCTGGCGCGCCAGCAACGCGACTTCGCAAGAAATTCGTTTTTTTTTGAGCAAACGCGCAACGACCAAACCATCGCCGCCATTGTTGCCTTTTCCGGCCACCACCAAGACGCCTCTCTTGGCGTTGCGCGCCAAGCGCGCCAGTATCGCCTGCGCGATTCCTGCGCCGGCGCGCTCCATCAAAGTCAGGCTCGGCACACCGTATTTCTGGATCGTTAAACGATCCATCTCGCGCATTTGCTCGGCGGTTACGACTAGCATGGTTCAAGTTGTTCAAAACGTTCAAATCGTTCAAATCGTTTGAACGGAGCGCAGCGCTTGAACGGAACGAGCGGAGCGAGTGATTGAACTGTTTGAACGCTTACGGTTTTACCTTCGCCAGCAGCTCTTTCATTTCCCGCACCGCTTGCTTGATGCCGACGATGACGGCGCGGGCGATTATGCTGTGGCCGATGTTGAGCTCGACGATCTCCGGAATAGCCGCGATCGGCACGACATTTTGGTAATCGAGGCCGTGGCCGCCATGCACTTCGAGTCCAAGGCGATGCGCCAGGGAGGCGGAGTCGGCGACAGCCTGCCGTTCCCGCTCGCGAGCCGCGCCGCTCGCGTTACAATAGGCGCCGGTATGAATCTCGATGCCACGGGCGCCGGCGGCGCGTGCCGCTTCGATTTGCCTCGGTGCAGGATCGATGAAGAGGCTCACGTGAATGCCGCGATTCTGAAGTCTCGCGACCGCCTCTTTGATCGCGCTTTGATGCGCGGCTAC
>JBLMXG010000320.1:0-37206 GCA_050257635.1 Chloroflexota bacterium
CCGAGATGGAGTCTCCCAGTGGGGCGCATGCCGCTAACAATGGTTTCCATAGTCTTCCGATCTAGAAGATGCCCAAATAAAGTTTCAACAAGAACTCGGTGGGCGGATCGATAATGCGATCCAACGTGCGCGTCATCAACAACACGATCAGAATAACAAAGCCAAATCGCTCGATCCTTGCCAGCCGCAGCGAGAGCGGTGGCGGCAGCAGGCCGACGAGCACGCGGCCGCCGTCCAGAGGCGGCAAGGGCAGCATGTTGAAGACCGCCAGCGTGACGTTGATTAGGATGCCGCTCTGTGCCATCAAGATAATCGGCATAAAATAATCGACCACCGCAGAACTCGAAATCGGCTGCGTGTGTGCTCCGGCCAGGGGCGCGAGAAACTTCCAGATCATCGTGCAGAGGGCGGCAAGCAAGAGGTTCGTCGCCGGGCCGGCCGCCGCGACCCAGATCATATCGCGTTTGGGATTGCGCAGATTGTGGAAATTCACCGGTACCGGTTTGGCGTATCCGAACACGAACGGCGAATGGGCGACGATGAGCATCAAGGGCACCAAAATCGTCCCAAAGAGATCCACATGAGCAAAGGGATTGAGCGTCAATCGACCGAGGCTCTTCGCAGTCGGATCGCCGAGCCGATGGGCGACCCAGCCATGGGCAACTTCATGAAACACCACCGCTGCCAGCACCGGGGGAGCCCAAATGATGATTTGACCGACGATTTCTTCCAAGACCGTCTCGCGGAGAGTTACTCAATATGAATACGGCAAGCATCGGTAAAAGACAAGCCGGTGCTGGCATAGGGAAGCGCTGAAATGATGGGCCTGGCAATGCCCTCTTCCTCTCCAAACACTCCATTACTCTGTTACGCCGTTGCGTCTTTGTCCCGGCCCGCCCTTCTCTCTTGGATGATACTGACGATGTACCTTTTTCAAACGAGCGCCGTCCACGTGGGTATAAATCTGCGTGGTAGAGATATCTGCGTGACCCAGCATCGCTTGCACCGAGCGCAGATCCGCGCCGCCTTCGAGCAAATGCGTGGCGAAGGAATGGCGTAGAGTATGCGGCGTCACCCGTTTCTCGATACCGGCCACCAGAGCGTAGCGCCGGATAATTTTCCAAAAGCCCTGCCGGGTCAGCGGTTTTCCCGAGCGATTGGTGAATAGGAACGGGCTGCTTTTGCCTTTGAGTAAAATCGCTCGCTCCCGCTTCACATAACCCCAGAGTTTGTCTCTGGCCCACTTGCCAAACGGCACCGCCCGTACCTTGGAGCCTTTGCCTTTGACCGTAAGATAGTTGCCCTGAAAATTAATTTGTTGAAGCTGGATCTGCACCAGCTCCGAAACCCGCAGTCCGGTCGCGTAGAGAAGCTCCAACATTGCCTGGTCCCGCGCACCGAGGGGTTCGGCGGGGTCGGGCGTAATCAAAAGTTTGCGCATGTCGTCGGCGGACAAAGTCTGCGGCAGTTTTCTCGGTCCAGGGGAAAGAAGAACGGTGGGAAGAGGATTTTTCTTGAGCAGCCCTTCGCCGTAGAGAAACAGCAGGAGTTGGCGCAGACTCACGACATGGCGGGCGATGCTTCGCGGACTCAACCGCTTGGTGCGGAGCGAATTCAAGAAAGCACGCAGCTGGGATGTGTCCACATGGCGCCACTCGGAAATTCCGTGCGCCAGGAGAAACTCCGCGAGGCCAGCGAGGTCGCGAGCGTAGGCATCCAGGGTGTTTCGAGCCAACCCCTTCTCCACCGCCGCCATCGCCAAGAAGGCGTCAATGGAGGGACTGAGCGAATCTTTCGTTGGCGCCATTTTGCGGCAACAGGTTTTCGCGGAGTAATTCGCGAATCTGGGCAACCCGGTCGGAATCCAAGATTTTGCCGCCCTGTTCGTCGGTGACGTAAAAAACGTCCGCCACCTGATCCACGTTGGTGGAAATTTTGGCGACATGAATCGACAGTCCGAGGCGGTGCAGCGCATAGGTGATCGTAAAAAGAATTCCGATGCGATCTTCGGTAAAGACCTCGATGATGGTGAAATCATCGGACGCCTCGTTGTCGATCTGGATAACGGTGGTGACCTTGGGCACGCGTTTCTGCAGGAACACCGACGGTTTGTTGGCGCCAACCAGGGCGGCGACGTCGATTTTGCCCTCCAAAACGCCGTCGAGCACGGCGCGAAATTTCGTCCACTTCTGTTCCGCCATTACCAACTCGGACCGCCCATGATGGGAGATTCGAAAAACGTCGAGAATGCGGCCGTCGGCTGCGGTAAAGATTCGCGCGTTGAGAATATCGAGACGAAGCGCGGTCAAAACGCCGGTAATGGACGCAAACAACCCTGGACGATCCTCGCAGCAGACCACCACCGAGGTGCAGTCGCGCTCGGGAAAATGTTCCACCGCAACAGCGGCCTTCCTGCCGCGAAACCGTTCCATCAGGTCAAAATGTCCGGGAACATCGTCTTCGGGGGTTGACAGAAAATATCGCTCGGGCATGGCTTCGAGAAAATGCTCGACCCGGTCTTCGTTGTAGTCTTTAAGTAGCTGCCGCCGCACTCGAGCTTGCGCCCGCCGAATCGCCGCGCGCACGTCCTGGCGCTGGAATTCACCCTTCTCGGCCTCTTCCAAGAGATTCAAGGCCTTGACGTACAACTCGCCGAGCAAGGAAGCCTTCCAGGGATTCCAGACATCGGGACCGACCGCCTTCACGTCGGCGAAGGTCAGCAGATAGAGCATTTTCAGATTGTTCACGCTGCCCATAGTTTTGGCGAAGTTGAAGATGGTCTTGTCGTCTTCCAAGTCGCGGCGGAACGCCGTGTGAGTCATCAATAGATGATGACGCACGAGAAATTCAACCAAAGCGCCGTCGTCGGCGTTGAGGCGCATGCGGCGCGCGATCGGGCGCACCATGTGAGCTCCAATCTCCGAGTGGCCGCCTCCGAAGCCTTTGCCGATATCGTGGAACATCAAACCTAGATAAAGCAGCTCGATCTTTTCCGCCTCGCGGGCAAGCTGAGTCAACAGCGGCAAATCTTCGGCGTAGTCGCCTGCGCGCAACTGTTCAATCTCTTTGATCAAATGCAATGAATGCTGATCGACGGTGTAAATATGGTAGGCATCGTGCAACGCCATGCATAAAAGTCGGCCGAATTCCGGGATGAAGGCGCCTAGAACTCCGGCCTTGTGCATTTCGAGCAGCGTCTCGTAGACCGACTCTCTCCATTTGAGAATACTGAAAAAGGGCGTGTTGGCGGCTCCCGAGCGGCGAAACTCGTCGTCGATCAGATCGAGATTCTGGCGCAGCAACTCGCGAGTTTCATGGGCCAACAGGCAGTTGTACTTCTGCATGTCGTCAAAGATCCGGATAAGATTGCTGGGGTTGTTGCGCAGCGCCTCCGCCTTAGTCACGGTGAGATGACCCCTGGATAAACGAATTCCCTCGCGCAGGGCTCGGCCGAATACATAGGTTGCCCCGAAGCGCGGTTTGTCGCACTCGGTGACGCGATGAATGATCAGCGACGACAAGCGGCTGATTTGCGCCGCGTGGAGATAATAGGTGCGCATGAATACTTCCACCGCCCGCAGGCTGCCTTCACCTTCAAAGCCCAACGCCGAACTCACGTTCTCTTGCTGCTCAAAGGTGAGCTGATCCTGATGTTTGCCCGAAGAAAAGTGCAGCTCGTTGCGCACGCGCAGCAAGAAGTCCTGCGATTCTTTTAAATGAGCAATGTCATCGGTGCTGACGATGCCATTGAGCGCCAAGGTGTCCAAATCCTTGGCCTTGAGCTTGGCGCCGGCAATCCAGCGGGCCGTTTGAATATCTCTCAGGCCGCCCTCGCCCTCTTTGACTTCGGGTTCGAGCAGGTAGACCGAAGCCCCGTACTGTTCGTGGCGGGCGCGATTCTCGTCAAGTTTTTCGCGGATAAAACGCCTGATGCCTTTCTTGAGCAGATGGGACTCTACGCGCTTCTCGAAGTTCTCATAGAGCGCGAAGTCGCCGCATAAAAAGCGCGCGTCCAGCAACGCGGTACGCACCCGCATATCGCTTTCGGCAAGACTGATGCAGCCGGCCACGCTGCGAGTTGCATGGCCGACTTGGAAGCCTCCGTCCCACAGGGCGTGCAACAACCGCTCCGTCACTACTTCTACGAAGGGGGAAATCTTCCACGGATAGAGAAACAGAATGTCGATGTCCGAGTACGGATTCAGCTCGCCGCGGCCGTAACCGCCCTGGGCGATCAGCGCAAAGCGGCCGTTGGACTCGGGGATTTGCCGCGCGCATTCGGCTTGAATCACCGTGAAAAGATGGCGCATCAGGTGATCGATGACCGTGGACCACGCCGATGCGACTTCGAGACCACCGGCTCCCGAACGATGCCTTTCGAAAAGCAGACGCCGGCCGTCTTCGATATATTTGCGTGCCAGCGCCTTGAGGCTCTGCTCGGCCTGAACTTCCTGAAGCAATCCGAGAGAAATCGCTACGGCATCCATCGCGATCCTAAGTTACAGCGTTTTTGCCATCATATTCGACTCGCCGAATTTTTGAATGCCCGCATAGAGCGATTCGACCAGGGCGTCTTGATAGCTTTCTCGGCTCATCGCCCGGCCTTCGTTGCGGTTCGTGATAAAAAACATTTCCACCAAGACGCTCGGCATGCGGGCGCCGACCAGAACGTAAAAAAGCGCCTTTTTCACTCCCAAGTCTTTGACCTCGCCCATGGATTTTGTCATGCCCTCGACCGCCGCTCCCTGTAAGCGGTGCGCCAGGGTGATCGAATCCTCCAGTTTCATGTTTTGGGTCATGTCGCTCAGGATAAATTGCAGGTCGGATATATTGCGCCGCGAGGTGCTGTTCTCACGGGCGGCCAGACGAATGGCGGCTTCGTCGCTGGTATTGTCAAGGTAGTAGGTTTCAATTCCCTTGGCTTCTGTGTTGACGCTGGCGTTCATGTGCAGCGAAATAAATAAGTCCGCGTCCTCGGCGTTGGCTGTCGCCGTACGGTCTTCGAGAGGCACGAAACGATCGTCGTTGCGCGTCAATACAACTTGCACGCCCATCTCCTGTCTTAGTTTGCGCGCCAATTTTTTCGCTATACTGAGGACGACATTTTTCTCCTCCACACCGCCGATACCGATAGCGCCGGGATCCTTGCCGCCGTGGCCTGGATCCAGCACGATTTTGCGCAAGCGGTTAGGGAGCGGGGTATCCGATTTTTTTGTCTTCGCGACGGCCGGGGTCGGCGCCGGCCCGGGAACGGCTTTGACTTCCCGGCCGGGAGTTTCCTGGGCGGTTTTGCTTGGGAGAATATCAATTACCAGCTGTAAGGGATCCGGCAGCATGAACGTGTTGTATGCGCGGAGTCTCTCCATATCTAAAACGACCCGCACCACGTCCGCGCTGTACTGACCGATACGCACTTGGCGCAACAGCCCGTCATCGACTGCGATCGGCTCCTTGGACGCCAGCGCCAACTTCGCTCCTTTTAGGTCGACGTAAATGCGCGCCGGCATTCCCATCGCCGGATTTTCTTTCAACCGGCGCACGTCATATTTCGTTTCCTGGGACAGATCGAGCAGGACGCGGGTGTGGTCTTTGGCCGACTCAAGTCGAAGTCCGGTGACCTGCGCGGCGCCGTTGATCGCCTCGCCAATTCGACCCTGCGCCAGCGCGCTCGCGCCAAACCAAACGGCGCTCGCAAATACAGGCAACGCGATAATGCGAATTTTCATGCGCATTTCTGCCTCCGGCCATTCATTGTTTAGCCTCTTCGGTCAAGCGATGAAGCAGGTTGAGGGCGTCGATCGGCGTCATGTTTGATAAATCAACTTGACTCAGTCGGTCGCGCAAAGCCGAATCTTTGACGTCGAATAAACCCATCTGCGCCGGCCCTTTGGCTCCTTGGCCGGCGCTTTGAGAGTCGTCGCCGCGGCGGTCCGGGCTGGTTTCCAGGAGGGCAAGAATCTCCTTGGCGCGGGCGATAACCGCTGTCGGCATGCCCGCCAGGCGCGCGACGTGAATGCCGTAGCTGTGGCTCGCGGCGCCTTCAAGCAAATTGCGCAGGAAAATAATATCGCCGCGCCATTCCTTTACCGCGAAGTGATAATTTTTGATCCGCTCCTTGCTCTCGGCCAGATCGGTGAGCTCGTGGTAATGGGTTGCAAACAAGGTGCGCGGCCGATGGGGTGAGTCGTGCAGCGCTTCGGCCACCGCCCAGGCGATCGAGATGCCATCGAAAGTGCTGGTGCCGCGTCCGACTTCATCGAGCAAAATTAAACTGCGCTCGGTTGCGTGATGCAAGATATTTGCTGTCTCTTTCATTTCCACCATGAAGGTCGATTCGCCTCGCGCCAACGAATCGGCCGCGCCGATTCGGGTAAAGATTCGATCGACGATGCCGAAGGAGGCTTCCGCACAAGGCACGAAGCTGCCCATTTGGGCGAGAATAGCCAACAAGGCCACTTGCCGCATGTAAGTTGATTTACCGGCCATGTTGGGGCCGGTGAGCAAGATGATTTGCTGGGATTGGGGATCGATAACGCAGTCGTTGGGGACAAAAGCGCCGCGTCCGACCGCCGCTTCGACTACCGGATGGCGGCCATCGCGTATCACCAGACAAGCGCCGCGGTCGACCATCGGTTTGACGAAGCGACCGGCCTCGGCGGCTTCCGCCAATGAGTTCAAAACGTCGATGATCGCCAAAGCATTGGCGATCCCTTTCAAAGCGGGATAATGGCCGGCGATCTGCTCGCGCACCCGCGTCAAGAGCGCGGCCTCCAATTTCTCGATCAAGCTCTCCGAATTGAGAACTTTGGCTTCGTATTCTTTGAGCTCCGGGGTGATATAACGCTCGCCGTTGGCCAGAGTTTGCTTACGCAAGTAACCCTCCGGCACCGACCTGAGGTTGGATTTGGTCACCTCGATGTAATATCCGAAGACTCGATTGTAACGCACTTTCAGAGAATGAATGCCGGTGCGGCGGCGCTCGGCGACTTCAAAGGCTTGAATCCACTCCTTGGCATGCGCGCGCAGGTTGCGGATTTCGTCCAGCTCCGCGTCGAATCCCGCACGGATGAAGCCACCCCCCTTGATTACAAAGGGTGGATCATCGATGATCGCGCGCTCGATCAGAACGACGACGTCAGCGAGTTCGACCAAAGCGGCGCACAGATCGACAAGCAGCGATGACTGAAGGGGTTCGAGCTGCGCACGAAGCGCGCCGACCCGGCGCAAGGTTTCTTTGATGGCGACCAGATCTTTGGGCACGGCCGTGCCGGCAACAGCCCGTCCGGCCAAGCGTTCGAGATCCTGGATTTTGGCTAGACATGCACTGAGCTCTTGGCGCAGCGAGTAGTTTTCGATCAGTTCCTGCACGCTTTCATGTCGCCGTCGGATCGCGTCCTCGTCAATGAGCGGATACAAGAGCCATTGGCGCAAACGGCGGGCGCCCATCGGTGTCAAAGTTCGGTCGAGGATGGACAACAGGGAGCCCTTGCGGGCGCCCTGGTAACTCGCGATCAGCTCCAGATTGGCGCGCGTGGTATCGTCCAAAATCAGATAGTTCGACGCTTCGTAAGGCTCGAGCTGCCGCAAGAGGCGTATGGATTCGGCTGCGTTGGCTTCCAGATAATGCAAAATCGCCGACGCTGCGCGGACACCGTCCGTGAGCGGCCGATCGGCGGCCGCCAATTTTCCGACCGCGGCAGCACCGAAGCTCTCGTCCGCCACGACGGTGTAATGAATAGACGGGTGCTCTTTGAAAAGTCGCTCGCGCAAACGCCCTTCCCTTCCTGCCACCAATAATTCGCTGGGCTGAATCCGTCCCAGCTCGTCGAACAACGCCGCCTCTTGCGCGATTTCCGTGCAGCGAAACTCGCCGGTGGTGATGTCGGTCACCGCCAAGCCGAACGCTTCGCCTCCCTTGCATACGGCCGCAAGGAAGTTGTTGCCGCGCGCATCCAGCGCCTCCACGGCGGTCACCGTGCCCGGCGTGATTACCCGGACGACTTCGCGCTTGACTACGCCCTTGGCCGTCGCCGGATCTTCCACCTGCTCACAGACCGCGACCTTGTGGCCGGCGTCGAGTAATTTTTGAATATAGGGTTCGGCCGAATGATACGGCACGCCGCACAGAGGCACGGCATCGCCCTCGTTCTTGTTGCGCGAGGTCAGCGCGATGTCGAGTATCTTCGACGCCGTGTGGGCGTCTTCGAAAAACATTTCGTAAAAGTCGCCGAGTCGAAAAAACAGGATGGCGTCACGATAGCGCTCCTTGATCTGCAGGTACTGCTGCATCATCGGGGTGATTTTGGCCGTTTCCATGTCTTTGAATCTATACCGAGCCGGCAGGTTTTTCCGCGAGTCGTTGCGGGCGGCGGCGTTTGCGCAAACCGAGCAGGGCGCGTTTGGCCCCGACATCCACCTCGCGCACCAAGCTACCGATACCAAGCGACAAGACAAACTGCCGTTTCATCGCATCGAGAATTTCTTGCCGATCATTGGTCAGAACGAACAGATCTTCGCCGTCGGTCAAATATCTCAAAGATTCGGCGGGGCGAGCGGTGCACGCGGTATTCTCCTTCAGCGGCCGGAGACAACGGCGGATCATTTGCAAGCTGAAGCCATGTTGGGCGAGATCTTTGACAACTTTGAGGCAGACCAAATCGTTGAAAGAATAAAGTCGTTTGGTGCCCCGCCCCTCGGCAAGCTTGACCGACGGTCGGATGAAATCCCGCTCGTCCCAATACTGCAGCTGGCGCAAACTCACGCCGACGATCAGGCTCGCCGTCTTGCTATCGTAGGTCTCCATCGCACCCTCTCGTTGGGATGAAAACAAGTCTGTTTTCATGAGGTTAGACTGCAGGCTCACGATTGTCAACGAAAGCTCTGTTGACCGACCCTTGGCGGTATGATGAAGAATGGCTATGGCTCTTCCGGAAAATCTTTTTGTCGGCACGTCGAGCTGGTCGAGCAGCGACTGGCTTGGGCCATTCTATGCGCCGAATCTCAATCCGGGACAATTCATCGAAGCCTACGCGCGCCGCTTCCGCGCCGTCGAGATCGATTCGACCTATTACAGTGTTCCGCCGCCCCATGTGGTGTCGAGCTGGAGGGGAAAAACTCCGCCAGGATTTGTCTTTGCGGCGAAAGTTCCGGGCATGATCACGCATGAAAAAGTCCTTAAGGACTGCCAGACCGAGTTCACGACATTTTTAAAAAATATCGAGTTGCTCGGCGACCGGCTCGGGCCGTTGCTGCTGCAATTCCCCTACTTCAATCGCAACGTCTTCCCATCGCGCGCACCTTTTGAAAAGCTGCTCAAGCCGTTTCTTCGAGCATTGCCGAAAGACTTTAAGTTCGCCTTGGAACTTCGCAATAAGAATTGGATCAGCTGGGATTTTTTCGAACTACTGCGCGATCATTCGGTGGCCTTTGCGTTGGTAGCGCAGGCATGGATGCCCTCCATAGATACTCTCGCGAAGGCGCTGGATCTGCTGACTGCCGACTTCGCCTACGTGCGCTTTATCGGCGACCGCAAGGGTATCGAAGCAAAGGCAAAGAAATGGGACAAACTGATCGAAGACAAAACTCCCGAAATGACGGTTTGGATCAACGAGCTTAGAAAGATCGTCGACAGAGGTGTGAGAACCTACACCTTCTTTAACAACCATTACGCCGGCTTTGCTCCAGGGTCGGTGAAGCTCTTCGAGGATCTCTGGTTAAAGACTTGACGATGATTTGTCCGGCGGCGTATTTTTCACTCTGTGGGAGGTGAGTATGGCAACCGACGGAAAGACAGATGCTCTCCATCTGGCAACTCACTCGGGTTGGTATCGATTTGAGCGCCGGGGCGAGGACTGGGTCCAAATCGACCGCGCGCTCACTTATTGGCAGATGAGCTGCATCCAAGCCGATCCGGAGAATCCTAGTCGTGTGTACATCGGCACCGAGCATTCGGGGATGTTCGTTACCGACGATGGCGGCAAGGAGTGGATCCGCTCCAACCCGAACGTGCCCTGCCTGACTCTGTCGGCGATGCTTGCGTTACCGGGCAAGCTCTTCGTCGGTACCATGCCGGCAGCCTTGTATTACAAGAGTGGCGGCGGCGGTTGGCAGGAATCAAAAGGCGTGCGCCAGGGCGCCGCCGGGGGCTCGTTCCCGCCCAACCCGGATTTTCCTCCGCGCACGCGTGTGCTGACCAAGGAAAAAACCGACGGCGGCCGTCTCTTCGCGGGGATCGAAGTCGCGGGAATTCTTGTGAGCGACGACAACGGTCAAAGCTGGCAAGCCGCCAACGACGGCTTGACCGATCCCGACATTCATCAAATTCTGCCGTCGAAGAAAACACCGGGGCTGGTCGTTGCTGCTTGCGGCGAAGGTGTTTCGCGCAGTACGGATCGGGGCAGGCACTGGCAAAAAGTTACACCGTCCGGCGGCCGCACGTACGGCAACGCGTTGGCGGAAGACGAGGGCGGAACGATCTACCTCGGTATCACCCAGGACCGGCCGCGCACCTGGACACGCGCGGGGCGAGCCAAGACGGCAATTTTCAAATCCGCCGACGGCGCCGACTGGGAGCTGCTCACAGAAAACCTGTCCGGCGGCGTCATGGATATTTGCGCCGTTCCCGGCGGACAAGGCGTGTTGGTCGCAACGGCAGACGGCGAAGTGGTTACGGTCGCTCCGTCGGGCAAGAGCCAAACGATCATTAGAGGGCTGCCTTGCATCACGGCAGTTGCGTTGGGCGCGTAAGCGGCTCTATCGTTTAGTGGCGTGGGTTTCGGTTCCTGGCCAAAACCTAAGAGTTCAAGCCCAAGACTCGGACTCAGGAGATGCGTCTAGGCGGCGGGCAAACGCTGATATTTCCCTTTGAAGAAAAGCAGCGGCCGCTCTCCGGTGGCGCTGACATTGACGATCTCGCCGACGACGATGGTGTGGTCGCCGCCGTCGTGGCACTGGGTAATTTTACACTCGACGTGACCGAGGGCGCCGTCGATGATGGCCGCGCCGTTGCTCCCGGCATGCCACTTTAGATCGGCAAATTTGTCCACGCCCTTGGTGGCGAACCGGCGCGATATCTCTTCCTGGTTTTCGCTGAGGAAATTGACCGTGAAGCCGTTTTCCAACTCGAAACAGCTGTAGCAAGTTGCCCCCTTATCGACGCTGATGAGCACCAGCGGCGGATCGAGCGACAGCGACATGAATGCATTGGCCGTCAGCCCATTGGGATTGCCGGCTTTGTCTTTCGTCGTGATCACGGTGACGCCGGTGGCAAAATGACCCATCACCCGGCGCAGCTCTTGCGGTTCCAATGCCATAGACTCTCTCAATCCGTTCAAACTGATCTCAACTGCTACCAGAGCCGGCCTCGAAGTGTCAATCACCTTGCCGTTTTCTGCCCTCGCTCTAGACGAGCGCGCGCTGAAAATGCTAAAAGTCAGAATATCGAAGGGAGGATTGATCGATGGCCGTTCAAGAACGTAAAGCGGAAAATTCTTTTGATCGTTATATTGCCGAAGTCAAAGCTGCCTGGGGCGACGGCAAGGATTCCCAATTGCCGTTTAAGGTGGCCGCGTTAATGGAAAAACTTTTTGCTTCGACCAGCCCGGAGGATCCCTGGATGGCCGAGCTGATCCGTGATGGCAAGCCTTCGCGCGAGCTCTATCGCGATCCCGACCTGGGATTTATTCAGATGGGACACGTTCACAAGCAGGGCCACGGCAACAAGCCTCACGATCACGGCTCCTGCTGGGTGGTGTACGGTTCGTACAAAGGCGTGACCGAAATAACCAAATACAAGCGCACCGACGACCGCTCACAGGAAGGAGTGGCCAAGCTGGAAAAAGAACGGCTCGATCGGCTGACCCCCGGCGTCGTGGTGCCCTACCTCCCGGGTGATATTCATTCCACCGATGCCGTGGAAGGGCCCGGCGTCGTGTTTCGTTTTTTGAGTTACGACCTGGATAAGATCGACCGCTATCGCTACAACATGGAAAAAAACACGGTCGCCAAGGTTTAAATAAAAAGGATGACCTGAATATCGCGGGTGATGGACCTCCCGCTTATCCTTTTGCCTTCATCCTTTTTTCGGGAGAGTGCGCTGATGGGCGGTGAGGAAATTTTTTTCGAACAAATTCGTTCCGCGGGTTGTTTGTCGTACGTTCTGGGGTGCGCCAAGGACAAAGTCTGTGTTGTGATCGATCCGGAGCTCGACAAGGCGGACGATTACGCCGGTTTGGCCGAATTTTTCAAAGCGAAGATCCTTTACGTCATTGACACCCACACCCATGCCGACCACAACTCGGCGTGCAAGGTGATGCGCGAGCGATTCGGCGTCAAGGTCATTATGCACCGCGCCACCGACGCGCCCTACGTGGACATCCGCGTCGACGATTGCGACGAAGTCCGCTTCGGGCAACAATCGATCAAAATCATCTACACGCCCGGCCACACGCAAGACGCGATGTGTCTGCTGTTCAAGGACCGCATTTTTACGGGGGACACGCTTCTCATCGGCGGCTGCGGTCGCACCGACTTGCCCGGCGGCAGCGCGGAGTCACAATACCAGAGCCTACTCAAGCTCAAAGCGCTCGATGACGAGATACGTGTCTACCCGGGACATGATTATCGCGAGGCGGTTTCGACGCTGGGTGATGAAAAGCAAAATAATGCTCGCATGTTGATTCCGACCCGGGAAAAATTCGTGCATTTCATGACCGCGCGGAAACCTCCCCTGCCGCGCAAGATCCAACAAGCGCTCGAATGGAACCGTACGCCGATTCAAGGCACGCAGCGCGGTATGGGCGAAGGGATTTGACTCATTATCCGTGATAGGTATTCGGTCGCCAATTTTACAGAATAATTCGCCGGACATAAATTGTTGGGCACCCGGGTGTGAAACCTTCCGTTACCGCTGACGGTTTCGTGCGCTCCTCGCCCGTTCATTCGCCTCTTCGTCAGCATTTTTAGGTTTCTCTCAATGAATACAGTAACCGATTCAATAAGCGCCGGCATTCTCGCCACGGTGCGCCGCTACTGGGGCTACAGCGAACTCCGCCCGCTGCAGGAACAAGCCATCCTTGCCGAACTGGAGCAAAGAGACTCGCTCGTTGTGATGCCCACCGGAGGCGGCAAGTCCTTGTGCTACCAAGTCCCGCCGGAGCTGGTACAGCGCACGGACATTGTCGTCTCGCCGCTGATTTCTCTCATGAAAGACCAGGTCGACGGGCTTCGGGAGTGCGGCTATCCAGCTGCGGCGCTTTACAGCGGCATGCCGGCGCACGCGGTTCATGAGACCGAAGAGCAGTTTGCCGCAGGCCGTTATCGACTGCTTTTCGCCGCGCCGGAGCGCTTGCTGATGCCCCGTTTTCTCCAGCTCGCCGAATGCGTAGGAATACGCGCCTTCGCGATCGATGAAGCGCATTGTATCAGTCACTGGGGGCACGATTTTCGCCCCGAATATCGCCAACTCGAGAGTCTCAAACAGCACTTTCCGCGGACGAGCGTGCACGCCTATACCGCGACCGCGACCGAGCGTGTCAGAGCCGACATTGCCGCGCAGCTGCGGCTTAAAAATCCTGTGACGCTCGTAGGAACTTTCGACCGGCCCAACCTGGTTTACCGCGTCGTTCCGCGCGTCGACGCGCGCGCCCAGGTATTGGAAGTCTTGCAGCGCCATCCGAAACAGGCCGCGATCGTCTATTGCATCAGCCGCAAGGACACCGAATCGATGGCCGCGTATCTGCAGGCAAACCGCCTGCGTGCCGCCTATTATCATGCCGGCATGGACGCCGACGAGCGCCGCCGCACCCAAGACGAATTTGCATCGGAAGCACTCGACGTGGTCGCCGCCACCGTCGCCTTCGGTATGGGCATCGACCGAAGCGACGTGCGTTGCGTCATTCATGCCGCGATGCCGAAATCCATCGAGCATTACCAGCAGGAGACCGGCCGGGCCGGTCGCGACGGTTTGGAAGCCGAATGTGTCCTCCTCTACTCTGCCGCCGATGCGATGCGCTGGGAATCGCTTGTCGAGAGAAGTGCTGCCGACGCCGACACTGCGCCGGAGATTCTAGCTGCATCACGCGAGCTGCTCAACCACATGCGCCGCCTCTGCGCCGGCATTCACTGTCGTCATCGCAAGCTGTCGGAATATTTCGGGCAGGCGTACATGAAGCCGAACTGCGAAGCCTGCGATGTCTGCTTAAACGAAGTCGAAGGCATGGCCGATGGGACCGTAACCGCGCAGAAAATTCTTTCCTGCGTCGCCCGCGTCAGGGAGAGCTTCGGCGCCGAACACATCATCGATATTCTTCTAGGTGCCAGCACCGAGCGGATTCGCCGCTGGCAGCACCAGGCACTCAGTACCTATGGTTTGATGAAAGGCACCGACCGCAAGACCTTGATGAATCTGATTTACCAGTTAATCGACGACGGCCTGCTCGAACGAACTTCCGAAGAACGCCCGGTGTTGCGTCTGAACGACGCCTCGCGCGAAGTTTTGCGCGGCAAGCGCGCTGTGCAGCTACTGCGACCTAAAGTGAAGATCCGCAAAATCCGCTTCGACGAGAAGTCCTGGGAGGATGTCGATTCGGGTCTGTTCGAGGCGTTGCGAAATCTCCGCCGCCGGCTCGCTGAAGAGCGCCATGTGCCCGCCTATGTGCTTTTCAACGATGCCACCCTGCGCGACATGGCACGCATACGTCCGGCCTCACGCGACGCGATGCTCAACATCCGCGGTGTCGGCGAACGCAAGCTGGCTGATCTGGGAGCACGGTTTCTGGAAACGATCGTTAGCTATTGTCGTGAGAATCGACTGCCACTTGGAATGTGAGGTAAGTACAGTTGAGCTTCCGGGTGGGGACGATTGGACGATGAATCCACAACGGTCACTATGGCCGCAGCGCTGCAGCACTTGCGTCTCACGCCAAGGCGCCGAGTCATCTGCGCAACAAAGACACGGAATTCTTACTTTTCATCGTTTTTAAAATAGTACGCCTCCGGCGCGGGTTTGTACGAGCGCGGCAGCCAAAGCGGGCGGCGCAGGTTGCCCGGACCAGGAGCGGGGCGGGTTTTGAGCAGCCATCGTTTATAGACTTCGTGCGATTTGTTGGTGTCGACGAACACGTCGCCGTATTTGTCTTCCGGCCCTGGCTTAGTCACCCGGACCTTTTGATGCCAGCAATGCTGGCCGCTGATGTAATCGGGCTGCACGGGGAAAGTCAGGTTCTGGTGCACGCCGCCGTCTTCCCAAAAAATGCGCGACGAATCGGCATCGTCACTTTTGAACGGCTTGACGCCGTGAATCGTGCGCATCATCCACTGACCTTCGCCTACCTGCT
Source organism: Chloroflexota bacterium (assembly GCA_050257635.1). Taxonomy (GTDB): domain Bacteria; phylum Desulfobacterota; class Binatia; order UBA9968; family UBA9968; genus DP-20. The sequence goes on from JBLMXG010000320.1 coordinate 15,336, forward strand.
TCAGATCGACCAGCGCCGTCGACCAGCGCTCCCCGCCCTGATCTTCGGCTAAACGCCAGCGCCCGAGGTGGTGCGAACAGGCGATGACTCCGGGTTTGATGCCCTCGGTAACCCATACCTTGTCGACGAAGTAACCGATCTCGGTGTGAATTTTTAAAAGATCACCGGTCTTGACTTCAAGGTTCTGTGCGTCTTTGGGGTTGAGCCAAATCGGATTCCGATGGGAAATTTCGTACAGCCACTTGGCGTTGCCGGAGCGCGTGTGGATCAAAGTCGGCAAGCGAAAGGTCGGCAGTAGCAGCATCTCGCCGGCGTTGAGATCGATGTTCTCGGGGTGCACATGGCTCTTGATGTAGCCGGGAATCGCATGCTCCGGCCAGCGCCAATCCTTTAGGGTCTTCGAGAAAAATTCGAGTTTGCGCGACGGCGTGGGAAACCCGACACAGGCTTTGCCGTCGATCTCGACGCCGATGGCGGCGCCGTTCTTCTTGACGAGATGGCTGTGCGGATCGGTTTCGGCGTCGGCGAGATCGCTTGCCTTGGGACTTGCCTCGTGGACCTTGTAGACGTTGTCCTCGATCAAAAACGCGCCGTATTTGCGCATGTATTCGAGCGGCTGGAGCCCTTGCATCGCCGCCGCTTCCGCCAAGCCCGGCACGCTATTTTCGAAAATCCAGCGATAGTAATCGTCGACGGTCATTTTTTTGCCAGGCTCGTACGGCGATTCGAAATACTTGCGGATGCCGAGCGAACCGTCGGGATCGACCCGCCACGACAGCTCGATCCAGAATTCATCTTCTTCCCAAACCTGGCCGATGCCGGCTGCCTCATGCGCCTCATAGGTCGTGTTGAACTTCCTGCCTTCCCTTTCCAGCGCTACCCGCAAGATAGGCTGGCGAAAACCGATCCAGCGCGCCGCTTGGGTTTCTTGGCTCATGAGATCGTGGCGCTCGGAACCATGGCCCATCGGCAAAACGTAATCGGCAAACCACGCGGTTTCGCTCCAGGTCGGCGTGAGACAAGCGTGCCTCTCGACTTTGCTTTCGTCCGAAAGCATTTCGATCCAGCTCATGCCGTCGGGGTTAGTCCATACCGGGTTGTAAACGCGCGTGAAGTACATGGCGAGCTTGCCGCGGCCTTGTTTGAGAAAGTGCGGCAGCAGGTAACTCATCTCGAAAAACGCCAGTGGATACTCTGGCGGAATCAGCAGCTCGTTCCACACTTTCGACGGCGGCGGCATGAGCGGCGGCGCGGGGACATATTTATTTGCCGCGTTGGGCGCGGTGCCGCCGACCGTTCCGACGGCGCCTGCCAGCACGACGAGAATTTGCAGCGCCCGCGCCACCTGCCATCCGCCAAAGTTCCCAGCGGCCGTATTGCGCCAGACATGGGCGGAAAACGCCGAGCCGGCTTTAGCGATTTCCTTGGCTACCTCGACGATCACCTTAGCATCGACCCCGGCTTCTTTGGCGGCGAATTCGGGGGTGTAGGCGGCGTAGGTTTCCTTGAGCACCGCGACGAAGCTCTGAAAGGTCTGCGGCTTGTCCGAATGTTCTTCGCGCAAGAACTCTTCCCAATTTACCCACTGGCGCAAGAACTGTCGGTCGAAGAGATCTTCTTGCAGCAAGACGTTGCACATCGCCAAGAGAATCGCGGCTTCGCTGCCGGGCCAGGATGAGATCCAGTAATCCGCCTTTGACGCCGTGTTCGACAAGCGGGTGTCGATGACGCAAACTTTAGCGCCTCGCTCCTTGGCCTCGATGATGCGCTGAGCGTGAGGATTGAAGTAGTGGCCGGTTTCCAGGTGCGAACTCAAAAGCAACATGAAGCGCGCGTTGGCATGGTCCGGCGACGGCCGGTCGATACCAGACCAGAACGCATAGCCGGCCCGCGCTCCGGCCGAACAGACATTGGTATGGCTGTTGTGACCGTCGATACCCCAGGAATGTAAAATTCTCTGATGATAAAGCAGCTCGTGCCCCGGGCGGCCGACGTGATACATGACCTCATTGCGCCGGTTCTCCTGCAGCGCTTTACGGATGCGCCCACTCAAGTCATCCAGTACTTCATCCCAGCTGACACGCTCCCACTTCCCCTCGCCGCGTTTACCGACGCGTTTCAGCGGATAGCGAATGCGTTCGGGATCGACGACTTGATTGAGCGTCGCCGGACCTTTGGCGCAGTTGCGGCCGCGGCTTCCTGGATGCTCGGGATTGCCCTCGAAGCGGCGGATGCGATGCGTCTCTTTTTCGATCACGCCGACGAGGCCGCAGCCAGCCTCGCAATTGAAGCAGATCGTCGGAATGATCTCGCAATGTTTTTCGACTTTGCGCGGCCATTGAGCGGTGTCGTACTCCACCCAGTCGTGCCATCTTTCCACCGGCGGATATGCCGCCAAGCCGTTGGAGGCGTCAAGTCTTTGCGCCGAAGGATGAAGCGGTGTGCGTTGATCAGACATGGCGAATTCCCCTTAACTAACTTATCGGCAATGCTTGGCCGGCTTTGATCCACAGGTGGTCGTAAAACCACAGGCCGAAGAGAGCCAACAACGCGGCAGCGAGATGCGGCCACAGCGAACCGAGCGGTAATAAAATTAAAATCGCCGGCGCCACGCCGCCGAGGCCAACGGCTAAGAGCCAAAACGGTTTCCAGAGAGGCCCTTTGAGCAACAGTTCGCTGGCGCGAGTCGCATCTTCAGCGCCATGTTTCATGAACAGCTCGCCGAAGACCATCGCCAGGCCTGCGAGCAGCGACACGACGAGAATGTTGAGCAGCCAAACGAAAAGTTGTGGACTGGCAAATTGATACGGCGTGATCAGCTCCAGCGAACCAATAAGAATCAACACGGCGGCGCCCGCGCTTACCGCTTTGAGCACCAAATGCCAGAAGAGCATCGGGCTCTGCCAGAAATCGCGCCCGCGCGCCTGCGCGAACAAAAACGCCGAGTAACCCGCAGAAGCGACGGCGAACAGCGCGGCGGGCCACATGATAAACGGCGACGCTCGTCCAAGCTCGTACATCTGATACAGCCAGATCGCGAGCAGCGCGCCAAAGATCATCAACACGTAACCGCCCAATACCAACCAGGAGTTGAGATTGGGCTTGGTCAGCAAAAAGAAAAAACGCGAAGGCTTTTTAAGGTCGAGCACCAGCAAGGCCATCGTGGCGGCGAGAAACCCGAGCGAGAGAAGCGGGCCGATCAAGCCAAGCAACACGCCGTCTTGCTCGAAGCCCATGTTCAAGAACAGGGCCGACAACAGCAGCACGCCGGCGGATATCGATTTGGTCCAGAGATAGGACGCGATCTTTTTCCCCCAAGGCGTCATGTGCGGCACGTCGTAAACCTCGAGCGCTGCGCCGGGAACAGGCCGATCGGGATTGCCGCGCTTGAGCGCATAGAGATCCTCGCCGGGGACTTTTTCGGCCCAGAAATGGCTCGCTTGCGGCTCCATCATCGTCGGATTCAACAGATCGCCGTCGACGCCAACGTAAAACAACTTGGGTTTGGTCCCCTTCTCGGCTTTGCGCACGCTGACTTTCTCCAGCGCGATGCGCTTGCTGATAGGACTGTTCGGATTGTCGAGATCGCCCGAAAGAATCGCCTGCGTGGGACACACCACTTCGCAGGCAGGTTTGTAGCCCATGTCGACACGCGAGGCGTCGAAGTTACACTTCGCAGCCGTGTTGCGCTCCGGATCGATATAAAGCGCATCGTAGGGACAGGCTTGCATGCACGACTTGCAGCCGATGCAGCGTTCGTTGTCGAAGTCGACGATACCATCGGGACGGCGGTACAGCGCCACCGTCGGGCAGATTTCAATGCACGGCGCGTCGTCGCAATGGTTGCAGCGCAGCACCGCGAAGTGGCGCCGGGTATCGGGATAATGTCCCTTCTCGATATATTTGACCCAGGTGCGGTTCACGCCCACCGCGATGTTGTGTTCTTCTTTGCAAGCCACCGTGCAGGCGTGACAGCCGATGCAGCGGTTCTGGTCAATCACGAAGCCGTAGCGCATTCCATGCCTTTCTAGTCAGAAAAGTTAACTATTCGATTTTCAAGATTAAATTCTGATAGCAGAAAAAATCGATTGCGGTCAATTGGATCGGGAAAATATCGGATTTTGCCAGCGTCTGCCGCGATGAGTAGCGATTGTTCCCCGTGCACAAATAGAGAGAATCGGTCGGCGACTCAAATCTTCCGGATCGGAAACGCCGGCGGCATGATTTGCTCAACCGTGCGACTGTTCCAGTCACGCGCGGACCAGTTATCCCAGGCCCGTTTTGTCCCGACCTCCGCTTGAGCGAAGAGTTCATCGTCGTCGATGCGCGTCGATCGGCCGTTGTCGATGACCACTTCACCGTCGACGATCACGGTCTCGACATCCGCACCGCTGCCGTACTCGACCAGCGCGTTGATCGGATCCCGCGCCGGACCGTAGCGGGTCGTTCGCAGATTGACGATCACGATATCGGCTTTTGCTTCCGGCGCGAGTCGACCTAGGTCAGAGCGGCCGAGTGCGGTCGCTCCACCAATCGTCGCGGCATTGAATACATCGGCCGCACGAGCACCCGATGCATTTCGATCGACCAGCCGAGAGATCAACGACGCGTACCGCATCTCGGCGACGATATCGAGCGGGTAAGTGTCCGTGCCCAGACCGATGCGCACACCCGCAGCACGATATTGATCGAAAGATTCCATGGCGAAGGCCATTTTAGCGCACTTGTGCGGACAGTGGCCGATGGTGGCGCCGGTCTCGGCGAGAATTTTGAGCTCATCGCCGCGCGGGTAATCGACGCGGGAGTGACCGCCGGTGATGGCCATGTGGCCGAGCGTGGTGCGCGGTCCGAGAATGCCGGTTTCGGCGAGATACTCTGCGACGGGCTTGCGGTATTTATTCAGGATCTCGAGGAACTCGCGAAAATTGCCACCCGCGTGAATATGGATCGGCACGTCCAATTCTTTCGCCGCGGCGGTGCTTTCTTTGAGCAGCGACGGCTCGCAGGTCTCGGCTTGGGCCGGATTCAAAATTCCTTGCAGCCGGCCGTTGTGCGCGCCGTGGAATTTTCTGATGAAGTCCACCGCGAGTTTCAGTCCAGGTCGGCCTTTGTCGGCGCGCTCCTCGTAATAGTGCCGGCCTTGGGCGTCGGTGAAGATGTCGTGACTGCGAAACGGCGGGCTAGAGAACACCCGGCCACCGATTTGACCGACGATGGCGACGTAGTCATCCAGTGCTCCCGGACCCCCGCCGGGATCCAAAACCGTCGTGGCGCCGTTACGCAGCGCGCTGTAGAGCGCGTATTTTCGCCCCAAGGCGACCGCAGGCGGCGCGGGAGGTTCGATTTTTTCCTTGAGCGGCGCACCGAACACGAACCAGTTGGCGGCCAGATAATCTTTCTTGGTGACATCGGTGAGCAGATAATCGCCGATATTGAGCTGCGAGTGGACGTGTAAATTTACAAACCCGGGGGAAACGATCTTTCCGGACGCGTCGATAACTCGCTCCACGGTTTCGGACCTATCCATGCCCACAGTTTTGATGCGATCGCCGTCGATGACCACCGACCCGTTGGGAATGATCTCGTGGCCGGCGCCGGACCAGCCCACGACGACGCCGCCATCGATGCGAATCTTCATGATGATGCGTTCCTTTGCTGTTATTAATCGGCTGGCGACTAGGCGGCCAGCGTCGGTGTGTTGTCTGCCTTGCCGTGGAGCGCGTACCAGTAAATATCGTTCATGTAGCGCCAGCGCCGCACCGTCGCCTCCCGCACTTGTTTGAGCGCCTGAGCCTGCAGCTCCGCTGTGTTGCAATACTTCTCGACGATGGCGAAGCCTTTGGAGCCATGCACCTCGTCGGCGTGGATATGCTCCTCGAAGAAGCGAATCTCGCGCGCACGGGGTTGGAAGCCATAGTGTTGGTGCAAGGCAGGAACGATCGTTTTGCAAATATCCAGGAACTGGGATTCTAATCCGATGAACATCCCCGCCAAAGCCACCGGCCAAGGTTTTTGATACATCATCCGCCAGCCCCAATTTTGCAGTCCTTCGGTGGCCGCAAGCACGATCGAGGTCTCGACGCTATCGCGATCGACGCCGCAAGCGGCGACAAAATCCTTCAGCATGTCCAAGTGGCGATCGTCCGGATTTTCTTCGTCGCCGAGATTTTCAAAGAGGTAGTTTTTCACATCCCGCTCGCGAATTTGCGATCCCTGATACGCCAGCCAGTTCAGAAACTCGCCGACGAAATGGTAGTGCTGCGTGCAATAAAAAGCCATCTGCGCTTTAGTCAGCTTTCCCTGAGCCCATAACTCGAAGAATGGATGATTCTTGCTATGTAGCTCGTCGCGCGCCGCGACCAGCTGTTCGTGAAAATTGTCGCTCATAATGATTCCTCCCTCGGGTCATGCCGGCAACGCCGTTCGATCACGCCGTAAGCACGCTTTTGAATCCTCGACCGTCTTTGCAGTCAAGGCCATCAGCGATAATGCCACCTCTAATTCAACCGATGGTGAGGGTCAATACGATCGAATGCAATTCTGCGGCACGGCAAAAATACCAACGCCGGCGGAGGGATGAAGCCCTCGCCGACGTTGGCTTACTGATGGAACGCGCTGGAATGGATTGAATAAACTATCCCTCACCCCGCTCGACGATTTGCTCGACCGGTTTGAGGCGAATGTCGAGCAGTGCTGCCTGGCCGCCAGCGACGGCGCGCAGACCGCGCTCGAGCGCCTTGCGCACTTCACCCGGCTCTTCAACCTTCTCGCCATAACCGTCGAACGCCTTCATGAGTTGGGAATATTCGGGGCAAGGCGCAATGTGCAAACCGGAGAAATTCTTGGATTGGACCGCCCAGCCATCGGGATAATACTTCGGAATTCCTGACTTTTGAGATAAATAGCCCTGATTATTAAACATAATCGTCAAGAACGGCAGGTTGTGCTCCTGAGCCGCGCCATAGACGCCTGGAACCGGATCATAATTAAACGATCCATCGCCGATCATGCAGACCACCGGACGTTTCGGATTAGCGGCTTTGACACCGAGCGCGGTCGATAAGCCCGTGCCGAGCCCGCCGATACAGCCGTTAAAAAACGAACCGGGTTTCACACTGTCCAAGTAGCGGTGGAGCGCCAATCGGTGGGTGATGGTTTCCTCTACGACAATGGCGTCAGCCGGCAGCACTTGACTGATCTCGTGAGCGACCCAGCGAGTGTCCATCGGTTTTTGGGTGGCCAAGGCAAGCGCTTCGTCGCGCCAACCTTTTCTCCGGGCATTATTTTCCTTAGCGATTTCCTCAGCGTGTTGCTTTCGGGACGGGTCGCCGGCAGCGACCTTCTTCTTAAGGGCCGCTAATAGTTGTTCGAGCGAACTTTCGATTTCGCCGCTCAAACAGAGATCCGCCTGATAGCCATAATAGGGCATGTCATGGCGCCACGGATTTTCGTCGAGTATAGCGACTGTCGCGCCGGGCGCCGGCGTTACAGACGCCGGATGCCAAGGCGCGATGACCGACAGCAAGAAAATTACATCGGCACCCGCCGCAGCTTTTTTCGGGTCGTAGCCGCTGTGCAGCGGATGCGCGCGTGGAAAATTGAGCGATCCGGTGCTGCGCGTCTCGCATACTGCGCAACCCAACAGTTCGGCGATCTCGACCAAGCAATGCACCGACTTCTCCGTACGTCCGGCATCTTCTGCGATGATCACCGGGTTTTTCGCGCCGGCTAACAGTTTGGCCAGATCCTCGATTCCCTTTGGATCAGCCGTCGCACCCGGTGCGAACCCTAGCTCGCCGGGAACATCCCTGATCATCTTGGCGAACAGGTATTCCATCGGCAGAGAAACGAAAGTCGGACCTTTCGGTGTCGCCATGGCGAGCTGGCAGGCGCGTTGGATTGTAGCCGGCAAGATCGCCTTGTTGTTAACGCCGAAGCTCCATTTTACCGTTGGCTCAACCAGCTTCGCCGGACCGCCAATATTGGAGAGATGGCCGAGCCACTGGCCGCCCGGATCAGGTCCCTCATCTTCGCCGAAACCGACCGATTCACCGGTGAGCACGACCATGGGTACCTGCTCGCGCACAGCCGCGCGCATGCCCATGGTCGCGTGCAGCGAGCCCACCGTGGTGTGAATCATCACCGCCGGCAGCTTGCCCGTCGACTTGGCGTACCCGCTGGCCATGCCGACGGCAACCTCCTCATGGCGCGTGCTATAGTACTCCGGCATGCCTTCCACGCCCGGCTCCGCCAGCGCTTCCCACACCGGCGACCACTCCGAGCCTGGGGAAGCAAAGATTTTCTCCACGCCCATTTTTGCGAGCACGCGCAACATGCTTTGCGCACCGGTCAGTCCTTTGGTTTGAATCATGTTTTATCCTTTCGCTGGTTGATGAGATAAAAAAACCGCCAGCTCGGAGCTTGAATAAACGTTAACCGGGTTGGCGGCTCTTTCTAACTAAGCGTTACGATAAATTGTAAAAGCGTTTGGCGTTGTTGAGCAGGATGTCCTTTTTAGCGTCGAGCGAAATATCGTCGCGCGCCCAAAGAATGCTGCCGGATTCCGGCCAGCTCATATCCCAGTGCGGATAATCCGAAGCGTACATCAGCGTTTTGGAGCCGATCTCGCCGACCACGTAACTGATCATCTTCTCTTCCGGCTCGCAACCGTAATAACTGTATTCCCCGAACAGATATTCGCTCGGTTTCTTTTTGCAGAGCGGTGCCTCCACTTTGCCACGCTTCTCCCACTCCTCATCCATGCGCTCGGCCCAATAGGGCAACCAGCCGCAACCCACTTCAAGATAACCGATGCGCAGCTTCGGAAACATTTCCGGAATGCCGCCGAAAACCATAGCGGTAAGCTGGCGCAAAACCGGAAACGGATGGCCGGTGGTGTGCAGGCAAATAAACTGATCGAACACTTCGCTGCCCGGTTCATCGCCGCCGAAGGCGTGAATGGTGATCGGGGTGTTGAGCCGCTGGGCTTCTTCGTAGAGCGGATAGAATTCCGGACCGCCCAAATTTTTCCGATGCGCTTGCGCCGCCAGCATACCGCCGCAGAGCCCCAGCTTGGTGACCGCGCGATTGATCTCCTTGGCGCATTCCGCCGGATTATTGACCGGCAAATTCGCCACCGCTTTTAGGCGCGGCGACGCCTTGCAATAATCCGAGATAAAATCGTTGTAGGCGCGGCAAAGCGCAGTTTGAAACTGCGGATCGCGCACCCGACCGACACCCAGACCGCTGGTGGGAAACAGCACGGCGGTGTCGATCTGCTGCATATCCATGGCCGCCAAGCGCTCCTCGACCTTGGCTCCAGAGCGGCCGAGGGTGCCGCCGAGATTACGGTCATAATGTTCGCTGGGAATGAACGACGCCTTCTGGCTGCGATAAGGCTCCGGCAAATAAGACCGGATCTCGTTATCGAGATCGCGCGCATGGGCGTCCGAATCCAAAACTTTGATTGCTTCGCGCAATTCCATAAATCTCTCCTCGATAATTAATTTGGCCGCCGGTTCAGCATGCTCCCACTTACCGCAGAAAGCTTACGCCGCCTTTGGCAACGAGGCGGGTGCGTTGAGCTTGTAAAGCTTGCACACGTTGGTATTGAGCAATTTGTCGCGGTCCGCCGCCGGCAAATGAGCCATGTCGCGAGCGATCACGTCGCGCGAGTGCGGCCAGGTCGAGTTTTGATGAGGATAATCATTGGACCACATACAGTTGTCGACACCCCACCAGGAGAACAGTTTGCCGCCGACGTGATCATTGAAAAATGTCGCGTAGACCTGCTCGGCGAAATATTCGCTTGGTAATTTGCTCATCGGAACTTTTTCCGAATGGCGGTGGCGCTTGTAGGCTTTGTCGCATTGTCCCAGCCAAAAGGGCATCCAGCCGATTTCGTTTTCCACTGAAACGATCTTAAGCTTGGGATAGCGTTCCAGCACGCCGGAAAAGATCATGTCGAAAAGCGCGTCCTCGATTTCGCGGGTCTGTTGCACGCCGATACGATAGCGTTTGATGCCGTGACTAGTTTGGCGATGCATACTGTCGCCAAAACCGGTCAAGATATGCAGATGTACGGGCAATTCGAGATCCTGCGACGCAGCCCAGAATCGTTCGTAGTGTTCCGAGGTAAACGGCAAGCTCGGATGCGGCACCTGCCAGATCATCGTGCCGACGATTCCTTGTTTCTTGCAGCGCTCCATTTCGGCGATGGCGTGATTGACGTCGAACATGGAGATCAAGGCGATGCCGTAAAGTCGATCCGGCGCCTTCTGGCAGTAATCGATCACCCAGTCGTTGTAGGTTCGAAACAACGCTTCTTGAAGCGGCGCATCCTCGATGCAATAGAGTCCCAACCCCAAGCTCGGATAAAGAACCTCCGCGGCCACGCCATCGGTCACCATGTCTTTCATCCGCTCGATGGGGTCCCAGCCGCCGGGACGAGCTACGGAAAATCCGGCTCGGCGAAAACTCTCCACCTGCTCGGGCCGCTGACCGGCCATGAACAAGCCGCCTACCGCCTGGGTCGGCACTTCCGGCGAACCGAACATCCACGCATCTCGTTTTTCGTCAAAGTAAGCTTTTGGCGCGCGGTCCTTGAACGATGCCGGCATCCCCTTTTCCCAAAGATCCGGCACCTCGATGACATGAGAGTCCGACGAAATAATGATTTGGTCCATAACGTTCTCCTTCCGGGCTATTTCTTGGCCCAAAGCTGATCAAAAAATCCACTCTTTTCCATTTCGTCCAGGTAGCGAGTATCGATCATTTCTTCCGGCTTGACTTTTTTTGCCCGGGGGTCGCGCCCCGCCAGCTCATCGAGGATCGCCTGCAAGGACTCGGCTTTAATCGCCAGACGCGGTTCGAGGACTTTAATTTCGGCGTTATACGCCGATTCCAAAACGGTTCGATTGGTGACTCGCAAATATTTGCCCAGGACTTTATAGACAAATTCGCGGTCGGTATGCATGATCTTAGCGCTTTCCGCCATAGCGCGCATAAAATTGCCGATCACCTGCGGCCTCGAGGCCATGACGGACCGCTTGGTGACGAAGGCCGTGGCGGCGTAAGGGATTTTGAGATCGGGCCCGTAGATCACATAGTGATAGCCCTTGGCGATAGCCAGCGCGTCAGTGGGGGGCGTCAGGTTGGCGACGTCGATGGAACCGCTTACAAAGGCCGCAAAAGTCTCGGGGTCTCCGCCGGTTTGAATGAACTGAACGTCCTTGGTCGCATCCATTCCGAAACGACGCAGCGCCTGGATCGTAAAGTAATGCGAGTTGCCGCCGATTCGGCTGACGCCGATCTTCTTGCCGCGCAGATCCTCGGGCCGCTTGATGTTGCCGCCGGCGACCAAGGTTTGAGTCATGGTATTTTTAATGCCGCCGATGAAAACCACATCCGTCGAGCCGCGCACATAGGCGGCAACATTGCCGACGCCGCCGGTGACCGTCATCTCGGCGTCGCCGCCTAAAAGCGCGGCCGTGACGATGCTCGATGAGGATATAAACACCAGGTGAAAGTCAAGATTGTACTTTTTGAAAAGTCCAGCTTCTTGCGCAATCCAGGGCATGGACTGTGACATAACCCGGGCCGAATGAATTCCCACCAGCTTGTCGAGCGCGGCGGCGCCTTCCCCATGCCCAGCGCTCAGCGCAAATCCCAATACGGTCATACCTGCGATCCATAATCGTTTTTTGTTCATACAGATCCGATCCTTCCGACGTTGTCCCTAAAGCTAAGGTTCCTATCTTCTAACTCGTCGAACGAGCGATTGTCAAAGATTTCCTGCGCCCCAACCGGAGCAGCTTCGTTCGATCGGCGGCACCAGGCCGGCGCGATTTTTTTGTTCAAGGATATCGCTTTCTAGCGCGGTTCCTTCTGCCGCCAAAAGCGCTCCTTCCAATGGGGAATCGCCCGCGGATTGACCACCGTATCGGGCGCTTTGCCTTCCAGGATCGCCAATATGCTCGCCGCAGCCATCCGTTGGCCGGCCGCTGCGGAACCCGGATTGGTGCCGATAATATGCGGCGTCAGAATCAACCGGCTCGGATCGACGCGGCGCAGCGGGCTATCCGGAGAGAGCGGTTCCTCGTCGAAGACGTCGAGCGCCGCCCCGGCGATAATTTTCTCGTTCAACGCTCGAACCAAATCCGGTTCCTTGAGCGCCGGACCGCGCGAGGTATTGACGAGGAACGCGCTCGGCTTCATCATTTTCAACTCGCTGAGGCCGATCATTCCCCGAGTCTCACGTGTCAACACGACATGAAGCGTTACAAGGTCGGACGCCTTGAGCAGGGCCTCCAGTCCGACCATCTTTATGCCCAACGAAGCGACCGTCTCTTGGGCGACATAGGGATCGTAGCCGAGGATTTTCATGCCCCACGCACCGAGCCGTTTGGCAACGTTCTGGCCGATTCGGCCGACGCCAATGATGCCGACGGTTTTGCCGAGCATCAGCGTGCCGCGGTTCTGCGGCTCCTTCCAGCCGCCGCCGCGAAAAAAATCCTCGTTGAACTTGAGCCGCTTGAACAGCGCGACCATCAAGCCCAGGGTCGCTTCGGCTACGCCCAGATAATTTTCCGGCGTCGGGCTGTTGCAGCAAAGAATACCCAAATCGGAGGCGGCGTCGGTGTCGACGCTCTCGATACCGATGCTCGACTTGACCACCGCTTGCAGGTTTGCGCACGAATCCAAGATGTCGCCGCCGATGGTGTCGCGTCCCGCCGGGTAGAGAATATCGCAGTCGCCGATCAGCTGGCGCAACTCGTCGCGCTCGTAGCGGAACTTGGGGAAATCATCCGCCGACTTGCCGAGGCGCAATTCGCAACCGGCCGCACGCAAGGTATCCTCGGCGATCTTCAGGCGCGTCGGACCGGTAATGCAGACTTTTCCTTGCGCGGCCATATCGGAGCGCGTTTAAAGATTGTAGAGCCGCTTGGCGCTTTCGGCGAAAAGCCATTTTTTGGCTTCGTCGTTTAAATCCTTGCGCCGGCCAAGGTGCTCGATGTTCTCCGGAAACTCCGTGTCCCAATGGGGGTAATCCGAAGCGTAGTAAATCACTTTGTGGGTCAAAATTTCCGCGGTGGCGCCGATCATCGGCTCATAATCTTCGGCGTGGAAATAGATGCGCCCTTCTTTCAAGTATTCCGCCGGTTTCTTTTTGCACATAGGTGCTTCGAGCTCGCCGCGCTTTTCCCACTCCTCGTTCATGCGGCCGAACCAATAGGGCGCCCAGCTGCATCCTGCTTCCATAAACGCCACGCGCAGTTTCGGAAAGCGGTCGAAGACCCCGCGAAACATCATGCTGCAAGCCTGCATCATCTGCGCGAAGGAATGGGAAAGCGTATGGACTTCGATAAACTGGTCGAACAGATCGCCGGCAAAATAGTGCGGACCGCGCACGGTGGCGTGAACCCCGACCATACAATCGAGTTTTTCCGCCTCCTCGTATATCGGCCAGAAACTCTCATGCCCTAGCGGCAAGCGCAGTCCCACCGCCGGCAGCATGAGGCCGACGAGCTTTAGCTGTTGCACCGCGCGGCGCAGCTCCTTGACGGCTTCGGAGACGTCTTGAAACGGCACCAGCGCCACGGCCTTGAGGCGCGGGCTGACCTTCTGAAATTCTTCGGAACAAAAATCATTCCAGGCCCGGGCGTACTGCACGGCAACATCAGGCTCGCGAATCCAGCCGATGCTGAGGCCATTGGTTGGATAAAGCACGGCCGTGGAAATACCGCCCCTGTCCATAGCGTCGAGCCAACTCTTGGCATCCTTCGCCCGCGTGCCGAGCTTGCCGCTCAATGATCGGTCCCAACTATCGCGCGGCGTGAGCGTCGCTACGCGTTTTACATATTTTTCCGGCATGTATTTCTTGAGCTGACCGTCTTCCTCGGTGATATGGCCATCGGCATCGATCACTTCGAAATTCATAGCCATAGAGGATCCTCCCTGCGCGCGTTATTTGATTTCCTGTACGCCTCAGTCCTGCTGCGTGTCAAGGGAACGCCGCTGCAGCGGCCGGAAAAACGGACTTCTTGAGTTAGCATCGGGATGGGCTATAACCGAACTCACATCCTCGCGGCACATCTACGGACGAGTAGACGCCCGACGGATGCAAAAAAATTTTCAGCAGGAGCTTAGACATCGCGATGGCCAGTGATCATAGGAGTCCATCCGAGCCCAGGAACAGGAGCGATGGATAATGACAAGAGCGTCAAGCGTAATCTTCCTGCTAGCATGGACCCTGTGGATACGCACTCAGACGCCGACGTCGGATTCGTGGAGCGCCACTCCCGGATTTCCCAGCCAGGAAAAATGCGCCGCCAGCGTCAAGGAAAAATTGGACACCTGGCGCCAGTTCAAAGACGCGAAATTTGCCGATAACAGTGTGACCTTTACCGGCAACGATACGACGATGAGTTATTTTTGTTTGCCCGAGAATGAAGACCCTCGCAAAGCCCCGGCAAAGCCGGTGAAACCTCAGAAATAGGCACGGCATCGATGCCGGCGTCGGGTGTTCGCCATTGTCGAGCTGTTCAGCTGCTTATCGGCTAAACGATTGGAACGTTTTGAACGGTTGGAAACGACTGGAACCTGCCGAAATCTTAAAACGTATTCACCAATTCGCGCAGCCGGTCCTTAGCGGCTTGTAAAATCGGCACCCCGTCGCCAACCAATAAAATATCGAAGTCGAGGGCCAGCAGTTGCCGCGCGCTATCGCGCAAAAGCGCCGGATCGTCCACGACCTTGTCCGGCAAGAGCTTGCACTTTCCGGGTGGATCGCCAACCACGGCGTCTCCAACAAGCAGTATTTTTCGCTCCGGCCAGTGAAGGACAACTTCTCCCAATGATTTTCCCGGCGCGCCGATCACCACGAACGGACCGACCTTGTCGCCAGGGTTCAATTCGTCATCCAATTCCGCGCCCTCGCTCCGCGCGTGTGGCGCGTCCGCCGGATGAATCGCTGTCCGCGCGCCGGTGCGCGCTCGAATCTTGTTCGCCGCCCGCGAGTGGTTTCGATTGGTGATAAGAATCCGCGTGAGGCCCTGCCGCGCCATATCCGCCAGATCTTCGTCACTCGGCTCCACAGGATCGATACAGAGATTGCCACCAGCGTGCCGAATGAAGTGCCCGTTGAAATTGTAGCCATGCGGCTCGGAAAACCACGGCCAGGTGAAAATATCTTTCAGGATTTCTCGCATTTTATTTCCTTTAAATCAGTTGAAGCTGCTTGCCCTATCTTATTTGGCTTGTGACCAAGTCACAGGGCCATAGTACAACGAATCGACGATCTTTGTTACTCGTCAACGCCCGAACCTCCTGATTAGACTTTTTTCCTGTTTGTTAGCCCCGCGGCGATCTTCCGTTCACAGGTTCGTCGGGATTCGGACGAGTGCATTCGCTGAGTCGCTAGCGAAACAGTTCTCTCACCGCTCCGCTAACGATCACCAGATAAACCCCTAACAGTAGCAGGGTAGTCAGCAAATTCCTTCTCCAATGATCGCTCCAGGCGATGCCGAAAGGAATCCCGGTGAGGAAACCGATGATGTGGGCGACGTAGGCGACGTGCGGGTCGTAGCCGGGTATACGGCTCTTTTCGTAGACCACGACGAGGTTGTAGAGGAAATAGAGGATCGCAATCAAACCCTGCGGCGCGAGGAAAAGCCAGGAGAACTTGAGCGGCCTGACAAGCATGACGCATCCTGCCAGCGTGAAGATGGCCGCCGAGGCCCCGAGCATTCCCGTCCCTCGCGGCATGAAGGCAAGGGCGAGGATGAAGCTAACGCAGCCGCCGGTGATAAAAATCATTAGGAGCTTCTGCGGGCCGACGGTTTTTTCCAATGTGCTTCCGAAGACGAAAAGAAAGAGCATGTTACCGAACAGGTGCAAGACGCTGGCGTGAACAAACAGCGCCGCGGCCAGAGTCCAGACCTTGCCCCTTTCGAGGTTGTTCAGACTGAAGATAAGATTGTTTTTCGCGAAGGCCGGGTCCTGCTGCCATGCCCAGAGGCTCGCCGCGACGCATGCGAGTATCAGCAGAACCGTCGTTTTCAAGGAATTCCCTCGGGTGCGATCAAAGACACATTCATATCAATCAAAGTGCTCGCCTTCCGGCCACGGTCTTCGCTATAAGCCGCCCTATCATCAGGAAAACCATTGTTGACAGCGGCGGAGCGTAGGATGAGAAATTTTTGCCTCGACGATTTTATGATTTTGCCAAGTCTGAGCCGCTTGGGGCACCGGCGGCGCGATCCACGCAGAGATTTTTTGCCAATGGCGCGCCGCTCATCGGGGGGTTGGGTGACATGAGAGGAATGACCGGGCAGTGAGCTAGTTCCTTACGCCGCCACCGTCTCGCAGCCATCCAGCTAAACTTTGCCGAACACTTCTTTGGCCATCCACTCCATGCGCTCCAACGTTTCGCTAATACTGGGCCGGCGCACGTCAAAGATCATCGTGTCGACTCCGGCGGCGCGATATTCGCGGATGTCCGAGGCGACCTCTTCGGCGGAGCCGATAAAGCGCCTTCGCTTTCCAGGGGTGATTTGTTTTTCGCGGTCGAAGAGCGAGCCTTTCAAAGCGATGCGAATTGTTTTCGGATCGCGCCCGGCCTTTTCAGCGTGGACCCGCAGCATCGTCATATCCTTGACGATGTCCTCAGGCTCCAGAGGTATCGTCGGCACGCCGCCAATCGGGTGCCAGCCGTCGCCGAGGCGCGCCGCGCGGCGGATTGCTTGTTTGCTGTGACCGCCGATCCAGATCGGGATCGACGGCTTCTGCACCGGCTTGGGCAGAAACGCAATATTGGAGAAGCGGCAATACTTGCCGTTGAAAGTCGGATTATCGCTGGTCCATAGTTCTCGGAAGGCAGCGATGTACTCGTCTGTTACCTTGCCTCGCTCTTCGAAAGGCTCGGTCCGTATGGTTTCGAATTCCTCCTTCATCCAGCCGACGCCGGCACCGACGATCACCCGGCCGCCCGACAAAACGTCAAGGCTCGCCAGCATCTTCGCGGTCACGATCGGGTTGCGGTAAGGCAAAATCATCACGCTGGTCACGAATCGAATCCGTTGGGTTGCGCCCGCGAGGTAACCCATCGTCGTCAGGGTTTCGAGATGATAGCCGGTGCCGGGATATTTACCGTCCACGGTGTACGGATAAGGGACCGAAATATTTTTTGGCACGATGACATGGTCGGCCACGGTCAGGCAGTAAAACCCCAAGGCCTCGGCTTGCTGCGCGAAGCGAACCAACTCCTCGGCCTTGACGGTTGCGCTGGATGCGGGGAGGTGCAGCCCGAATTCCATGATGATTTACTCCGCTGCCGAGGCTAACATTTCAACACCGCTACCAAGCGCCACGGCATCCCCGACGCTGATCCTGCCGTCGCTCAGGATCTCTGCTTTAAGGCCGCTGCGATGATGCAGCGCAGGGAAAATCCCGGGCATTTTGGTTACTTTGACTAGATGGCCGCAGGGCTCAAACAGACGGATGCCGCGCATGCGCACGCCGCCAATGGTAAATTCCCGGTGCAATAAATCGATCAGCGGCACGCCGCGGGTGACGATGTTGCGTCGGGTCTGGTCAGCGATGGATTCGACGCCAAGCTCCCGCGCCGCAAGGTCGAGGGTTTCGCCCTCGATCAAACTCACCGCCTTGTCGGGCCGCTTGACTTTGTTCCACGAGTCGCGGAAAAACCGGTCCCCTTCCAAACCCCGGTCGGTAAAAGCGCGCACCGACGGCAGCGCAACCATCGGACCGGCGGAAATGGGTGCAATGAACAGCGCCGCGATGCGGCCCTGCCAGACCGCCGTGGGCGGTTTGAAACCGCGCCATAACTTGGGATCCATTTCCTCCGGCATCGCTCTGATCTCTTGCGCCATGACGCCTCCTCAAAACGGCACCGGCCACTGAGTTATCAGTGGCCGGTGCACGAAACAGTATGGGTGGATCGACGGCTCGACGCTTATCCGGCTGAGTCGGCGAAAAACCGCGTGTCTTCGATCGGCGGCACGGTCTTATTTTCCGCCGAGTCGGCAAGCAGCGGCTTGCCGTCCGGACGCACGCGCATTTCTACGCCGCCTTGAGGCTTGCCCTTGATGCCCGCTCCGACGCGGATTACGACGAGATTTTCTTTGCCGGTGTTGTGGTAACGGTAATAGGCGCCTTTGGGAATCATCACGCCCTGGTATTTTTCCACCTTGATCTCGTTGCCCTTTTCATCGAAGACGCTCATCTGGCCTTCGAGCACGATGAACGAATGATCTTCGTCGAGATGACAGTGAATCTCATTCTCGCCACCCTCGTAGTTGATCTTGGTATGAATCCACATATTTTCGGTTTCCGCGACCAACTGCGTGATCCGGCCCTGTTTCATATAGGGCGTCCGGAGCGAAAATTTTTGCGTCTTCGGTTTTTCCGTGGGTTCCAATTTCCTCGCTGCTTGCATGATGGCTCCTTTCAAGTTGAGTTTCGATTAGTTGTTAATGCCGTCTACCTTCAAGTGATAGAGATCGATGACGTTGGTCCGCACTACCTTGTCAATGACCGCTTTGGGCAAATGGCCGAGCTCGTTTGCAATGACCTGGCGGGAGTGCGGCCAAGTCGACGCGGCGTGCGGATAATCGCTCGACCACATGAAGTTGTCTTCGCCGAACCAGTCCATCATGCGCCCGCCCGCGGGGTCGCTGAAGAAAGTCGCGAAAACCTGTTCTTTCACATATTCGCTCGGGAGCTTTTTCATGTAAGGCAGCGGCGCCTTGGGGCTGTGACGGATGAAATATTTATCCCACTCGTGGCAGTAGAACGGAATCCACCCCACTTCATTTTCAACGTAGACGAGTTTCAGCTTCGGGAACCTTGCCAGTGCGCCGCCGAAGACAAAATCGAACAGGACATTGGCGGCGTCGGTGAGCTTCTGGTTGACCGTCATGCGGTAGGTATCCAATCCCTTGCGGTCGAATCGACTGTAATTGAACCCGGTCAAAATATGCACGTTGACTGGCATATCGAGCTCCGATGCCGCTTCCCAGAACGGGTTGTAATAGTCGCTGGTAAACGGCAGGTGCTCCGGCGGAACCTGCCAGATCATGCAGCCGATCATGCCTTGCTTTTTGCAGCGTTCGAGCTCCTTGATCGCGTTTGGAATGTTGTACATCGAGATCATCGGAATGCCGAAGAGCCTGCCGGGCGCCACCTTGCAATAATCGATCATCCAATCGTTGGCGATCCGAAAACAGGTT
This sequence comes from Chloroflexota bacterium, assembly GCA_050257635.1. Lineage (GTDB taxonomy): Bacteria > Desulfobacterota > Binatia > UBA9968 > UBA9968 > DP-20. The sequence goes on from JBLMXG010000320.1 coordinate 34,586, forward strand.
TCCTGCAATTCGGCATCTTCAAGCGCATAAAGACGCAATCCATGGGTAGCGTACAACACTTCGGCGCTCACGCCGTCAACCGCCATCTCATCCAAGCGCGCCTTGGGATCGTGCCCGCCAGGTTTCTCGCCGGCGGTGTTGCGCGGGGGAAAAGCCGGAAACTTGGCCTTGAGGTTGGACGTCAGGTTGGCTTCCCAGAGATCCGGTGGTTCCATGATGTGCGAGTCGGACGAGACTATCTTATCGCTGCCGAGCACCTCTTCGGGATTTCGCTGTGTCGCTGCGGCGGTACTCATCGGGTTGATCCTCCTTAGTGATTAGCTCAGTCATTAGTTCCTGTTATTCTAACCATTTATTCTTTTTTGGCAATTTTGTCCAGCGCTACAGACGGCGCCTTGCCGATTGGACTTCACGCGCGCCATGCGTTAAATCAGGAGGAGCATGAAAAAACCTACGATCGGCTTTTATCGCTGGGCGATTTTCGGTCTGCTTGCCTTGCCGGCGCTTTTGTATGCGAGCGAGGCCCAAAACGCCTTTAAGGAGGGCGTGAAATTTTACCGGGCGGGAAAATATAAAGAAGCCGTCGGCGCCTTCAGCAGAGCGATCAAAGTGTCGCCGAAGGCGGACGAGGCCTACAACAACCGCGGCTTGTCTTATTTCAAGCTTGGACAGATCGACGCGGCGATCAAAGACTACGATGAAGCGCTGAAGCTCAACCCCAAGTTGACCGACGCCTATTTCAACCGCGGCAACGCCCGATCGGCAGAGAAACAATATGAGCGCGCGCTGGCCGATTTCGACGAGGTGCTAAAGCTGGACCCCAAGACGCCGACGGCCCACCGCCAACGGGGCCTAGTCTATAATGAGCTCAGTCGATTCGAAAAGGCGATCGCGGATTTCAACCAAGCGCAGAAATTGGACCCTAAGGACGCCGAGATTTATTACAGCCGCGGCCTTGCCTACCGCCGCCTGGGCAAGCACGAGCAGGCCTTAAAGGATTACTCCGAGGCCATCAGGCTCGCGCCGAAAAACGCCGAGACCTATAATAACCGAGCCAATGTTTACTCATTGCTCGGCCGGTACGACGAGGCGGTCAGAGATTACGACGAGGCGGTCAAACTCGACCCGAAGAACGCGCGGATTTATGCCAACCGCGGCGCGATCAAGCTGCGCCAGCGAAAAAACGACGAGGCGCAAAAAGATTTCAAAAAGGCCGTGGAGCTGGAACCGGATTTGAAACCCAAGCTGGAACCTCTGATGGCGACTGAAAAAGCGCCGTCCCAACGGTGATCGTCAGATGAATACGAGACTTCTTGTGGGAGCGCTCGTCATGGCGAGCGTCTGCGGCCAAAGCGCGCCGAGTTGGCCCGGCGAAGCCCAGGATCCGCTCAAAGCTGCCCTTGAGCTGCACGACGAAGGCAAGCTCAAGGAAGCGATCGTCGAATACAGCAAGGCGATCAAAAGCTATCCCAAGTTGGGCTCCGCCTATTTCAACCGGGGCAATGCCTATTACGATCTCGGTGAGGACAAGCAGGCAGTGAGCGATTACAGTCAGGCGTTGCGCATCAACCCAAAAGACGCCGATGCCTTTTACAATCGCGGCAACGCCTTCCGCCGGCTGAAACAACCCCAAGCAGCGATCAACGACTACAGCGCCGCGATCAAGCTCAATCCCGCCGACGCCCGCAGCTACACCAACCGGGGCAGCCTCTACTTCGACGGCCGGCGCTATGAAGCGGCGGCGAAGGATTTTAGCGAGGCGATCCGTATCGATCCCAAAGATGCGCAGAGCTATTACAACCGCGGCAACGCTTATCTCGCGCTGAACAAAAAGGACGAAGCGATCCGCGACTTCGACGCCGCTCTCAGCCGCGACGACAATCTCGCCGAGGCCTACTACAACCGCGGCATCGCCTTCGCCGACATGAAAAAATACGACGAGGCGATTCGCGACTTCGACGCTATGCTGCGACTCCGTCCGCAATCGGCCGAAGCTTTTTATAATCGCGGTCTGGCGAAGATGAGGTCGGGAAAGTTCGAAGACGCCATCGAGGACTACGGCGAAGCAATGCGCATCAACCCCAAGGATCCCGAGGCGCCGTTTAATCGAGGTCTGGCGTTCCTGCGCATCGATAAGTACGATTATGCCGCCCGCGATTTTACCGACGTGATCTCCCTGCAACCGAAGTACGCAGACGCGTACGTCTATCGCGGCATTATCCGCGTTTATCAAGGCAAGGAGAAAGAAGCGGATACCGATTTCCAAAAAGCCTTTCAGCTCGATCCCACGCTCAAGAAGAAAATCCAACCGATAATCGATGACGCCAAGGCCAAGGCCGAAGCGAAAGGCAAAAGTGATTGACAGGCGCTTAAGTCCACGGGGTTGGCGTTGGCCGAATTGGTTTCGGATTCACCTGCCGTGTTGCTTTTCGCCGCCGGGATGATCATGGGTCTATGACTTGCCGGTCGAGCCAAGCGCAGGCTATTGAGTAAGCCGTTCATTTGATTCGGCGGGGCGCGTTGTCGGGAAAACTCGCGGCGAGATTATGCAAACGCCGCGTACCGCGAGGCGCATCGGCTATTTCATCAAACGAAGAAAGAAGCCATCGATGGGCGAAACT
>JBLMXG010000321.1:0-9093 GCA_050257635.1 Chloroflexota bacterium
CCCGGACCTATGTCGAGCGTGCGCGGATCGGAAACGGGAAAGGGTCGGCTCGACAAAAATGCTACGCCGGGACGAATCTCCTCCGGGGTGAGACGCCGAAGATAAGCCGCGGCCATGGCGACCTTCGCCAGCCGGCTCGGCGTCTTTTCCAGCTCGTAGCACAAAGAGGCAAACTCGAAAAAGTTCATCGATCGCATTCTAGCATTCGGCGTTGCGAGCAAAAATGCCGTGCGATGTGCCCGACGCTGGGAAGAGCGACAGGTAAGCAGAGTTTTTCGCCGGTGATCTCAGACTAGAAAAACGACCGGACCGAATTCACGTAAAATCCGGCCTGATCGTTTTTGTGGCGTGGCGTTGCAAGCGAAGTTACATCAGCGGCATCGCCGGTGTGATGGTGACGCGCATGACCGCAGAGGGTTTTGAATACGGCTTGCCGTCCTGGACTTTGTGAACGATACCGTTTTCAGCCTTGCCCGTGTTAGGGGCTTTTTGACGCGGGCCTTGGTCTGAGCCGATTCCAGGCTCTTGATCGACTTCAGTACCGGCGTCCCACATCGAGAGCTGCGCTGTCAAATCACCGCTGATCGCTTTACCGTTTTTATACAGCTCGATGCCGGCTTCGGCGGGAGCGTAAAACCAATCATTCGATTGACCCATCATCAGCGTCAGCGACAAGCGATCGCCCGGCATGGCCGTAATCGTGGTTTCGTACGCGGCCCCAGGTGTGATCGGGCCCGGCGCGCTTTTTCCCACCGGCGTGTTGAACCGGGTGACCGATTTGATTCCTTTGCCGCCCTCGAGCGATTTGGCGAGCACGCTCGGGTCGCCGTCTTCAGCTTGCGCTTCGAGCCCCTTGCCTCGGTCCTTTTTGCCGGCCGAAATAATCGGCGCCTTATCGGTGTGAACGACTATGATTCCCGGTGAAAACGCGAGGGACCATTTTGCGCCATTCGAGGCGGTAAAGGCGTTGGCCTTGGTAACGTTTTCGATGCGAACGATAAACTTGGTTGTCTTTTCCCCATTGGCCGAGGCGATTCCCGCGAGGCTCAGGAGAGCGCCTGCCGCTAAGGTAATAAACTTGGGCTTCATTTGTATCCTCCTTTGTAGGCGATCAGGTATTCCAGGCCGGTATTCAGTCCGCTTATGAATCGTGCTTTCCTGCAGCTTTGGATGCGTTTGCAGACTCGATGGATGCAGAATGCTTGCCATTGGCTGTCCTTGCGCTTTTCTCATTGCACTCGCGACAAGTAGCCAATGCCGGAGCGTGGTCGAACACCGGGAATGTTCAAAGACATGCGATAAAGGCTCCCCTGCGCTGTGAGATAGAGCGTCTTGCCGTCATCGCCCCAGGCGAGATTGTGCGGGTGCTTGGGCGCGATGATCGTGCCGAGGTGCTTTGCTTCGGGTGAAATGATCCAGAGCCCGCCGGGACCCGATACATAAAGATTGCCTTGGCGATCGACTTTGATGCCGTCGATGGCGTCTTCGCCCGGCGCTTGAGTCATATCGAAGAAAACTTTGCTGTTGGATAACTTGGCGTCGGCGCCGACTTCATAACGCATGATGATTTTTTTCTCCGGGTCCCAGTTGCCGACATAAAGATACCTTTCGTTCGGGGAGAAGGCGATGCCGTTCGGTCCCTTGAGATCGGTGCTGAGAAGCTTCAGTTGCCCTTTGTAAAGCGCGAAGATGCCGCTGAACGGCAGTTCCTTGCGCGGATCGTCGTAGAGTTTTGGTAGACCGAACGGCGGGTCGGTGAAGAACAGGGTGCCGTCGGAGCGGTAGACGAGATCGTTGGGGCTGTTCAGACGCTTGCCTGCGTATTTGTCGGCCAGCACGGTGAGCAGGCCGTCCTTTCCAATGCGAGTGACGCGTCGGTTGCCGTGCTCATTGATCGTCAGGCGCCCTTGTGGGTCTAAAGTCAGACCGTTGGAGCCCGGTTGGAAATATTTCGCGAGATCTTTGCCCGAATATCCACTGTGGGTCTTGAACACCGAAAGCTTGGCGCTTTGGCCCTCATACTTGTAGATCGTGTTAGCGTTGGGATCGCTGAAAAGCAGATAGCCGCCGTCGAGCCAAACCGGACCTTCGGTGAATTGGAAGCCTTCGGCGAGCTTAAACAGTTTAGGGTTGGCTGGTACGATGGCGTCGATCAGGGGATCCTTACGGATCACTTCGACGTTCACTTCCTGAGGAGCAACGGCGGCGGGTCCGGCGGGGACTTTGTGAAATTCCAGCCTGGCATATTTCATGTAAATGTAATTGGTCGGTGGATTCGAGATTGGACCGTTGACACCGAAAATCGCCAATTGAATTTGTTGCCCTGGCTTGATGCCCCGGCCGATGACGAGACGATTTTCCGCGTTCCAGCCTTTGATCACCGAGCCGCCGCTCTGGCCCGCCGCACGCGGTAGCTCGCCATCGACCCAGACCTCGGCATAATCGTCCAGCGAAGTCGAAAAGATCAATGTGCATCCGGCCGTGGCGAAGTTCCCGACCCGTTCAGGGACGGTTATCTTCAGACGGTACCAATTGAAGGCAAGTTTGCCGGCGGAGCGCCGCTTGTCGAGGCTCGTCGGATCGATGACCTCCCATTTCGAATCATCGAAGTCAGCGGCTCCGGCATGGGGCGTAAAGTCGTACGCTTTGTTCGGCACGCTACCGGGCTGGCCGTCAGCGCCAGCGGCTTTGAAGTCGGTCTCGATTATTTTCGTATCGCTGTAGCGCCATTCGCCTTTAACCAGTTGTGCGCCTTGCTTGCTAGCCAGATCGATCCTCGCTTCGGGTTTGCGCTTGGCCAGAACCTCAGCCAAGGATTGAGCGCTTGTTATTGTCGCTGCCAGTAGGACGATCGCGGCGAGAATGATAGCGATGCCGATCTGATTGACGGCGCTATGCGCTTGGTCGCGCGTGACGCTCGACTGACAATTGCGCAGGAAAGTGTCTACGGGGTTTTGCATGGTCATGGTCTACCTCAGTTGGTGGATCGTACCTTCACGACGTAGTAATTGATCGGTCCGTTGACTTCCTTGAACCAATGCGGCGTGCCGTTGGGGATAACGACGACGTCGCCCTTTGAAATTATGTGGCTCTCACCACCTTTGGATTCGAGGCCGCGGATTTCTTCCGGCTCGATGGTTTTGTCATCGATGACCGTGCCGCCGGTGACGAGAGTTGCTGTGCCATCCAGCATGTAAATCAGATCCGTGTCATGGGTGTGCACTTCGACCACGCCGGGTGCGTCGCGATGACTCGCGTCGATCTTGTAATTTGCGCCGCGAACCAGGGGCATGCCTTTGACAAAAGCCTGGGCGACCTGCTTCGCCGGTAAATACGTCACGGGCGCCGTCGCAGACTTGAGTGCGGCGTCTAAAGCTGCCGCGCCCGCTTTGGCGATGTCTTCGTCTTCCTGCGGCGTGTTGCCGCTCACACCGATGGCGCCGACGACTTTGCCGCCGGCGATAAGCGGCACGCCGCCTTGCAGTGGCGTCGCGCCGGGTAACACCAAGGATGCAGCGCGACCGCTCTTGATCTGCTCTTCAAACTCTCGGCTCGCCCGGCGGAAAATTGCGGCTGTGCGCGCTTTGCCGATACCGACGTCGACGCTGGCAACTTGCGTGTCGTCTAGCCGCTTCAACACCAAAGGATAACCGCCGTCGTCGACGACCACGATTACGACCGTCGCGTTTCTCTTCTTGGCTTCCATCTCGGCGGCGGCCGCAATCCTCTCCGCCGCTTCGAGCGTCAGCACTTTTTTATCGGCGAGCTGTGCGTAGAGCGGAGCGTAAAATAACAACAGCAAGCTCGCCGCTATCAAAGGTTTAGAAATCTTCATGAAAGTTCCTTTCACAAAATCACTCGGCTTAAATTACCGCGCTTGCGCCGCGCGTTTTCGCTGCGCCGTCCTTCGCGAATTAGATGCCGGGGCGTGGAAAAGAGGTGCGGCGGCGGATATGCGGGAAAATTCGTATTGTGGAGCTATGGAGCGTTGGGACGGGGGAGAAGCGCGGCCAGAATCTTTAATTTAAAAAGTTGGCGTGTAGATTTCGCTGGGCAAAGCGAAAGCCATAAATTCTGTCGCGACCGGTGGCCGCGACAGGTGGGTTTGTTCTTTTGGCTGGAAGAAGGGGGCTACGCGAATTGTGGCGCGCCGGAATCAAGCCAATGTGGCCGCAGTCCAGCCACGTCGAGGGACGCCATCACACGCTTGGGTTCACCGAGATCGCTCCAGCGCAGGCCGGCGACCTTGAGCACGGCGAGGCGTTCGGGGCGGCGCGCCAGGACGCGATGCGAAAAATTGATTTCTTCGAAGCGGCGGTAGAGATTCTCGATTATCCGATTTTCCGCCTTGGCCTCAATCAGCGCCTGCACGGGAGCAAAGGCGCGAAACAGATCGGGAGCGGCGCTCTCGATGATTTCCAGCAACGCCTGTACCGACGCAACCATGACAAAGCTGTTCCAAAGACAGCCGCGCAGCTGCAGTACTTGCGCGAGCATCTGGTGGGGTTTTTCCCAGAAACGGCGCACGCCAAAAACGCGCGGATGCCCTTTCGGGGAGCCGGTGGGCTCGATCCAACCATACTCGACCTCGGGGCCTTCCGGCTCGACGCCGAGCAGGATCAAGAGTTGCGGGTTCTTTTTCGCGGTGTCGAGGGCGATGCGGATATGGGACATGAATTTGCCGTTATCGGAAATATAGTGATCCGAAGGAAACAATGCGACGACGGCACCGGGTTCTTGAGCGGTGATTTTCAGAAGGCTGTACAGAATCGCCGGCGCGGTGCCGATGTTGCGCGGTTGCACGACAAGGTTGGCGCTCGATTCCTCGCCAAGGAGCCGCTCGTAGTAAGGGCCATGGTTTCGATTGACGACATACAGCGTGCGCTCTCGCGCCAGTTCCAAGGCGACGCGCCTTTGGGTTTCTTCGAGCAGGGTTGCTGCGCCGAGGATCTGGCAGAATTGTTTTGGTCGTTCGTCGCCGGCGATCTTTCGCGTCAATGATTTGAGTCGCGTGCCGTCGCCGCCAGCAAGTATGACCGCCCACTCATTTTTGTTGGTTTCGCGCTCTTTTTGAAGTGCCGGCTGATTCATTGTTTATTCCCCCCACAGATGTTCGTGAGCTTATCCATCGCCGATTAAATTCCGGTTGCGCCGGGATTAAGAGTTGGATGCGCGGCCAAAGTGAAAAGTTTCGCGGTGGTGTTTTCAAAAGGGTCTCTTAATAGCGTTGTGCCGCCTCGCTCTGTCGCCGGAAGCAAGAGCACGGCCGCCGCGCGCGCAATTGCATTTTATGGCGCGGCGGCCGCGGTTCCCTACGATAGTCCTCCTTTTCAACTATCCGCCGTAGTTGCGCTCCATGCGTATCTCATGTTCATTCTCCTGCTCCGAGATTTCCTGTTTGCCACGCGGGTCATGGCTACAGGGCCCATAGTAGTCCACCACGTCGCCGGTGGAGGGTGACTTCAATTGTGGATCCGACGTGCCCAAAGTTCTCGGACGGATGGCGGGAAATTTTGTGTGGCAATATTCCGCCGCGCTCGCCGGGGTTGATGAGATGACACCATCGACGGCGGCTGCCTGACCGGCGCCGGCAGAGATCGCCGCCGCGGCGATGAGCACTGATAATGTCGCTTTTGAATAATTAAAAGTACGCATAGTTTTGATCCTTCTCGGTCCTTTCGCTGGCTTCTCCTGATTGCCGGCCGCCGGGGCGCCAGTGAAAATAGACCCCACACTTCCATCAATAGGGAAGGGCCGGTTATCGCGAATTGTGAAAGAAAAGAGCGCCGGCGCACGGTTGCGCCGATCGCTTAGGTGGAAAGCATCACAAGTTTAGGACGGTGGATCGTTCTAGGTCGGCGGTGGCGGGTCGAGTCGTTACGGTTGAAACCGCCGGCCCTGCACCATAGACGCGGTGAAGAGTCTCAGGGGGAGTGAGGACGGCGCTGGGTTGCTGCCCCAGGTGTGGCAGTAAAATGCCCTCTTCGCAGTTGACGCCTGTGCGAAGATTGATGCGCTCCGCGCGCGTCAACTGCCGACGGACCTCGTGGTCACGAGAGATCAGCCGGGGAAATTCCTTGGGTACGAGATGACGATAAGCGATGAGCGTTGCAAAAGCAGAGACGACGATAACGGCGGCTGCGACGAAACCGCGCAGCAATAAGTTCATTCTGGCCGTTTGCGCAAGAGAACTCATTTACTTTTCAAGCTACAACTCAGTGTCATTAAGTCAAGCAGGTCCGCTCATCTTTGCCGCAAAAAATACAACGCCGGTTATTTTCGTGATGCAGCTTGGCGCAACTGATCCGCGCCGCACCCTTTGTGCGCAGATAAATTTCCGCGGCGAAACCCATCCCGAGAGGCGGCGCGGTAAAATAAATCCAGAGGTCGGCCCAGTGACGAGCCGGCAATGCCGAGGCGAGGGTGCGAGCCGGATTCATGCTCATGCCCGAGATCGGCGCCTCGAAGGTGATGCAAGCGGCGACCAAAGCGCCCGCGCAGAGCCCCGTCCATCGATGCAAGCGCGGGTCGTTCGATACGCGCAATATTACCGTCATGAGGACGAACGCGATGGCGAGCTCGGCAAAAAACGCCGGCATTACTCCCGCTTTGCCAGGGACGGTGACCACATAGTTGACCGCTGGATCTGAAACCCGAGAAGCAAGGAGAATCGTCGCGACCAGCGCACCGATTAAACCGCCAACGAATTGTGCTGTGACATAAAACACCGCATCCCAGGTTGGTATTTTACCGAGGCGAAAAAATGTCAGCGTAGTCGATGGATTGATATGCGCGCCGGATTGCTTGCCCCACGGCGAATAGATGATGCCGATCGCCGTGACGCCCATGGCTAGGCCCATGACCAAGCGGCGCACCAGCGGGCTTGGAATTGCCAGATGAATCGGCGATGCCGGAAATTCCAGGATGGCGCCGAAGGTGAACGCCGAAATCATGAACAGACCAAGAAAGGCACCTTCGATCAAATACTCGGGCCAATGGCGCTTCAGCGCGTCCGTCATGCTCGTTAGATGCGGTCGGATTGCGGATTGATGCAGTGGTCGACATTGCCGGTGAACGGCTATCGTCAGGGGAGAATCAAGCTAAGCCCGTGTCGCACGCCACGCCGACAAATCGCTGCGATAGTTGCAACCATGATAAACTCGACCGTCGAACGCGCCATTTGAAGCTCGGCGTTTAGCCACGGCGACTCTCAGTTTAATTTGATGACATTTTTGATCCCGCCGACCGCGCCCATCAGGAGGTCGCGGTGCGCTTCCATCGGATAGCGGCCGGTGATCAGCGCTTTGACGGCCTCAGGCCAGCGCTCCGCGAATACGCCGATATCGCGGATCGAAGCTTCGAAGGCATCGCGGCCGGCGTTGACGGTACCGAAGACCACCTGATTCTTGAGCACCAAATTGCGCATCATCAGGTCGGTGTCGACTTCCACCGGTGCTTTGCGACCGGGAACGCCGGTGAAGATAAAAATGCCATTGGTGCCAAGTCGTTCGATCATCTCGAAGGCGAGCCGGGAAGCGCCGGTGGCTTCATACACCAAGTCAATGCTGCCGACTTTTTGCGCCAGTAGGTCGAGGGAATGATCGCTCGCTGACATATATTGGGCGCCGATCATCTTTACAACGTCGGCTTTCGCGTTGGGCAGCGGCTCGCGGGCATAGACGTAAGTGTCGAAGTCGGCATTGACCAGCGCCATGGCACCCAACAAACCGACCGGTCCGGCGCCAAGGACCACGGCGCGATGACAGTGGGTCTGTGCCTTTCCCGCCGATGTCGGACAGCTCCATGGGAGCCGCTGTTGGACATCCCAAACTTGGATCAGGGCCTTTTCGGCGATCGTCAAAGGCTCCACCAGCACCGCCACATCGCGCAATTTCTGCGGCACGGGATTCATATAGATTTCGTCATCGACTACGTATTGCGCCATGAAGCCGTGTTGCTGTTTGATGCCACGCTCAGTAAAGTCGCCGGTGAAACAGAAATCCTGGCGTCCGTGGGCGCAGGCCGCGCAGTAATCGTGCGGGCAGGGGCGCCGCACCATCGGAACGACTAAATCGCCGACCTTTACCCGAGTAACCTGCGAGCCGATTTCCACAACCTCGCCGAGGGATTCATGGCCGATGACGAGATAATCGCTGCCCTCGGGTGGGGTGCCGTATTCAAAGGCGCAAATTTCTTTGTCCGTACCGCACACGCCGGCTTCAATCATGCGCAGTTTGACATCGGTAGGGCGTGACAGCGCCGGCTCGCGCTGGTCAATGATCATAACTTGTTTGGTCGACGGCGTGACGGCGATAGCTCGCATGAAACTTCCCCTCCGCTTTGGTCTGGCGTGACCTGTATATTATTTAGCTTTGACGTGTCGGTGATGGCCGTTGCGGATTAGATGCTAGCGCCTTTGGAAAAGTAGCGCCACTAGAGTCGGTGCAGCTTAGCAGTAGCTAAGGAGAGTTTCGACGCTCCTGCGCGCCGCGCCGAATGTGCCAAAAAACTTTTGGTGAGTTCCATTGTGGTTTTGTAGGTGTGTAGAAACGCAGCGCAATCCGGGCACACCCTAAGATGATTTTCGAAGGCGCGGAGCAAATCACCATCCAGGTCGGCAGCGAGATAGCGAGGGATAAAATCGATCTCCTTCTTGCAGCTCAAAATCAATTGCTCCCGGTTTGCTGAAGCGGAAGCTTGGCAGGGTGGCTGGCGCCGGCGGCCCGACTTGGCCGACCTACGATCCGGGCGGGCTGATTGCAGGGGAAAAATAACGGCGCTCTCCTTAGCCGGCTTGCGGCGCAAGCCGTTTATGCCCACTTCAATCCAGTTTTGGCTACCACTCTTTTGGGTTGTCTTGTTGAAGAGCCGGTCGCGGCGCCCAACCGCAAGGGCGTGAGCGTTCGCAGCAGCCGAACATCGTAATCGGCGAAAATGAGCCGTGCCCAAGCGACGATAACCGCGTCATTCGGGGCGCGGTCGATCAGTCCGCTGAACAAATCGAAAATCGTGGTCGTCAACAATACTCTTTTTGACTTGGCCCTCGATCGTGTGCAGACCTTTTTCGTGCTCATCTTGCGGGAGGGAAAGATG
>JBLMXG010000322.1:0-3782 GCA_050257635.1 Chloroflexota bacterium
GATAGTCTTTACGACCCGATCTATGCCGCGGCCGAACGCCTCGGCGTGGGGCTCGGGTTTCACACCGGAACCTCCGCGGATTCGCTCGGCGGCCAGCGCTTTCGCAAGTTCCTTTCCGCGCACACCATCGATCATCCCGCCGAGCAAATGATGGCGATGATCGCGACGATAGTCGGCGGCGTATTCGAACGATTTCCGAAGTTAAACATCGCCTACCTCGAGTCCGGAGTCGGCTGGGTGCCCTACATGATGGACCGGCTCGACGAAGAGGTGGAAAAGCGCGGCGCCGACGAGGCGCCCTATCTGACCAAGCTTCCGAGCGACTATGTCAAAAGCGGGCGGATCTTTTTTGGCATCGAGTGCGGTGAGAAGACCGTCCCCGACGCCGTGCGTTGGGGTCTCGATGGGACCGTGCTTTATTCTTCCGACTATCCGCACTGGGACGGCGATTGGCCGCACACGGTGAAGGCCGTGCGCGCGCGCCAAGATCTAACGGAAGAGTTCAAACGGAAAATGCTGCACGACAACGTGGCGCGGTTTTACAAGCTGGGGGATGCGGTTTAGAGACCGTGCCGCAATCTGCAGAGTTATCTGAATACCATGATAAGTCCTTCGGCGGGGCTCGGGATAAACTCCGTGATGCGTCTCGCAACTTTAACAATTCAAGAAAGTAGATTCTTCGGCTCCGCGGAAGATTGAGATTCTCGCAGGGTCTCTGAGGGTGCGCGGCCGGGTCCGATTCTGCGCTGCGGCGAAAACCGAGCAGAACGGGCACCGGCCGAGCTCCCGTTTTGGTCGTCCCGATCTCGAAGGCGGCCTGCGGCGACGGGAGTCGCAGGGTTCAGCGTTGTCCTTATATCCTCATGTCCTCGTCAGTAGTCGCCGCAAGGAGCGCAGCTCTTTAGAACGCACATCGGCTGGTTTGGGGTACTCCATTTTTAATTCGTCGAGAGCGTCGAGAATGATCTCCGATATGATCAGCCAGGTGTTCTTTTTGTCGTCGGCCGGAACGACGTACCAAGGCGAGCGACGCGTGCTGGTCGCGCTGAGACAAGCCTCGTAAGCTTTCATGTAATCGCTCCAACGGTCCCGTTCCTCGATATCGGACCGACTGAATTTCCAGTTTTTGTCCGGCTCGTTCAGCCGAGCGAGAAAACGCTTGCGTTGTTCGTTCTTGGAAACATGGAGAAAAAATTTGATGATGCGCGTGCCGTTGCGGTCCAGATGCGCCTCGAGATCGAGGATCGAGCGATAGCGCTTCTGCCAGACGGTTTTTTCGTCCAGCTCCTCTGCGGGGAGGTTCTGGGCACGAAGAAGCTCCGGATGGACGCGCACGATCAAAACCTCTTCGTAATAGGATCGATTGAAAATGCCGATGCGCCCCCGTTCGGGCAGCGACCGGGTGGTCCGCCATAGAAAATCATGGTCCAATTCTTCGAGGCTCGGATGTTTGAAACTGAAAACCTGGCAACCCTGAGGATTGACCCCGGACATCACATGCTTGATTGCGCTATCCTTCCCTGCCGCGTCCATCGCCTGAAAAATCAGCAGCACAGCATAGCGGTTCGACGCGTAGAGAAGGTTTTGCAGCCCACTCATCTTTTCGATGCGCGTGCCGAGCATCTTCTTGAGTTGCTTCTTTGAATCGTAGTAGGGTTTCACTGCGGTCGGCCATTTTCCGAGATCAACTTTCTTTCCCTCGCGCACGCGGAAATCCTTGGAATCGATTTTCATGCAGCCTCCTCGATTATAATTTTTTATTAGCCTGCTCGAACAACCTATCGAGTTTAGTGTGGAAGGAAAAACGCATCATCCCGACCCGGCCGAGGAAGGGCACGATTGAAGCTGGATTCCGGCGCCGGTAAAGATCCGCGGCGAATTTACTTTTATGCGCAAGACTGGTCTCCAGCGGCGGAATTTGAGCTTAAATCAGCTGCTCTTTCCTGGAGGAAAATCGCTTACATAGATTTAAAATAATGATTTTTCACAATGTTAGCCGGGCTCAGGAGTGCGGGCATGTGATTTGCTGATGACTATTGGAAGTTTTTTTCAAGTTTCTTCGCCTCGACGACTCGCAGCATGGTGATACCCAGGGAAGAAATAGCGAAAACGGTGGAAGGATTCACCGAGCCGGGTGACCTGACGCGCCCGCCCGATATTTCCCGCAGCGGAGCTGCCACCGCGAACCCAGCGCCGAGAAATGCTGGTTTTGTCAAACTCACTTTGACGATCGTCGGGCTCGGCGTCGTCTACTTTGTCGCAGCGAAGCTCGGTTTAAAACTGGCCTTCGAACATCCGAGCGCAAGCTCGGTGTGGCCCGGCACGGGGATCGCGTTGGCTGCGCTTCTACTCTTCGGTTACGGCGCCTGGCCAGGGATTTTTTTTGGCGCTTTCTTGGCCAACTTGACCACTGCCGGCTCGGTATCGACCTCGCTGGGAATCGGCATCGGCAATTCACTCGAAGCGCTGATTGCCGCGCGCTTAGTCAACAAGTTTGCCCACGGCTGCCACGCCTTCGATCGCGCTCGGGATATCTTAAAATTTGCGCTTCTAGCTGCAATCCTCAGCACGACGGTGAGCGCGACCATCGGTGTGACCAGCCTCTCGCTGGGTAAATTCATTCGGCCGCATGATTTCGGTCCTTACTGGTTTACCTGGTGGTTGGGCGACACGATCGGGGCGATTCTCCTCACGCCGTTCCTGGTGCTGTGGAGCCTCAATCCGCGGATTCGCTGGAATCTCAGACAAAGCCTAGAGGCGGCCGGCTTCCTGATATCCTTCATCTTAGTGAACTGGCTTGTCTTCGCCGGTAATACTTTGACTTCGCGGGAAAATTACCCGCTGGAATTTCTGTGCACGCCGTTTTTCATCTGGACGGCGTTTCGCTTTGGCCAGCGGGAAACGGCATTCGCCATTGTCGTGCTCTGCGCGATCAGCATCTGGGGCACGCTCCAGGATTACGGCCCCTTCGCGAGCCGTGGGCCCGAGCACTCGCTGCTTTTGTTGCAATCCTTTCTCGGTGTCACCGCGCTGATGAGCTCGGTGCTGTCGGCGATGGTTGCCGAAAACCGCTCCTTTGCAAGCGAGCTGCTGCGCTTGGCGGTTACCGATTCGCTGACCGGGCTTGCCAACTACCGAAGGTTCATCGAGGCGCTCGACGGCGAGATCAAACGGGCGCAGCGCACCAAGCGTTACTTCGCGATTCTACTCATCGATCTGGACGATCTTAAGTTGATCAACGACCGACTTGGCCATATCGCCGGCAATCAGGCGCTCTGCCGGGTCGCCCAGGCGTTGCGCGCCTCTTGCCGTTCGATCGATACGGTGGCGCGCTTCGGTGGGGATGAGTTTGCGCTAATCTTGCCGGAGGCAGACAACAACGCCGCGCAGCGAGTCGGAACTCGGGTCGCTCAATCCCTCGCCGCCGACGGGGTCGGACCGCCGATTTCAGTGAGCATCGGTGCGGCCGTGTACCCCGCGGATGGGGAAAGGACGGAATCGCTCATCAGCGCCGCAGACAGCGCTTTATATCGCGCCAAGAGCCGGAAACGTGAAGCGCTCGCGGAAGAGAAGTGATTTGGCGCGCGCCTTGCCGATCTCGCGAAGAATAAAATCGCCGCCCGAGTTTCATGCTTGCGGCGTTTTGACGGAATCAATGCTAAGCTGGTGACAGATCATGCGGCAAGGGCGGGACGCTCTGAATGGCTTATTTTCTGGGGGATTCCCATGGCTTTACGATTCGATGCGATCGTGATCGGCACCGGGCAGGCTGGACCGGCCTT
>JBLMXG010000323.1:0-13644 GCA_050257635.1 Chloroflexota bacterium
GATGAATTGCTCTATCCGCTCTTTGCCAGGATTGCAAAGCGCGATATTCGAGCCCCAGGACTTGCCGGTTCGACCCAGTACGGTCAAGGGTTTGTCTACGAAGAGAATTCTCTTCGCGAACACTGCGGTAATTGGCCAAGCGGAATATTCCACCCCGTTTGTCCAAAAAAAGCGGCCGGTGCGCTCCTTTACTTGATCTGCGATCCTTTTTGGAAATATGAAGGCGCTCGGATGCATATTGAACTTGAGCCGGAAGGAGAAGAGCGGGCGAATAAATTCCTCAGGTTGAACGACCCGGCTCGATCCCGAGTATGGAGGACAGCTAACGCTGTTTCGATCGGGCCCCGGATAGCTAGCGTCCCGATATTCGGTCACGCTGCTGAAAAGAAAATCTGCGTCATGGCGCGTCGATTCGGACGCGAACCGGCTAAGAGCGCTGCAAACCAGAGCGTCATCATCCGACAACATCATGACGAATTTTCCCGACGCATGAATGCGCGCAAACTCCCACGCATCGGCAATCGTGTAATGACGCGGCGTGCGTACGTAGTGAAAACGCGGATCAGTAAACTGTTTGGCCACTTCGGGCGTAGAATCCGCCGAGCAATTGTCGGATAGGACGATTTCGAAGTCTTGGAAAGTTTGGTTGAGGATTGATCGAACCGCCAACGGAAAAAGCTCGCACCGGTTGAAGGTAGGGATCACAATGCTGAAAAAGGGTTGCGTCATTATCTGCCTCAGGCTGCCTTACCGAATTTATCCGCTTCTTGCTTGCCCCTAAGCAGACAATCGTGGGTCATTGCGTATTTCCATTCGGCGTAACGCCCGACACGAATGACTCCGACACTATCGAGGAACTGGTTGATTGTCTGCAGGGCGGCTTTCCGATTGTGATCGAAAATCACCTGTCCCCAGGGCACATAGCGAACATGGGTCGAAATCACGGCGTCCAGACTCTCGAGCAAGCCCATTTCAACCAACTCGCTTTTTACCTTATCGGCGACTTCGTCCGGATTGGGCGGCAGAGGCTTGTAGGCAGAGCCGCATACTTCGACGGACATCCCCGTGCACGAGGTCGGCACGTTGTGCGGTGATAAATTTTCCATCATCGTAACTCTCGTGCCTAACTTATCCTCGTCGTAAATATAAACCCAGTGGTGTTTCAATTTAGCAGGATGGCGAGCCGCCACATCAATCAGGTAAAGCTGCGTGGTCCTGAGCTGCTCGGCTGCTTCTCGCACGGGTTCGGGAGCATCTTCCGCGCAGCGGATCAGAACCGGCAGCGGCAGCGTCGAAACGAGCGTCTCGTAGTCTGCTTGAAATCCATTAGCAAACAGCATCCTACGCTTCGCAAAGTTGATCTTTTCCAAGGTCTTCCCATATTCGATCCGCGCACCGTCGGCAAGCTTGCGCGCGAACGAAAGAAAGCCGCCGCGCGACGGATAACGAAAGCGCTTGACCCAATAAGTGGACTTGCCGAGGGGTCCTTTATAACCGCCTTTAACGTCGTCGACACTCGGGTAATAAACCCGCGCGCCGATCCAGTCGGTGCCGAGATTCGCTGGCTCGGTCGTCCAGTACTTGCGTGTATACGCTGCCGGGAAAGTATCGGCAAAAACGCGTCCAAACGCCTGATGCAGCCATTCCTCATAATTTGTCGGTTTTTTGAGACCTTCGGAGCGCGACGAAAGAAAGCTGTCCAAGCATTGGGTTCGCAGTGGCTCGGGGATCTGATAAAGATTAGATTGTGCCGGGTGGTCGATCCAATGGCCCTGATAGTAATTGGTCACCTCTGGGACGCGCTCCTCGAACTCGCCGTCGACACCATCCGCGAAAACCTGCTTTACGTACTCGCTATCGGTGAAGAGCACGTGCGGGCCGTCGTCCCAAGTGAATCCATCGCGGACAAAGCTAAAAATATGGCCGCCGTAATGAGCTTTTGCCTCATAAATGACGCAACGCTGGTGTCCGAAATGAAAGGAAGCGCTGAGCCCTGAAATCCCCGCCCCCAAAATGGTTACTTGCTTCATCCCTGCTCCTTATTGATAAATAGACAGCTACTCTTCCCGCTCGCGGAGCAACGCATTTTGCAGCAGCAAGTCAGCCGCTTTTTTTACGTCGTCGAACCCCATCCTCGAGCGCTCCGCAATATCCAACAAGCTGTGCTCTCCATCTGCCAAATTGAGAGTCCATAACAATCCAAGCTCTTGGGCACCGCCGTCCTTCGGTCCGCCGATCCTTCGGTAAAGGCCGCGTTTACCCAGTTGCGGCTCGCACATCGGGTTCAAATTGACATATTTACGGTTGTTGTCCAAAACGTTCAAAATCGAAAGACACACTGCAAACGAGTCGTCGAGACACTCCGGGCGCACGAACGTCAGATTATCGCCCGAGGTATGATACTCCGGAAACTCGCCGTGCGGCGTTCGCGAGAAACATCCCACCGGCAGATTAAATCCCGGCGAACAGTACTGGCGCTCGTCGTGTCCATAGGGATCAAAGTTCCTGACCTCGTAGTCCTTTCCCCAATGGCTGAGGACGTGAAGCACAGCCTGATCAATATCGGCATTGCCCCGACGGCTTTTCTTGTAGGTAAATTTGCCAGAATCGCCGACATCGACCAATACCAGACCATGTTTGATCTTTGTCACCCGCTGCTGATTGAAGAAAAGCCACGCGATCGAGCCGATCGTCCCCGGTATAAAAAGAAACCGATAGCTATATCTCCGTCGCTGCTTGCCAAGCTCCATGGCTAAAAAGGTAGCCAATGCCACACCCGAGAGGTTATCGTTGGCGAGCGAGGGGTGACAAATATGGGTTGAAATCAAAATCTCTGACTCGGACTCGCCCGGGATAACACACTCCGCGTAAACTAAATGGCCCGGTTCCAGTTGAGATTCTATAGAAATTTCATAAATGTCTTCCGGCAGCGCCAATAAATCATCATGGGCTAGACAAAATCCCCAGGCTTCATTGTAATAGGAAGTTCGATAGGGAATCCGGTCCGGATACTCCGGCAAACTGAACAAGTGTTTCTTCAGTTCATCGAGTGGCAGTCTCGCCTTCACGGGAACGCTGTAGTTGACCACATGAAGGTTCGATTTGTGAAAATCGATAACTCTCTCGCCGCGCGAATTTTTGACATAGGCATCCCGAATGTTCCATTCTCGCGGAATCGTCCAATCAAAAACCGCCGTTCCAGTCGGCACCTGGTGAATTTCCAAAGGAATGTGCCGGCCGATGATCTTAAGCGTAGCCCGCACCCCGTCGCCCGTGATGCTGCGGCAGATCGGAAACAACTCGGCAATCAGCCGATACATTTCCGTCCCTGGGTGGACCAACCGGGCTTCTTCCATAGCTTGATTTAAAGAAACCAAGGCGATTGCTTTTAATCTGTGAAATCCGCGTAAGAGCGATCGCGCTCTGTTAAAACGCTTACGCCGATCGGCCATTTAATCCCGAACGCAGGGTCATCCCAACGGACTCCGCGCGCGTGCTCCGCTGAGTAGAACTGCGACATCTGATAGAACACTTCCGACTCGTCTTGGAGCGTCAAGAAGCCGTGCGCAAACCCTTTAGGTACGTACACCATGCGACAATTGTCCGCGGTCAATTCGACGCCCACCCACTGTTTACAGGTTGCCGATTGCGGTCTAAGGTCGATGATAACGTCATAGATGGCACCGCGGCTGCAGCGGACGAGTTTAATCTCTTCCCACGGGGCTGCCTGGTAATGCATGCCTCGCAGCGTCCCCTTCACTCGATTGAAAGATACGTTACATTGAACCCAGTCCGTGCTCAGACCGACAGCCTCCGCCTCGCGTCGGCACCAGGTTCGCGCAAAAAAGCCGCGGTCGTCCCGCAAGAGTTCCGGTTCGATGATAAACGCGCCTTTGAGTTTCGTCTCAAGGAATTTCATCATTCAGTGAGCAGTAATCCGTTAGCAGTAAAAAGGGATACATTTAACCGCAAAAAACGCTAAGCATTCGGAATTGGATGATTAACCGCAAAGAGCACAAAGGGCGCAAAAACGTTTTAGCCCCTCGCGCCAACTACTAAACGCTCACGGCTTACTGTTTTAAAACCTATGTGTTCATTGTCCTCTATGTGGTTAAATCGTATTCGCGCCATGCGCGATGTTCATTGCCAATTTGCTTTGCGGTCTTTGCGAGAGATAATCCGAGCTCAGTTCTACCTGCTGCTGACCGCTTACTAGTTTTTACTTTGCGCCCTCTGCGTTCTCTGCGGTTAATTTCTTCTTCGCACCTCAACATGTTATAGAACAATTTTCCGGCTGTAGAACGCTTCGGCGTAACCGCTCTCTGCGTTGCACTCGATTCCGCGCAAGCGCTGAATCGATCGAAACACCTCCTCGCTAAACCATGCGTGGGTATGTTGGGATTTGAAGTGGGTCATGAGGAAACTAACCTTACGTTGGCAGATCGAATCGTCCAACGGCACAAAAAAGTTTGGCGCACCCATATCGCCGTCGTATTTAGGAATCTCATATTCCAGAATACAGTGATCTCGGAACGCGTTCCACGTCAATTCGGATAACAGCCGGTGGTCCTGATGCAGGTCCTTGCCATAATGGGTGAAAATAATATCCGGCGAAACCTCTCGGCTCAGTTGGTGCATATATTTTTTGATCTCGTTTCCCTGGTACGGGAAGAAACTGTCTTGGAATTTGCCCAAGGTCACTTCTTTGTGTTTCACATTCTCCAAAAAAGCGGCGGCACTCGCCTCTGCTTCGGCCTCTCTTTCCGCGCTCGTGCTTAAGACCACCCACCGGACGGCGACGTCGCCGTACCGATCCCGGATCAATTTCAAAACCGTCCCGCCGCAGCCGATCTCGATATCGTCGCTGTGCGCCCCCAGACACAACAGTTTGAGAGGTGATTTTCCTCCGAGACCGGTTAACGGGATCATGAGTTACGCTTCAACTTTGCCGTCGAGCCTCCTACGACTGTCAAATGGCTGGCGACGGGTGCCTCGATATCCGTCTTCCACACTTGCCATGGCACGTTACCGCTGGCGTACATGTCATCCAGCAACTGTTTGTCCTTGAACGTATCCATACAGGCCCAGAAGCCATCATATTTGTAAGTCATTAGCTGGCCGTCATGGATAAGTTTTTGAAATGGCCTTTCCACCAGTTCCGATTCATCGTCTAAATAATCAAAAATTTCCTTGCGAAAAACGTAGTACCCACCATTGATGCGAATGTTGGAGCCTTGGATATCTTTGATCGCGGTTACAGTGCCGCCGTTCTTGACCGATACGAAATGATAGCTCAAATTGGGCCTGACGTTAACAAACGCGGCAATTTTCCCTTTACGGTGAAAGAAATCAATCAGGTCCGGCAGGCACAGATCGCTGAGACCGTCGGCATAATTGGCCAGGAACTCATCCTCGCCCTTGAGAAATTTCTGCACTGCTTTAAGGCGCTGCGCGATATTGGCCCGAGCACCGGTGTTTACGAAATGAATGCGCCAGTTCTGAATATCGCTGCTCAACAATTCGATATTCTTACCGCCGTTGGAAAGAACGAAATCGTTGGAACTGCACTCACTATAGTTGAGAAAATATTGTTTGATCGCCTCTGCCTGGTAACCGAGGCACAGGATGAAATCATTATGGCCGAAATGAGCGTAATACTTCATCACATGCCATAAGATCGGCATATTGCCGACTTTAACCAACGGTTTCGGAGTATTCTCGGCGTGATCTCTGAGCCGCATGCCCAGTCCGCCGCAAAACAATACGACTTTCATAAGCACTCTCCCTTTCCAAATCGACCGGCCTTCCCCGTAGCAATCTGACGGGGGATCAGTTAGCAGTGAGCAGTAAGCAGTAAGAAAAGAATATATTTAACCACAAAGAGCGCAAAGAGCGCAAAAAAGTTTTCGCGCTTCACGCCAACTACCTGACTGTTCACCATTCACTGTTTTAAAACCTATGCGTTCTTTGTGTTCTATGGGGTTAAATCGTATTCGCGCCTTGCGCGCTCACTGCTCACAAAATTTGCACTTCCGGGATCGGCACGACAAACTGTCCACCCCATGCGGCTATACCGCTCATCTGCCGCATGATTTCGTCCTTCAGGTTCCACGGTATGATCACAACATAGTCCGGGCGGGTTTCAAAGATTCTATCCGGATGAAAAATAGGGATGCGCACTCCAGGCATAAAGTGACCTTGCTTGTGCGGGCTGAGATCGACGGCATAGTCGATGAAATCGGTTCGCACGCCGCAATAGTTCAAGAGGGTCACACCTTTGGCAGCGGCGCCGTACGCCACGACACTCTTCCCCGCTCGTTTAGCGCCGATCAAAAAGTCCAAAAGTTTGCGTTTCGTCTCTCGGACCTTTTCAGTAAATGAAAGATAGGTCTCCAGCCGCGCGAAACCCGCTGCTTCTTCGCGTGCTTCGAGATCAACGGCGCGCGAGCTTACGGTCTTCGAAGAGTCCTCGACGTGACACGCGTAAATTCGCAACGAGCCTCCATGAGTGGAAATCTCCTCGACGTCGTAAAGCGCCAGGCCATGCGCCGCAAACACGCGTTCAACCGTGAGAAACGATAGATAGGAGAAGTGCTCGTGGTAGATCGTATCGAATTCATTCTTGTTGATCAGCTGGAGCAAATGAGGAAATTCCATAGTGATCGTGCCGCGCGGTTTAAGCAAAATTTTCATGCCCTTGACGAAATCGTTCAGGTTCGGCACGTGGGCGAGAACGTTGTTGCCGATAATCAAATCGGCTTGCGTTCTTTCGGAAACTAGCTCGCGGGCGGCCTGCTCACCAAAGAATCGTACGCGGGTCGGAACTCCTTTCTCTACCGCAACCTTGGCGACGTTTGCAGCCGGTTCGATGCCCAAGGCCGGAATTCGCTTGTCGACAAAATTTCGCAGTAGATAGCCATCGTTGCTGGCGATTTCGATGACTTGACTGTCACCATGGAGATGAAGGCGCTGAACCGCCATGTCCACGTAGGCTTTCGCATGCTGCAGCCAGCTCTCGGAATAGGACGAGAAATAGGCGTAGTCGCTGAAAATGTGAGCCGGACTTTCAAATTCTTCAAGCTGAACCAGAAAGCAGCGTTCGCAGACATAGACATGCAGCGGATAAAACGCCTCCATCTTGCTGGCGTCGTCTGGCCTTACCCACGATTCGGCGAGCGGCGACATGCCGAGATCCGCGAAGGTATGCCGTAACGGCGCTTCGCAAAACCGGCAGGCCGGCGCCATGGTCTTAAACGAATCCACGTTCGACTACTCCTTTAATATTTCGGAAATGAACAGAAGCTTAAGCGCTCTCGCGCAGCGGTGGGGCCTTGACTGTCCATTCAAGATTATTCGAAAGCAGACCTGCTTGCTTCAATTGCGTTAAAGTATTGAGCCGGATGAACCGTGACTGACGAAAATTTCGATCGTGGAAATCAATGGCGGTCAATCCGTCGCACAATTCTCTGATAGCGCTAATTAGATCAACCTGCGGCACATAGGCAGGGGCTAATTGTTTGAATTTTTCGAAGCTCACGCGATAGGAACGTTTGTCCGGCTGAGCATTTTTGTTGATTGAGACTTTGACGCCGGGAATGACCTGCGCGACCGCTTCGGCAAGGTCCCTCACCTGATAATTCCATCGATCGGAGCCAGCGTTAACCGTCAAGAACGACCCTCCCTGTGAAACCGGTCTGCCGATCGCCCAGTCGATCGCCCGCGCCATATCTTTGACATGGATCAAAGGCCTCCAAGGAGTGCCGTCAGAGAGGATCGTGATCTCTTTTGAGGTCACCGCGCCCGCGACGAAATCATTCAAAACCAGATCGAGCCGCAACCGGTCGCTCATACCGCACGCGGTCGCGAAGCGCAGACAAGTCACTTTGAACGTCTCATCGGCCAACGGAGCAATATCCCGTTCGGTCCACACTTTGGATTTAGCATAAGCCGTGAGCGGATTGACCGGGGACTCCTCGCTTCGGGCACCGTCTTCGGCGTAACCGTAAGCGCTGCAGCTCGACGCGAATACGAACGACTTGACATGCGCTGCCTTCGCCTTCTTGGCAGTCGCGATGCAAGCCCGATAGTTGATATCGAGCGTGGCCTCCTCGAACACATGACTCAGGGGATCGTTGGATAGCGCTGCCAAATACACGACCGCATCCACGCCCGACAGCAACTCGCTGGGGAAGTTACGCACATCGGCAAAATATTGACGATTAAGCCTACACTCAGGCAGCATGCCGTTGGAGCTCAAGCAGCTGCCGAAGTACCCTAAATCCAACCCGGTTAAATCCGCTTCGGGATAAGACTCGCGTAAGCGACGAACCAAAACGGGTCCTACATAACCCATATTCCCCGTAATAAAAATTTTCATATGTCCCTATCTACGAACGTTAAAAATTTTGACCGTATGCAGAACGCCTATGATTCTACTTAGGTAGCTATTCTCATGCGCTTCCTCTATAGAGGATTTTTGACTCGGGGTACATGGAGTAGAACACCCCGTATGCACCAGTGAATTCTCATAATATGCTCACCGATTCGATTAAAGCTGAGAACATCAGCACCTCGTTTGTGACAAAACATAAGTCACACCGCTAGCTTAGTGACATTATTTTAAGCTAGAACCGTTACTCGACGGGAGACTGCGGAGAACCGCTTCGGCAACCAGTCGATGACCGGCTTCGTTATAGTGACCGACCTCGCGAAACGGGAATAGCGATAGCGGATCGCCGTGGGAATGGAATACGGTATTGATGTCGACGATAGGAATTCCAGCATCTCTGACCAAATGCAAAACTCGGCTGTAGCTTTTCACTCCCCAAGTAGAAGGCTCTGAATAACGCGCCCATTCCGGTAAATAAACAAAGTAAATTTTGCCACCCCAAGAATCGACTCGCCTCTTTGCTTGAAACAAGATCTCCCGAAAAGTGTCCATATTCGGGCCTTGCAAATCGGCGAGTTTCGCTACATCGGCAATGGTCAGGCCGCCCAGTCCCAACCTTTGCCGAATCACTCCAAGTTTCAGGAGGGTAAAGAATTTATCAAATTTGTTGTCTATATTCCGGAGCTTTCGCTCTGAGTTAGCCCGTTGCATGGCCTCTTGCCTAGGCAGGTCCTCTATGATGGCACGGTCAATGTCGCTTTGCTGCGCAATTTCACTTTGGGTGAAATCGTCTTTTAAGTAGTTTCTCAGCACAGCGCTTTTCCTCTCAGATTGCAGATCCGTAAGATCGTTCCCTTCATAATAGAACCACAGCACGATCTTCGGCGCATAAGGCGGCAGGTATTCCTTCAGAGTAGCCAGCATCGTTAAGGGGCCATCGCCGGCAATACCGAGATTTAGCGTAGCGGGATAGCGTTGCCGGATTAGCGCAACGAAGTTCTTATCGGGCGGGACACAATAGCCATGAACGAAAGAATCACCCAAGGCCGCAATCTCGACGCGACTCGACTGCCAGACGGAATTGGGATTGTTGAACCCATGCTGATCGCTTCGGTAGTCGATCCATTGGCCGTCCTCATTGCAAAGCAGGGTGACCTTGTTGGACACAGCGGCAAGCGGCACCATTTCTTGTCCGTGTATATTTATAGCGGATTTATTGCTTCCGTCTGGCTGCTCGATGAACAAATTATTGTTGGCAGTGATGATCGGGACCGCGTCAATGCCCCTTTTCCGCAAGTCGGCAAGAACCTCGCCGGCGGAGCGCGGGTCAATCGTAACGCCAAATTTCTTCGCCAGATCTGCCGCAACTTTTAGTTTATCGCGGGAGTCAGCAAGAGTCGCCATGACCGGCTTTCTGACTTTAATGGCGCCTAATAAATCAAGGCACAATTCCAGCCCAAATACCGAGGCAACAAGCGATACGCAAAGAAGAGCGAGATTTATCTTATAGCTTGCCTTGAAACCAAGAGAGGCGAACAAGAATACAGCCAAGACTAGTGGTACGCCGTAGTAAAGCACTTCACTGATCGAACTGTTGAATGCCCTTTCACCCGTCCATGCGTAATGATACAAGTAATAAGTGAAAATCAGAAGACAGACAATGGCTCCCCCACCCAAGACCATAGCCGCAATCTTCGACAAAATACCGCTGGCATCGATCAAACTCTTTGAATTGAAATCCTTACCGGTCGCCGGTCGGTTGATCTCTACGACCGCTCCCGCCGGTTCATTGAGATTTAAAGCCCACTGGCTTTGAACTACCACACGGCCGCCATCTCGCGTGGTATGCACCAGATTGCCTTGCCATTGACCGTTGCGCACAAGCTCGGACTCTATCTCCTCCAGGGGTCGGGGAAACTGCGTTTTTAGAAGGTCATGGCTGATTCTGCCTACCGCTTCTTCTTCTCTCCAGCCATAAAGTTCCATAGCACCTTGATTCCAGGCGTTGATTCTACCCTCCAGCGTGCGGATCATGACGCCGTCGTGACCGAGATGCTCGAATTGTTGCGACGAGACCATCGTGTGCTCGAAGAATGGGCTGTTTAAGTGCCTTCGGATTGTGTCGTAGAAAACCGCTAGGGCTACGTACTTGGGTAAACCTCAGCTAATTGGTGGAGATAGACTTGAGCACTGCTTCGCTCACTATCTGGTTACCCAATTCATTATAGTGACCAAATTTACGAAGCGGAAACAATGAGAGTGGGTCGGAATGAACTCGGAAAGCAGGCTCGACGTCAATAATCGCTATGTCCAGGTTGTTCACTAACTTCAATACTTTCGTGTGCTCCAGCTCTGGAACTCTGGCATCTTTGCCGTATCGATCCCAACTTGGAAGATAGACAAAATAGAGCGTGCCGCCCCAACGACGCACGAGAGCCTTTGCTTGCGATAGAGTATTTTTAAAGACATCCCAGGTTGCTCCTTCCGACTCGAGCAAAGCTTCCGGATCATCCCGGGTGATCCCATACACAAGGCCTAGCTTCTGCCGCAGCTTCGGCAGCTTCACGAATTCCAGCGCCTGGTAAAGCAGCGCATTATCCCTAGTGGCCGGCTGTGACCTCCGCGTGCGCATATCAAAGTCAGCGGCAAAGCGCACGAGCGCGTGATCGATTTCACTTTGCCGCGTGCGTAGGCTCTGGGTAAAATTAGGCTCGAGATAGCGCATCAGCAAGGAATATTTCGTCTCGTTTTGAAGATCGTAAAGATCGATACCTTCGCAAAAAAACCACAACACGATCTTCGGCGAGTAGCGCGGCAAATATTCCTTGATCGCGGCCAATTGAAGCAGAGCGCTCTCACCGGACACGCCTAGATTGAGAGTGACCGGATAACGGCGGCGAAAAAGATCAACGAAATTTCTCCCGTCGGGTACGCAATAGCCCTGTATGAACGATTCCCCGAGCGCCGCGACGTCAGCCCGAGCGGCCTTCCAGATTCCTCGCGGATTTCGGAAACCATGCTCATCGCTATTGTAGGACACGTACCGACCCGACTCGTTGCACAAAACCGTCCTCTTGTTCGAGATAGCACCAATGGGAACGAATTTGGATCCGTTAACATAATCGCTAAATTTTAGCCCGCCCCTGTCCTCTAGGACGCCTCCAAGCATTACGGCCGGCACCGCATCAACGCCCTGCTCGCGCAATTCGGCAAGCACTTCTCTACGGTCCCTGGTATCGTAAGCGAGACCGGAACGTTGCGCTAATTTTGCGATCGCTTTTTTATTTTCATCCAAAGCGTTATCGATCCCCCATAAGGGAAGGGAACTAATACCTAAAGCACCTTTCGCCTGCGCCCGTTCTAAAATCAGTTCGGCCCCTAGCAAAAGAACGGTCAACCCGATGCACAGGGCGGCGAGGCGGATTTTGTGTGACGGCCGCATTCTTAGAGCAGCGAAGAAGCTGCAGGACAGAGCCGCTGGGGAAAGCAGGTCCAGTTCCGGCCCATACAAATTCATAAACTGTCGATCGCCAAGCCAGACGTAGTGATAAAAAAAATAGCTAAAGCAGAGGCTCGTAATTATCCCAGCCCCCGCCAGAACAAGATTGGCAGAGTTGTTTCCGAAAGAAGAAAACTTTTCGGATTCTGAATTTTGCTGAGCACGGCGTTTGAGCTCAAGGTTTATCTGCGATTCTGGGGAGGAATTCATTTTTTTGACCCAGGCTACAACGAGCGGCTTCGCGCAGTTAATCGTAGCAGCGTTTTCAAGATCAAAGCGAAGTCGAAAAAAAAGGAGGACCGGTGCAGATATTCCTTGGCGAGGCCGATTTTGTCCGGCAAAATTCGCGTCACATAGGTATTCCTGGCATCTCTCGATTCATCAAGCAGGGCCGCTTCGTCGTGGTAAGTGATCGAAGCCAGGTCCGTGATTCCCGGCCGCGCGGTAAGGATCACCTCGAAGTCTTTCCTGAAAAGTTGCACAAACTCCGGTACTTCGGGGCGCGGTCCGACCAGACTCATCTCTCCTTTAAGAACGTTGACGAGCTGAGGAAGTTCGTCAATCTTGGTCTTGCGCAGCCAATACCCTATGCGGGTAATGCGCGGGTCATTGCGACAAGTAATCGCGGCGCCGATTTGCTCCGCGTTGACCACCATGGTGCGAAACTTGTGGATGCGAAACGGACGAAACCCCCTGCCTATTCTTTCCTGATTGAAAAACACAGGTCCCGAAGAATCGATCTTGATCAGCAAAGCCGCGAGTGCCATCACCGGCGATAACACGATCAGGCCGAGAGTCGCGGCGGTGAAATCGAACAAGCGCTTCATGTTAGTGAGCAGTGAGCGGAAAGCAGTAAGCAGTGAGCAGCGGGTAGATTTAACCACAGAGAACACAAAGTACACAGAGTTCTTCTATGCGACCTTTGAGGTCTTTGTGGTCAAACCTTCCGGCTGCTGTTAACGCCGAAACTCTCGCGCAATGTTCCTCACCGCCTCGATCACCCTGTCCACCTGGGAATCGGTCATTCCGGGATAGATCGGCAGTGAAATAAGCCGCTCAAAAGCCGCGCTGGCAACCGGAAAATCATGGCCTCCATAGCCGAACCGTTCGCGGTAGTAAGGATGTAGATGCAGCGGAATAAAATGCACCGAGGTGCCGATGCCCTGATTTTTGAGCGCCTCGATGAACTCGTCGCGGCCGGTGCGCAGCCGCTCGAGCTCAAGCTGAATCACATAGAGATGCCAGGCGTGCTGAACATCGCCCCCGACCGCCGGGGTGCGAGTCTCCGCCACCTCGGCAAAGCCGGCGTCGTACAATTCGGCTATTCGTTTTCGTGCCCGATAGAATGAGTCGGCCCGTTTGAGCTGAACCAGGCCGAGCGCCGCAGCCACGTCGGTCAAATTGTACTTGAAGCCGGGGGCGAGAATTTCATAATACCACGAACCCTCCCTGGTATAGCGCTTCCAGGCGTCATGGCTGATCCCATGCAGGCTCATCATCCGCATACGATCGGCCCATTCCGGATTTTCGGTCGTCGCCATGCCGCCTTCACCCGTGGTGATGGTTTTCGTGGCATAAAATGAAAAACAGGTGATATCGCCTATCGTGCCGATCGTCTCGCCTTGATAGGTTGCCGGCAATGCGTGCGCTGCGTCTTCGATCACTTTCAGTCCATGCTTTCCAGCGATTTGCCGAATCGACTTCATGTCACATGGCTGGCCACCAAAATGAACCGGGATGATCGCTTTGGCCCGAT
>JBLMXG010000324.1:0-9292 GCA_050257635.1 Chloroflexota bacterium
GACGAGCTGGGCTTGAAGTTGCCCGCGGCAAAAGCCGCTCAGCCGCGCGACTTCATGGACACGCGCTTCATCGAAGAGCTCGACCGCTCAGGATTTATCGACGGGCTCTACAAATAATCGCAGTAAAAGCCTAGTTCAGAATTCGCGGTCCGAAAAGTTTGACCGCGTTGTCCCACAAAATCTTGCGCCGGGCCTCCTCCGAAATCGGCTGCGCGTCGAGATCGGGGAGCGCGCGTTTGGGCTCAATCGCATCCGGGTGCGGATAGTCGGTGTTCCAGACGATGTTCTCGCCCTTTAAATCGTCCACGACGTATCTCAGCGCGCGCTCGTCGCTGTCACAGGAAATCGAGCACTGCCGCATAAAATATTCGCTCGGCAAGCGGCGCAGTTTCTCCGACTTGCCCATGACGCTGTTGCGCCCGTGGGTGTGATCATCCATTCTTCCAAGCCAAAACGGCAGCCACCCCGCGTTCGATTCGAGCACCGCCAGGCGCAGCTTCGAAAAGCGCTCGAGAATCCCCGTGAAAATAAAATGTCCGAGAGTCGTCATATTGTCGCAGGGAAATCCAAGGGCGTGATCCAAGCCCCGCAGCGCCAGCTCCGTGTCGCCGCGCCGTTCGCCTTCGAGCTGGCGGAACGGATGAAATCTGCGCTGGCGATATTCGCCGTGAGCTGAAATGGGAAAATCCAGCTCGCACGCAAGCTGCCACAGCGCGTCATACTCGGGTTCATGCAAGTACCTGCCGACCGGCAGGAACGGATTGCGGACCGAAACTGCGCCGAGTTCGGCCACCGCGCGCCGCGCCTCTTTCACCATCTCTCCGACATCTGATCCCGGCAGCACGGCGACGAATTTGAGCCGCTTGGGATCGGCGCTGCAGTAATCGTGACACCAGTTGTTATACGCTCGGCACATGGCGGCGCCGAGCGCGACGTCCTTCAGCGCCACCCGGTAAGCAAAGTTGCCATTGTTGCCCGTCGGCAGCAGCACCTGGATGTCCCATCCGTAGCGATCCATGTCTTTGAGCCGGATCTCAGCAGACCACCACTGGCGATAGGCATCGCCATACTTTTCCTCCAACACGGCCCAAGCACTTGGCGGAGGCCGGAGCTGGAGATCGCCTTTGGGAATGATGTGACCATCGGGCTCATAAACCATGAACACGCCGTCCATAAAAGCAACCTTGGGAACGCTATCACGGAACTTCGGTTCGACGTAGCGCTCCCACAGATATTCGGGCTCATGCATATGCGCGTCCGCATCGATGACTTTCATTCCCTTCCACATGGCTGACGCTCCTTTGCGTTCAATCTAAACCCGACGTTAGGTGATCCAAAGACACCGTGTCAAGAGATACTTTTCTCTTTGCAACAAGAGATAATTCCGTTGATTGTTTCTGCTTTCATTGCGCAAAAAAATCGCGCCGATCACGAAATTTCGACAACCAGATTTTTTCTCTCTGACGATTTTTTTAAGCTTCTTGGCGGAATCGACAACGTTTATGGAAAACTGATCTTATCCCTTCGAGTCGCCGGTCACATTTTTACAAATACACAGAACACAAGCTGAAAAACTCGCTAATAGATTTCCCAGTTGGGCGTGCAAATCAGGAATTTACTCACGAAGTACGCTATAAGACTGCCTGTCACGTAAAACTGGCCATGGATTTTGACGGAGGCGGTCATGATATTCAGGTCGTTCCATTCGTTAGTTCTCCTATTAGGCTTAATGTTATTTTTGTCAGCGGCCTGTGAGAAAAATGCGCCGTCTTCGGCTGAGTCAAAATCAGCTTCGGATTCGCCAACATCTGCCAATTCCGACCTCTGGCAGGTTTACGAACAATCCTTCAAAAGCGCCAAGTACATCGACCTGACGCACACGATCACGCCCTCGATCCCGGTGTGGAAAGGTTTTGCGCAGGCGAAGTTCCTGCCGACCGTCAATCCTGAGACCAGGCAGCCTTACACTTACAAAAAGGACGGCTTCGAGGCGACACATTATGATTTGCCTACCGACCAGTACGGCACGCAGCTCGATCCGCCGGCGCACTGGGCGCCGGAATATCCCGCCATCGACGAGTTGCCGGCGACCTATACGATTCGTCCGCTGCTGGTGATTTCCATCGTCGATCAGGTAGCCAAAGATCCCGGCTATCATTTACAGCGCTTCGACATCGAGAGTTGGGAAAAAAATAACGGCGAGATTCCGGCCGGCTCGGTGGTGATGGTGCGTTCGGATTGGTCGAAGAAATGGCCCGACCCTGCACTCGCCGCCGAGAAAGAATTTCCAGGCGTGTCCTTGGAGGCGCTTAAATTCCTGCACGAGGAACGCCACATTTTATTTCACGGCCACGAGCCGCTCGACACCGACACCACACCGAACCTGGAAGGGGAACATTGGCTCATGCATCACGGCTACACGCAAGCGGAAGGCGTCGCCAATCTGGACAAAGTCCCCGAGAAAGGCTGTCTCATCGCCATCGGCTATCCGAAATTCGCCGGCGGCCTGGGCGGCTACGCGCGCTTCGTTGCCATCTGTCCGGCGAATTGGAAATACGGTGTTTCGGTCGGCGAAGTTCCGGAGGCGCCATTGCCCAAAAGCGATAAGATTCTTCAGTGGGATGTCAAGCGCGGCACGCGCGTGCGCAAGTAGGGAAAAAATTGCCGCGAGCGGAATGCCAGCCCCATGCGGACGCTGGCGAATATGCAGGAACCGCTAGGGGAACGGACGGCGTAATGCCGTGATTTCTACTTGACGATCAAGACCGGACACGCGGCGTATCTCAGCGTGCGCTCGGCGACACTGCCGAGCAGGAAACGGCGCAGGCCGGTTCGGCCATGGCTTCCCATCACGATCATCGATGCGCGCAGCTTTTTCGCCTGGCGTGTGATGACATCGGCGAAGTCGGTGCCGCGAGCCAGCACGAGCTTGCAATCCTCGGCGCGCAGCCGCTTGCGCCGCGCTAGTTTGTCGAAATTCGCGCGCGCGTCCCGCTCCAAAAAGCGATAGAAATCGAAGCTGGCGGCAGGCGGCGGAGTGACCAAGTCGGCGGGAATAACATGCAACGCGAGGACCTTGCCCTGCCCTACCTGCGCCATTTTGAGAGCGTAATCGAGCGCGCGTTCCGAGCCGCGCGAGAAATCGATCGGAACAAGATAGAGATGGGATTTTGCCATATCCACTCCTCCTGACCGTATCCACTAACGTAGTCCGGCCAGCTCCTGCAGCGTGCGCCAGTTTTGCAACCGCTCTTTCTCCGTCTCGAGCAACGCGGCGGACGGACCGCCGTCTTTGTCGAATTGCTTGGCGAATCGGCCTTCGGTGCGGGCGAAGTCGACGAACGTCAGCGGCCGGTCGCTCTTGGGCGGCGTCCACCAATCTTCTTTTTGCGCTGGATTGCCGACTAGACTCAAGTGCTCGCGGATTTTTTCCCCTTTGCGCGGATCGTAAATGAATAGCGGGAAGGCGCGGCTCTCCACCGCCAGTTTCGCTTGGCGCGAGGAATTGCAGTCCGGCACGCCGTGCTCCGGCTGGCAAGTGGTGTAAACGTTGACCACCGCCGGTCCTGGATAATCGTTGGCCTCCATCACGGCTCTGTAGAAATGATTGATATGCGCCGCGGTCGTCTGAGCAACGTAAACTTCCGGATGCATGAAACAAATCTGCGCCAGCTCTTTGCGCCGCTCGCGCTTGCCCTGGGAGTCCTTGCCGAACGCCGCCATCTTCGCCTCTTGCGCCGCAAACGTCGCGGTCGATGCCTGGCCGCCGGTGTTGGAGTAAACCTGGGTGTCGAGGATCATGACGTTGATGTCCATGCCGCTCGCGAGCAGCCGGCTCAGACTTTGAAAACCGATGTCGTACATGGCGCCGTCGCCGCCGATCACCCAGAGTTTTTTGTAGTCCCAGCCGCGTTGATTCCAGCGCGCGCGTACGCCCATGGCGTCCGCCGGCCCGTTTTCGAACAGAGAATTGGTCCATGGCACGATGTAAGGGTTATATGGATAAGTCGAACCATAGACGGTGTTGCAGCCGGTTGAAGCGACGATGCCGACGTTTTCCGGACTGCACATAAAGCCGGTCGCCGCGAGCATCATGCGGATCGCGGTCGCTTCGCCGCAACCCATGCAAGAGCCCGCCCCGCCGACGTAGAGCAAGGAGGACTCCTCGGCGAGCATAAAGTCGGCAAACGCCCGCTCGTTGATATAAGGCGCCGGAGTGGGACCGACCTTGCGGAAAAAGTTGAATGCCGAGCGATAGCGCGGCAGCGTCTGTTCGTTCTTGGCCACCATCTTGAGCGCGTGATAATCCAACTCATCGCACACCTGCACGCATTCGGCGCAGCCCTTGCATTTTGTCGGGTCGATGAAGATGCCGAACAGCGCACCCTCGTCGCCCTTCTTGGCGGGGACATCGAAATATTTCTTGGTGCGCGCCCAGTGCGAGCGCACCCAGGCGCGCTCGTTCGGGTCGGCGATTTCGCTCAAAGACTTCTCGACAGTGGATGCCGGAATCGCTTTGCCGAGAATCGCGGTATCCGGACACTCGGTGACACAGGTCATGCAGCCGACACATTTTTCAAAATCGAATTGAGGAATCTCCGGCGCGATGTAGCTGAAATCGCGCAACGCGCCGGTTCCCGCCGGGATCAAACTGCGCGCCACGCCGATATCCGCCGGCAACACGGTCGAACCCTTGCCTTCCTGATAGGCGCCGATAACCCGGCGATTGAAATCGTCGACGTATTGGTCGAGATCCAGTTCGATGAGATGGGAGTCGGCGAAGGTGGCCTCATGGGTCTCCATGGCGGCGCCGGGCTGTTTGATGCCTTGCACCGTCACCGGCGCTTCGGACTCCGCATCCAGCGGATTAAAAATTGCTTCTTGCTCCGTCACGTTCAGTCCTCCCTCGCCGGCTTCTCGGCCACATGCTTGGCCAGGTCGGTCACCGAGAGTATACCGACCGCCCGGATGTGGCCGCTCGCCCTCTCGACCACCACGAGGCGGTGAATGCGCTTTTCGTTGAGCAGTTGCACGGCCTCGCTGATGGTCGTGTCCGCCTCGACGC
The DNA here is from genome assembly GCA_050257635.1 of Chloroflexota bacterium. GTDB lineage: Bacteria > Desulfobacterota > Binatia > UBA9968 > UBA9968 > DP-20. Next base: position 5,066 of record JBLMXG010000324.1, read on the forward strand.
TCACCACCGGTTTGGTCATCAAGTGTTCCGCGTTCAGGCCGCGCCAGTGTTTCATATAAGGTTGAATAAACCGGGCGTTGACTAGGTCGGTGCGCGAGATCACACCGATCGCGACGCCGTTATCCTGAACCACCACTAAGGCGCTGATATCCTTCGTGTCCATGGTCGCCGCAACTTCCTCGACCGGCGTCTCGGGACGGCAGGTGATTACGCCGCGGTGCATCCAATCTTGAACTTTCTGGTCGCTCATAGACAGCCCTTCGTACAAGGGTCAATGTTCCAGCCTCAAGGTTAAATCCCGGTGCCTCGCTTTGAACTTTCCGTTCTACGCCGCCGCGAGCATGATCTCGGGCGGGATCTCGAACGCTTCGCTCCGTCCTCGGCGCACCGCCGCCAAGTTCTCTTGCACCACATTTTCCCCGCGTTTGCCGAAGAATTTCCGCAGCGATTTTTCCACCGCGGCGTCAACCTCAACCTCGGACAAACCGCGGCGCGCCACGAAAGGGGCCACGCGCAGGAATATCCCGAGCAATACGATGCCTTGCATGCGCTGCGCGAGCTCACGATGGCTGCTCACCTCCTGCGCCACTTTCACCGCATCGAGCGCCAGAACGCGAATCTGATTCTCACGGATAAAATTCCGCGCCGCCGCGGGGATCGTCGACCAAACCTGCCCGGCATCGCGGCTCTGGTGCTGGATGAAAACCGTTCCGCCCGGAACCAAACCGCTCAGCGGATTGCCCAGGTTGAAAGCATTGACGTTGTTGAGCGGCACGAAGTCGACATGGCGCAACTCGGCATGCGCGCCGATCGGTTCCTCTGCGACCGTCAAAAAATAGGTCGTCGGCAAACCTTTTTTCTCAGAGCCGTACATCGGATACGCCTGCACGTTGAGGCCGAAGAGATCGCCGACGATCGTCGCGATCACCTTGTTGGTGGTGACCGAGCCATAGCCGCCGATGGAGTGACCGCGCATCGAAAAGGCGCCCTTGGGCCGCACGTCCGGTTCACCGTCGTCCGGCAACGCCAGCTCATGTTTGATGCCGATGACAAAGTAGCGTTGCGACTGATTCGAGCGCAGGTAATCGACGACGCTGACAAAATCGCCGGGGCGAACATCGCGGCTACCGAGGCCCGCCGAACCCGAGTAGATCACCGGCGCGCGATCGATCTGCGGATAGCCCGGGGCGCCGGAAAGAGCGTCGGCGAACGCCGCCTTGATCTCCGCCGTCAACGGATTGGACTGCGCCGCTGGATTGTCCATGCGTTCGATGACGGCGATCGATTTCGCGGCTTTGAGCGCTTCGACGACCTGCGGCCCGGGAAAGGGCCGAAAGCTCGTGATATGCAGCGTGCCGACCTTGATGCCCTGCCGGTCGCGCAGATACTTTGCCGTCGCTTTGGCGGTTTCGATCAGGCTGCCCATGCCGACGATCGCGTGCTCCGCGTCGTCGAGCGCATAGCCGTCGATCATACCGTAGCGCCGGCCCGTCAAGCGGTAAAATTCCTCCATCACGCGCCGCATGATCGGCGGGATCCGATCGTAGAAGTAGCGCTGCGCGATCTTGCCCTTCATGTAGCTGTCTTGATTCTGCACCACGCCGCTCATCACCGGATGAGCCGGGTCCATCAGGTTGCGCAGTCGATGACCATTGTTGGGATCGCCGACAAACTGTTTCATCAGCTCCGGCTCGGGCAAACGCAAGCTTTCGATCGTATGAGTCGTGAGAAAACCGTCTTGAATATTGAAGAACGGGGTTTCGGATTCTTCGGCAATGCGGCGCGCGATCAGCGCAAGATCCGCGGCCTCTTGGGCGTTGCGCGCAAATAGCATGCCCCAGCCGCAATCCGCCACGCCCATGACGTCATCATGACCGGCGTGGATGTTCAGGCCTTGCGATGTCAGAGCCCGCGCGCCGATGTGAAACACCGCCGGCAAACGCTTGCCGGCGATCACGTAAAGCACTTCTTTCATCAGGATCAACCCTTGTCCCGATGTGAAGTTGGCAACCCGTCCTCCCGCCAGCGCGAACCCTTCGCAAGTGCTCGCCGAGCTATGCTCGGATTCCAACTCGAGAAAAGTTAGCGGCTCACCCCAAAGATTTTTTTGTCCGTTGGCGACCGCCAGCTGATAGCCGCCGCCCATGTTGGTCGAGGGTGTGATCGGATAGGCGCAAGCGCCCTGCGTGATCCTGGTTTCGACCCAGACAACCGCTTCTGAACCGTCAGCCGTAGTGGCGACACCAGGGAACGGAAACGAACCCATGCCTGTTCCTGCTAAGTCCGCCACAAGGATCTAAAGCCGCGCAGCAAATCCCCGGCCGTGCATAGCGGCACCAGGAAACCCCTATCGTCGAGGACGACCATCGGTCCGATGCCAGGATTACGCAAGTCGCCAATCCATGGAATCCTTTCGGCGGTCGGAATAATTTCGGTCTGTTCGGTAGCGGCGGCCCCTTCCGGGATCGTCAAAAGGTCGCATTCCTCCGCCAGGGGGTCCGACACAGGCTCTCGCTCCTCAGCATGGATCTTGGCGTCCATATTTTTTACCTCCAACATCTCAACCTCTCTAACCGACGAAAACGCAAGGCGGATGCCAGGGTCATTGGATAAGTGATAAAGGAAATGTGGCGGATATTTTTCACTACTGGGAATCAGACTACGCGCATGTAGCAGAAGTGAGAAAAAGGTTCGTGGCTGCGGCACGCCGTCGCGGAGCTCCGGCGCACCAGGGACCGAAGCCGACAAGGGATCGTGCCGGGTGGCACGATCCCTGTTTTGACCAAGATTCATTAGAACTAGCTCAGATAGAAGCGAAGATAAGGCACTCCGACCAAAAGCAGTACCGTTAAATAAATCGCGCCGAAGATGAGGCCGAGAGTCCAGAATTCTTTGCGGCTGACGTAGCCGATGCCATAGTAGATCGGTCCAGGACCGGTGGCGTAGGGGGAGATAATTTTCATCAAGCCCAGCGTGTAGCAGAATAACAGCGAAATCAGTTGCACCGGCATCTCCGGCACCGCGATCGCGGCCGCCAAGAGCACCGGCAACAGCGCGGTAGTGTGAGCCGTGAGGCTCGCGAACATAAGCGGCCCTTGAGCCATAAGTGAGATCGGGAATCATCGCGAAGCTGCCGTGTTGAGGCTGATGATGGAGTTAAGGCTGGGGCGAAAAAAGGATATTGAACGATAGAATTTCACCACCCACGCGATCGTGTTATAGATCCTTTCCAGGAGTGAGTATGGGTTTCATGAAGCGATGTGCTGCATTCCCTTTGTCCGCTCTGGCCATTGCTCTCTGCCTTTCCTGTGACGTCGCGCAAACAACTCACCGGTCAACGGGTTCGAACGCCCCGCATAGCTACTTTGACAGAAGCAGCAGCGGTATTCCGTCGCGTGTCGGCCACCCTTGGGAACGATCACAGGTCTACCAAGCCGCTCGTGACGATAAGGCGAACGGGCTTTTCGCGCGCAACCAGGCCTCACCGGTATCGTTCCAAGACCAAACCGCGGAAGTCGTCACCCGCGCGCAAAGAATCATTGAAACAAATCAGAGAGAAGGAGCAGTGCTCGATCAGCGATGGTATGGGCTAAAGGATTTTGCCAGTCATCAACAGCTGATTTTGAATGCCAGGAAAGTCATTTTCTTCGGCGGACTGGAAAAGGACGTGCGAAATCAATTCGGCGATCGCTATGCCGCGATCGAGCCGGTGGAAGAAAGTCAGGATTCCGGCGATATCCGACTGTACACAGGGAAGCGAAAAGAGGGCGGTTACGATTTCGTCATCATCGGTCAAAACAGCCGAGAAGTGGCGTTGAAAACGATGATTCGCCTGCTCTATTTGGCCAAATTCGTTGACGACGCGACCAGGCAAAAGTACCGTAACAAACTCGCAACGTTCACTCAGTCGCTCCATGTTTTGCGGTCTTCCGTGAGCCCGCGGGAGGAATTCATCGCCTTTTTTCATAAACATGGCATAAGCAACCCCGACGCCGTGTTCATCGGTTTCAGAGGAGACGTTCGCTCGCTCATGAAAAACGCAGGCGTCAACGATCCGGAATCCTATACCGATGAATCGTTGAGAGTGAATTGGTATCCGGACGCCAAGGGCAAGAGGGTTCTCTTGGTTTCGATCGATGAAAATCGTATTTTCGCCAGCCGGTCGGGGGGGCTCGTCGAAGCGATCTTTGCGATCTCCGCTCATACACCGCCTGCGATCGTCTTCCT
>JBLMXG010000325.1:0-6076 GCA_050257635.1 Chloroflexota bacterium
ATCTTTGGCGCTTATAATTTTTCCGAGATTCGCATCCCAATTTTAGAAAAGACCGAGCTGTTCAGCCGTTCCATCGGCGAGACCACGGACATCGTCGAGAAGGAGATGTATACCTTTGAGGATCGCGATGGGCGCAATCCGGATTCCACCGAGGCGGCGACCAAGCTCACCCTCCGGCCGGAGGGAACCGCCGGGGTGGTGCGCGCATACATCGAAGCGGAGCTGTTCAAAGTCGAACCGGCGCGCAAGCTTTACTATCTCGGTCCGATGTTTCGGCGCGAGCGGCCGCAGAAGGGCAGGATGCGGCAATTTCATCAGATCGGCGCCGAGGCGCTCGGTCGCGGGGATGCTTTCATCGACGCCGAGATACTGCTTTTGCTTAACGATTTTTTTTGCGCGCTCGGATTGACGGAGCCAGCGCTTCAGCTTAATTCGCTCGGCGATTCGCAGTGCCGCCCCAAATATCGGGAAAAGCTGCTGGGGTTCTTGCACCAGCGCCGGGACGCGCTCTGCCACAATTGCCGGCGGCGCATGGAGCGCAACCCGCTGCGCGTGCTCGATTGCAAGGAGCTCGGCTGCATCAAAGTCACCGAGGATGCGCCCTCGATCCTCGATTCGCTCTGCACGCCGTGCCTCGAACATTTCGGGACGGTGCAGCGCCTCCTGCGCGACACCGAAGTGAATTTTACCTTAAACCCGCGCATGGTGCGCGGCCTGGACTATTATTGCCGGACGACTTTCGAGTGGACCACCGCGCTATTGGGCGCGCAGAGCGCGGTCGCCGCGGGCGGCCGTTACGATGGTCTGGTGCAGGATCTCGGCGGGCCGGCGATCCCCGGCGTGGGTTTTGCGCTCGGCGTCGAGCGCATCACCATGCTGCTCAAGCTGCAAGAGCGCGCATCGCTCGGCGGCCCGCCGATTTATGTCGTTTGGCTCGGGGAAAAGGCGCGCGACTGGGCTTTTCCTCTGGTTCATCGGTTGCGGCAAAAAGGCGTGATCGTGGAGATGGAAGGCGACACGCGCAGCGTCAAGAGCCAGATGCGCCGCGCGGATAAACTCAAGGCAGGTTCGGTGCTGATCGTTGGCGAAGACGAATTGAATCGAGGCGTCGCTGTGCTGCGCGATATGACCAACAAACGGCAAGAAGAGATCCAATTGAACAATCTGGAGGCTGTGTTGACGGCGAGGAAGGCAGGTTGATGGCGACGGAACGGCTGTTCAGCGATCAGTGGGGCGATTGGCAGCGTAGTTGTTATTGCGGTGAGCCGCGCGCGCACGAGGTTGGCAAAGAAATGACACTGGCCGGCTGGGTGCACAGCCGGCGCGATCACGGCGGGGTCATTTTTGTCGATCTGCGCGACCGGCGCGGCATCTGCCAGGTTGTATTTCGGCCGGAGGTCGATGCCGCGGCGCACGAGAAGGCCAAACAGATTCGCTCGGAAGATGTCATCGCCGTGCGCGGAACGCTTGAAAGAAGATCGCCCGAGACAATCAATCCCGAGCTCGCCACCGGCGAAGTGGAGTTGGTCTGCCGGGAGATCAAACTGCTCAACGCGTCGCAAGTGCCGCCGTTCATCATCGAAGACGAAACCGACGCCAGCGAGAACACCCGGCTCAAGTATCGCTATCTCGATTTACGCCGGCCCAAGAGTCTCGGCCATCTGCTACTGCGCTATCACATGACCAAATTAATCCGCGACTATCTCGATAGCTTGGGATTCATCGATGTCGAGACTCCGGTGTTGACCAAGAGCACGCCGGAAGGGGCGCGCGACTATCTCGTGCCAAGCCGCATCTACCCGGGCAAGTTCTACGCACTGCCCCAGTCGCCGCAGTTGTTCAAGCAGATTCTAATGGTTGGCGGTCTCGATCGCTACTTTCAGATCGTCAAATGTTTTCGCGATGAAGACCTGCGCGCCGACCGCCAGCCGGAGTTCACCCAGCTCGATATGGAGCTGTCGTTCGTCCAACCGAAAGACGTGATGCAGGTGGTCGAGGGAATGATCGTCTTGCTGTTCAAGGAATTGAAGGGCATCGAGCTCAAGCGGCCGTTTCAGCGTCTCACTTATGAAGAGGCCATGAACCGCTTTGGATCGGACAAGCCGGATTTGCGTTTCGGCCTTGAGTTCTGCGATTTCACCGTGGCGTTGCGCGGCTGCCAGGCCAAGGTTTTCGCCGGCGCGATCGAGCGAGGCGGCGTGGTCAAAGGCATCCGGATTCCCAAAGGCGCTGAAATGTCGCGCAAGGAATTGGACGACATGACACCGTTCGTGGCGACTTTCGGCGCCAAGGGGATTGCGTGGACGAAGATCACCAGCGAAGGCTGGCAGTCGCCGATCGCCAAGTTTCTTTCAGCCGCCGAGCAAAAAGAGATCGAGCGCATCGCCGAGGCCCAGGTCGGAGACGCGGTCTTGTTCTCGGCCGACAGCGCCAAGATCGTCCACGATGCGCTGGGCAATTTACGCCTTCATCTCGGCGAAAAGCTCGGGCTCATTCCCGAGGGCGAATATGCCCTGGCCTGGGTGGTCGATTTCCCCCTGATGGAGTTTGATCCCGAAGAGAAGCGCTACGTCGCTTTGCATCATCCGTTTACCGCGCCGCTGGACGACGATCTCGGTTTGCTCGACAGCGAACCGGCGAAGGCGCGCTCGAAAGCCTACGACTTGGCGCTCAACGGCATCGAGATCGGCGGCGGAAGCATTCGAATCCACCAGGTGGAATTGCAGAAAAAAATCCTCCGCCTGATGGGCATCGGCGCGGAAGAAGCGGAAGCAAAGTTTGGCTTTCTCCTCGAAGCGTTGAGCTTCGGCGCGCCGCCTCACGGCGGCATCGCCTTTGGCATCGATCGTCTGGCGATGCTCCTGAGCGGAGCCAAGTCGTTGCGCGATGTCATTGCCTTTCCGAAGAGCCAGCGCGCAGTTTGCATGTTGACCGATGCGCCTTCCGCCGTCGAAGCGCGTCAACTGCGCGAGTTGGGAATTCGCGTAACTGGGATCCAGAAGTAAGCGCCGATGGATAACCTTCCTAATTTCGCAATAGAAAGGGGGACGGCTTACTGGCTGAGATTCTTGCCGGTGGTTTTATCGCTCGCCGCGGCCTGTAGCTTTGGCGCGGGCAATATTCAGATCAGCCAATCATCGGACTTGGGAAGCCGCCGCATCCACAGAATCGCAGTCATGCCCCCTGGAGTATTGAACGATGAAGCGGGTCGCAAATTGCCGTTAGGAACGACACCCGGCCCTCGGACCGCGGCGCAGGACGCGCCGGAAACCCTGGCGCGTGCGACCTATTCGGCGATGGCGTCGATGCCCGTTTGGCAAATCATCTCGGACGCTGAAGTGCGCGAAGTGATCCAGTCGCTGCCGGCGAGCGACGAAGCGGTTCGTTTGCGCCAGCTCGGCGAAATGGTTTATGCCGACGCAGTGATCGTCGGCAGGGTGCTGCGCTACCGCGAGCGGGTGGGCGATGAGTGGGGCGCCAAGAGTCCCGCCTCGGTGGCATTCGTCTTGGAGTTACACGACACTCGCCGCGGCGACTTGATCTGGTCGTCCCGTTTCGATGAAACGCAAAAATCGCTTAGTGAAAATATCTTCGCCATCGGCGAAATCGGCCGGCGCGGCATTCGCTGGCTGACCGCATCTCAGCTCATGCAAGAGGGGGTCAAGAAAGCGGTCGCGCAGTTGCACGATGTCATCGCGCGCACGCCTGACAACTGATCCGCTTCATCGCCGTTCAGTCCGGCGGTGCCATTGAATCCTTGGGTTGGGCCTGCAACGCCGGATCGATCTCCAGCGGTTTTTCCATGCGCTCGCTGATCGGCTTGGCGATCTCAATCAGCCGCCGAAAGCTGCTGCGGTCGAGCAGGACTTTATCACCGCTTTTAAGCGCGATCCGCAACGCCGGGACAGGGACACTTTCCGCCGCGGTGGAGCCGCCCACGGCGAATCCACTATGGACTCGGTCGATGCCGAGGTTCACTTTGTCCACCTCATCGTAGCTCGCCACCAGCACATGGGTCCGGTAGAGGCTTTGGCGGCGCAAAATGATTTGGCGCCTGTCGCCGTCGAGCACGATGGTGCGGCGCTGGGTAATCAGAAAGATCGAGATGCCGAACAGGATGAGGTTCATCAAGGGAAAATACCAGAGTGATCCGGCTGGCCCGACGAAACCGCGCTGGCGCAGCGCTTCGAGAATAGGCACCGAGACGAAGAGCAAGAGGACGGCGATGCCGAGGCACAGGAATGCCGGGAAGCGTGCGCCTCGCCAGCGCCACATCAGCGTTTTCGGCGTCTGTTTCAGGATACGAAAACCGAGGCGATTGCCGATCGCCTCGAACTGAGCGGGATTGCCGATCATCGGGGTACGTGAATCGAGGCGCGCGCAGGCGGCGGAACGGCTCAAGGCTTGGCGCTCTTTTGATCTCGGTAGAAATCTCTGAAGCGGTATTCTTTGAGTTGAATGAGATTCTGATAGGAACCAAAGCGTTGAGACGGGTCGTTGACTTCGTCAAGCAGGTCGCGGTGCCGTGCTTCAGACTCGAATACGCGAATTTTCTGGTACGTCGTGGTGCGCTCGGCGGGAATGCGGCCCATCTCGCGAATCAAGTCACGGAACTGTGATGGTTTCATCAGCTGTCCATAGGCTGCGCCGGCGGCGGTGGAGATGCTCTCGTTGATCAGAGTGCCGCCAAAGTCGTTGGCGCCGCCCAACAAGGCGATCTGCGATAATTTCGGACCTTCCTTGACCCACGACACCTGCAAGTTGGGAATATAATTATTGAGCATCAACCGCGATACCGCATACATCTTCATGACTTCGGCGCCGCTGGCCCCATGGCGCAGGCCGGGTAGGGGTTTGCGGTGAAACATCGGTGCTTCTTCGTAGACAAAGCTCAGGGGTACGAATTCGGTGATGCCGCCGGTATGCTTTTGAATCTCACGCAGAATGTTCAAATGAACCGCTTTATCGAGCGAGCTTTCGATGTGGCCGTACATGATTGTCGAGGTCGTCGGGATACCGACTTCGTGGGCGGTTTGAATCAACTCGATCCACTGGGCCGTGGCGATCCGGCCCGGTGAGACCCGTTTGCGAATTTCATCGACCAGCACCTCCGCCGAGGTTCCCGGCAGGCTGCCCACACCGGCGTCCTTGAGCGCGCGCAAATAGTCCCGGATGCTCGCTCCGGTAAGCGTCGACCCATAGAGCACTTCTTCCGGCGAGAAGCCATGAATGTGCAGGTCGGGCAGAGCCTCTTTCAAGGCGCGGCAGAGCTTGACATAGTGCCAGCCGTCCATTCCAGGCGCCAAGCCGGCCTGCACACATACCTCGGTGGCGCCAAGCTCATGGGCTTCGGTGGCCCGGCGAATGATTTCTTCGACCGGCAAAAAATAACCTTGCTCGGCCAAGTGGCCGCGGCTGAAAGCGCAAAAGCCGCAGGCTTTGACGCAGACGTTGGTAAAATTAATATTGCGGTTGATGACATAGGTCACCACGTCGCCGACGGTGCGGGCGCGCAACGCGTCGGCGGCGGCAATGATCGCCAAAAGATCCGAGCCGTCGGCGTCGAATAGCTGAACGGCATCGTCGATGCTGATATCGCGCTCCGAAAGCGCGCGCTCTAAAATCAGCGCGGTAGACCGAGAGACGGCGCGAAGCAGTTTTTCAAGCGACGATTCAAGCTGCGGATAATCCATGGCGCGACTGTAACTTTTCATCACGGTAAACTCAACGGCGCGGCGCCGGCGCTATTCGTCCGGGCGCAGCCAGTAGCGGGCAAATTCCTGCAGGAAAGTGAGCGTGGTGAGATCGCCCATGCGATCGAGATAGACCTTACCATTCAAATGATCGAACTCATGCTGGATCACGCGGGCATGGAAATCCGAAGCGACAAAGTCGAGTTCGACCCCGTTACGGTCTAGCGCTTGAACCCGGATCGTTTTATAGCGGGGTACCCGACCGCGCAGATCCGGAATGCTGAGACAGCCCTCCCAATCTTCCTCCACACTCTCGGACAGCGGCGTGATTATTGGATTGACCAACACGGTGAGTGGAACGGGCGGTTTGCGCGGATAGCGCG
>JBLMXG010000326.1:0-26303 GCA_050257635.1 Chloroflexota bacterium
CGACCCCGAGCCCGGACAAAAGCAGGCGAAAGATCGAAAAGCCGCCGTTACGGTGGCCGAAATAAAAAACCAAAGCGAGCGCCGCAAGCGCGCCGACGAACGCGAAAAAACTCACCGCCGCGAAACTCGCCAGCGGCGATGCAAGCCGAAGGACAATCGCCGCTGCTGCGCCCAGAGACGCGCCGGAAGATACGCCGAGGAGATAACTGTCAGCGATGGGATTTCGGAAAAGGCCCTGGAAAATCGCGCCCGCCAGGGCCAAGCCGCCGCCGACCAAGAAGGCCGAGAGCACGCGCGGGAGGCGGAGATAAAGCAGGATTACCCGATCGGTTGGGGACAAGTGGAAAAGAGAAATCGGCACAGACCCGACACTGAGTGCGACAAGGAAAGAAGCGAACACAGACAGGGCGATAAACCAGCAAAAGCAAGTTAGGCGGCTCACTTTAACTCCGGAAAAAGGCAGCGCTGAATTTTTGCCAATCCGTCCAAGAAGCCGATGCTGCGTCGGATGTCGGGCTCGTCGATAAAACAGAGGTTATTTTCACGCACGCCGCGGATCGATGACCAGCCCGGCCGCTTTGCGACGGTTCTCACTACTGGCGCCTGCTCGGCGAGAAAAATCAAGACTTCGGGATTGCGTCGGATCAGCGCTTCCAAACTCACCTGGCCCGAATCAAAAGTCATGTCGCCGAAAACATTGACTCCGCCCGCAGCTCTGACCAGCCAATCAGGGAACGAGTATTTTCCGACGGTGATCAACGGCTCGCTCCACATTTGCAGGTAGACCCGTTTTCTCGGTTTGTTCCTGGCCCGAGCTTCGATCACGGCGAAGCGTCGCTCCATGTCGTCGATAAGCTGCTGGGCTTTTTCCTGTCGTCCGAGGAGCCGCCCCAATAACAAGAAGCTCAGCTCGAGTCCTTCCATGTCGCGGGGCCACAGGCTTACAACGGCATAACCCATGTTCCTGAGCGGTGCGGCAAATCTTTGTTGGGTAGGACCGTTGGTGAGGATCAGGTCCGGTTGGAGCCGGACGATCGTTTCGAGATTGGCGTCGAAGCCGCCGCCGACGATTTCGATCTGATGGTGTCGAATCCGAGTTTTCAACTCTGCGGGAAACTCGTCGTAGCGCGTACCGCCTTTCAAGCGCGCGCAATCCAACAGACATACCATCTCGGAATTGGTCGGCACCAGCGACACGACTCGGCCGATGTCGTTTTTGACGGCGACTTTGAAGCCCAGATCGTCAACGATAACTTTGCCGCTGGCTGGTTCTGAGATTGCGAAAGTCAGCAGTGCCACGAGAACGGAGAACATTCTTCGAACACCGCGAAGCCGTGAAATAGTCTCAAACAGTTTCAAGAGTTTCCTTTCAGTAGCGGAATGACAGTCCTGCGAAGACGTTGAATCCCGGCGCCGGGACTCTAAACGGCTCGTTAACCATGATCCCGGAGGTGGAGTATTTTCGGTTCGTTAAGTTGTTAAAATTGACATAGCCGGTCCACTGCTTCCACTGATAGGCCACCCGGCTGTTGAGCACGAAGTAATCGGCGATCTGCTTGGCTTGATTGGGCTCGTCGCCGAGCATGAATTGCTGGCCGACATAATTGCCGAACAGAGACAAAGTCAGTCCTTCCAGAGGATACGTGTTGACTCCCACGCTGACCCGATGGCGCGGCACCAGCGGCAGTTCGTCGCCTCTGCGCACCTGTCCGGAAAACAGCAGGACATCGGTTTCAAAGGTCGCTTTCATCGCCGTGTAATTGATAAATGCATCGACCCATTTCCGGTATCGCGCTTTCAGCGACAGCTCGATACCACGGCGCAGAGTCCGGGAAATATTTTCGTTGCGGCCGAAAAACAAGATCGGATCGGTGACGACAAAAAGAATCTCATCGCGCACCGGCATGTAAAAGAGCGCCAGCGAGGCGTCGAGCCAATCTTGCAGCCGAGCCTTGGCGCCCAGTTCGAAGTTGCGGCTCTTCATCGCCTTCAGGTCCGAATTGGAGCCAAAGGGCCCCTGAGCAAACAGCTCATCGACGGTGGGAACCCGCATGCCCTCCGAATAGTTGAAATAGAAGTTCAGGTTGGTGACCGGGGTGTAGACCAGCCCGGTTTTAGGGCTGATGCTGTTGTAAGGTTTGACGCCGCTCAAGGTCGGGTCGATTTTGTCGGTGAAATCGAGGCGGTCCCAGTCGTAACGCAGGCCGGCGTTGACGACCAGGGATTCGAACAGATGAAAATTGTCCGTCAGAAAGATCCCCGCGACGTCCTCTTTCGTGAAGCGCAAATTTTGGAAGACGAAGGCGGGGACAAAGGTACCGAAGTTGGCCGAATTGAAATTGTTGCGAGCGTATTCGACGCCCAGCGTCAGGAGATTTTTTTTATTCCATAGGGCGCTGTCATGACTGGCCTGGATCGTCGTTCCGCCGGAACGGGTTTCGGTGTTCAGAGTCGACTCGCTGCCCAAGCCGTGATTGAAGAGCTCAATGTCATTGCGCCGAAAAAAACCGTTGAGCACAAGCGAAAATCCCTCCGGCAGTTTTTGTTTCAAATTGAGCGCGACTTGATGGAGGTTGGTCGCGCTAAAGTCCCCGGGAGTGAGATTGTCGTTTCGATCGACCCGTAGCACGCTTGCCGGCAAGGAGCCGGCCTGGCTCAGGTGGTCGAGCACTCGTGTATAGGTGAGGCTGACGTCGGAGTTCTCCCCGAGGCGATAGCCGAGCTTGGCCAGCATCCGTGTGATTCTGCCACCTGTATGACGGGATTCTGTCTCTTCGCGAAAGCCGTCGGTGAGCTCGCGGGTCACGCCGAGGTAGTAGTCAAAGTTGGGAAGCATCGGCACCGGTCCATCGGTGTTGAACATGTATCGTTGTCTGCCGTAGCTGCCGCCAGCCAGATCGAAGCCCAAATGCGGACGGTCGCTGCGCCCGCGCTTGGTCGTGATGTTGATCACCCCCCCCAGCGCGTTTCGGCCAAACACGGTCGCGGTTCCGGGCAGAATCTCGATGCGTTCAATGTCGTCAATCGGAATCAGATCGAAGTTGATCGTATTGAAATCAGGCTCGTTAACGCGAACGCCATCGACGAAAACGCTGGTCGCCGATACCGGTTGGGAGTTAAACCCGCGCAGATCGACGGTTTGCTGGAATTCGTTGCCGACGCCGTCGTAGAGCGTGACACCGGTTTGATACTGTAACACTTCCTGTACGGTTTTTGCGCCAAGCTTCTCGATATCGTCCGAGGTGATAACTATCACTTTTCCTGGCACCTGGGTGGTCGGTTCAACGACGTCGGGCAGGCGCGTGGAACTCACGAAGACCGGCGGAAGGACGGGCTCAGCTGGGTCCGCCGCCAGCGAATCCAATTGCGAAGACAAAAGTAAAATTAAAAAAAAGAAACAGACTTTCATGATCATCTCCTTTTCCCGCGAAAGGGGAGTTGTTGTGGCAGAACGGATAGGTCTCCTGGCTTGAGCTTCAAACCTAGTCGCCGCGCCTTCCCGCCCGTCGATTTTAGGTTTCAGATTTTGGATTGAGGCCAAATTCAAAAACCCAAATTCACAAATCAATTTGAGCAGTGGCTGTGATCTGCGGCTTTCGTAGCTCTTACAGTTGCGGGGCAGCAGGGGAATTCTCACCGGCCATCAAGAACCCACATCCATTTTGGATTTCGGATCGCTGATTTTGGATTGAATCTAAAATCCAAAATCTAAATTCAAAAATTGGCGGTGGGTGCTGTGGGGAATGAGTCACCCCTTTCCCTTACATCCGTTTGCGGTTAACAATGGCTGCTAGCTTCGCTGACCTCCTTTCTTGGAAGCACTAACGCGCGCCGGCATTGGCGAGCGCGAACTCGATCGGAATCTTGATCCAACTTTCAACCGCGCGATCGCCATGGCGCGCCGGGTAGAAACGCCAGCGCCTGATCGCGGCGGCGGCGGCGCTGTCCAACGCGTCGGTGCCCGAACTGCTGTTGATCTCCACTCGTTTTGATCGACCTTGATCGTCAACGAGAACACGCAGGAGCACTCTTCCTTCGCGGCCGGCTCGGCGAGCGCTCTCTGGATATTCCGGCCGCGGCGTATCTCGGTAGCGCGCCTGAGTCAGGGCGGCGCCGCTTGCGGACACGCCTGATCCGTTGCCGCTGCCGCGCCCGAATCCTACGCCGGAGGAGCCGAATGGGTTGCCTTCGTTGCCAGTACCGCCACCACCGTAAAGGCCGGCGCTTGCTACGCCCGACGCGACATTGCGGTTGTTTTCAGTCGACATTGCAACCGTCGAAACCAAGGCAATGCTAGCGTCGCTGATCTTTTCAATCGGTTCGACGGGCAAAGCTTGCAGTTCTTCACCGTGCGTGGACTGTGTATCGGCCGGGGGATGGCCGACGGGTGTGGCTTCAGCGTGCGGTTTGGCGCCGGCTCGGCGCGGCAAAATGCCCTCGCCCCCACCCCGGCCACTCATTTCTCTGGGCGCCGACAAAATCGTCACGCGCAGGGGCTCGTCGACGCGCCCGCGCGCAGCGAAAGAAACGGGACACACCAATGCGATGGCGTGCAGAGCCAGAGATAAAACGAAAAAAGAGACCCATCGCATGATGCTGCTATGTGGCCTCGCCAAGAGTTGCGGTAAAGATTCCGGAACCTTTCTCTCTACTCCGGAGAGGCCGGTCGTTTCGCTCTGGGCAGGTTTCCTGGCTTAGGCTTTTTTCTACTCGCCGCGCCTTCCCATGAGCCTAAGGCTCACAGTGGCTGGGTTGCGGCTTTCGTTGCCGTCACAGTGGCGGGACCGCGCCGGATTTGCACCGGACTTCCCTTTGATCCCCAGAACATTGAACTAACGTAGGCGGAAACTACAACGAGTGATCGAGGCTGTCAAGAGTTTCTCGGCTCGCTCTCGAATGCGTCGGATCGAACCGTTAAACCAACGCTAAATGATCAACCAGAACACGATGGGTATCGTAAAAACCGAGAGAAGGGTACTGATCACGACGATCGACGCCGCCAAGCCCGGGTCTTGGCGGTACTTTTCGGTCAAAACGAAATTGACGACGGCAGCGGGAAGTGCGCCGTAGAGCAGCAGCACCTGGCGGTTCACGCCTGCGGCGCCGATCACAACCACGGCGATGTTGGCGGCGGCAAAGCCTCCGACAATGCGGACCAGCGCACCGCCGAGCGCGTGTCCCCACTGGAGCGCCTCCACTTGGTGGAGGCGGTAACCGAGGCTGATGAGCATGATCGGGATCGTTGCCTGGCCGAGCATGGTGATTGGTTGCAAGAGCAGCTCGGGAATCTTGATTTGGCTGAGATTGACGGCAAGCCCTGTCATTGCCGCATAAATCAAAGGCAAGCGAAAGATTTCGGTCCAATTGCCGCGTCCGTTCAAGATATAGATGCCCAGCGAATATTGCAGGAAAGTGAGCATCACGAACATCAAGGTTGCCCGCTGCAGACCGGTCTGGCCGAAGGCGAACAACGCCAGGGGTATTCCCATGTTGCCGGCGTTCATGAACAAAGAGGGAAGAGCGAAACCGCGCGAGCTAAAGCCGAAAGAAAGAAAATAGAGCCGCACCAGCAAGCCGACCAAGGCGAAGATGACGATTATGCCGCCGAACAAAATAGCGATGTCCGTAGGGTAGAGCGGTCTGCTTGCCAGCGAACCGAATACCAAGGAAGGCGTGCCCAGGTAGACGATTAGCTCGGTTACCGACGCGAGGCTGATCTTTTTCCAATGGGCGAAAGCAAAACCGGTGGCGATCAACAAAAAGACCGGAATGACGGGAGAAAGAGGCTTAATCAATTCCATAGGGAAGAGCGTCGAGAGGCGGTTCAAAGCGAGGCTAACAGAACGAGGCTGAGGGCTTCGCCAAGCTCGACGACGGCGCCCACGTGGTCGTTAGTGAGCACGCCATGGCGTCGATACAACAGGCTGCGCATCAGTAAGACAAACAGTGAAATAGCGAGGCCGATCCACAGCCCTTTGCGGCCGAGTAAATAGACGGTGAGGGCGAGGGTTACCATAGTGCCGACCAGTAGATGCCAGAGGCGAATCTCTGCGGCGATGAACCGGGGCGTCTCTTCGAATCCAGCGGGGTAGCCGTACAAAAAAACCACCAGCGCCCAGCGAGCGAGGACGGGGGTGAGCAACAAACTCACCACAAGTTTTTCATCCATGCTGTCCGCGGCGGCGATTTTGAAAAGAGTCACCAACAAAAGGGCGGTAAAACCTAAGGCGTTATTTTCTCGAGCTGTCGTCCTAGTTTTGGCTGCCAGATGGGCAAACGTGTGGTTTAGTCCTTCGAGATGAAGACCGCCGGTGAGCGCGATAAGCAGGGTGATGAGCACGACACTCAAGATTTCCGGGTGAAGATAGGGCGCTAGAAGATAGTTCGCAAACGCTAGCGCCAACCCCATAAGCAAGCCAATCAGTGGAAAACAAACCGCGGCTTTGCCGACGGTTACGACCGCGGGCGGAGTGGCAAAGAAATTCCAGATAGTTAGATACTTAAAGGCAGCAAGAAGTGTTTGCACGGCATTTTCTTTTCGCCTACGCGGACTAAGCTGTCAACGGTCCGCAGGAAAAAACCGACGATTTCTGCGGGGTTTTTGTTGCCAGCCAAAAAATGACAAAATTATCATTACATTTCAATTACTTGGGAAAAACGAGGCGCTTTACTTTTTTGCTTGTTTCAGGTACTATTTCAGGTGCGGTTGAATCTTTCTAACCCCGGAACTTTACAGCAAAAAATTCCTTTAGCGCTAGGTGAAAATGGCCGACGTAAAAACCCCTCAAGAAACCGATTACAATGCGGATAATATTAAAGTCTTAGAAGGCCTGGAGGCGGTTCGTAAACGACCGGGGATGTATATTGGCGATACTAGCGAGCGCGGTCTGCACCATCTGGTTTACGAAGTTGTTGATAACTCCATCGACGAAGCGCTGGCCGGCCACTGCGATTCGATCGAAGTCACAATTCATATCGACAACAGCGTGACAGTCGTCGACAACGGCCGCGGCATTCCCGTCGACATTCACCCGACCGAAAAAATCTCCGCCGCCGAAGTTGTGCTGACCAAGCTCCACGCGGGGGGCAAATTCGACAAAGCTTCCTACAAAGTTTCCGGTGGCTTGCATGGCGTCGGCATTTCGGTCGTTAATGCTCTGTCGGAAACTCTAGAAGTCGAAATCAAACGCGACGCCAAAGTCTACCAGCAAAGTTATAGACGGGGGAACCCGCAGGGACCGCTGACAGAAGTCGGCAAATCGAAAGAGCGCGGCACGCGGGTCACCTTCAAGCCCGACAGCCAAATTTTCGAGACCACTGAGTTTAGCTTCGATATTTTATCGCAACGGCTCCGCGAGCTGGCGTTTCTCAACCGCGGCCTAAAGATCACCATCGAAGACGAACGCTCCCAGAAAAAACACGAATTTTTTTACAAGGGCGGTTTGATGTCGTTTGTGGAGCATCTGAACCGCGCCAAAACGGCGATTCATTCAAACGTCGTTCACTTCGAGGGGGAGCGCGACGGCGTCGGAGTCGAAATCGCGATGCAGTGGAACGACGGCTATTCAGAGAACGTTTTTTCGTTCGCCAACAATATCAACACCATAGAAGGCGGCACTCACCTGATCGGTTTCCGCTCCGCATTGACGCGGACGATCAATAATTACGCGTTAAGCAGTGGCCTGCTCAAAAAAGACGACGAAAATTTGCAGGGCGAAGATATTCGGGAAGGTTTGACTGCAGTGATCAGCGTGAAAGTCCCCGAACCGCAGTTCGAAGGGCAGACCAAGACCAAGCTCGGCAATAGCGAGGTCAAAGGCATCGTCGAGGCGCTGGTGAACGAAAAGTTCGCAAGCTATTTGAGCGAACGGCCCGCCGAAGCGAAAAAGATCGTAGCGAAAGGCGTCGAAGCAGCCCGGGTTCGCGAAGCAACCCGCAAGGCCAAGGAATTGGCGCGACGCAAGGGGGCGCTCGATTCCGGCTCGCTGCCGGGGAAATTAGCCGATTGTCAGGAGCGCGACCCGGCCTTGAGCGAACTTTATCTAGTCGAAGGCGATTCCGCCGGTGGCTCGGCCAAGCAGGGGAGAGACCGGCGCAATCAGGCGATATTGCCGCTTAAAGGTAAAATCCTGAACGTGGAAAAAGCCCGCTTCGATAAAATGCTCTCCTCCCAGGAAATTCGCTTGATGATCACCGCGCTGGGCACCGGCGTCAAGGAGGATTATGACGCCGCCAAGCTGCGCTACCATTCGATCATCATCATGACCGACGCCGACGTCGATGGCTCGCATATTCGCACTTTGCTGCTGACGTTCTTTTATCGTCAAATGCCCGATCTCATCGAAAAAGGCCATCTCTTCATCGCCCAGCCGCCGCTTTACAAGGTTAAGCGCGGCAAGCAAGAACGATATTTGAAAGACGAGCAGATGCTCGAAGATTACCTGATCGAGCTGGGCACGGAGGATCTGCGGCTGCGCGCGACCCGTGACGGCAACGGTATCGCCGGCCAGCCCTTGCAGAGCTACGTCAAGAAAATCGTGCGCTGGGATAAGCTCATGACCCTGCTGGCACGCAAAAGAAAGAACCGCACGGTGATCGATGCCTTGCTCCTCGAAGAGGACTTTAGCGAAGAGACGTTGAAAGACCGAACGGCGCTCGAGCGGCTCGAAGGCCGACTGGCGGCCTATGTCGTCCTGGTCGCGCCGGATCAAGCGCCGCTTTCCTGTGTGCTCGAAGACGATGTCGAGCACAACTGCTTCCGCTGGGTCGTCAATACTCGCGCCAACGGCACCGGCTTCCAGACCGTGATCGACCGCGATTTCCTCGCCAGTCCGGAATTCAAGGAAGTGAAAAGGATTTTTGCCGAGCTGAGCAGCATCGGCATGCCGCCCTACGCCATCGAAAACGGCGAGCAGAAGGCGCAGCTCCGCTCGATCGCCGAAGTCCTCCAATACTTCATGGAAGGCGGAAAGAAGGGCTTGACGATCCAGCGCTACAAAGGTCTGGGCGAGATGAATCCGGGGCAGCTCTGGGAAACTACCATGAATCCGGAAACCCGGGTGTTGTTGCAAGTGCGCATCGAGGACGCCGTCGAGGCCGATGAAATTTTTTCGACGCTGATGGGCGACGAAGTCGAGCCGCGGCGCAAGTTCATCGAGGAAAACGCGCTGACGGTAAAAAATCTGGACATTTAAAGGTTCCGCCCATTCCAACAGTTCCAAACGTTCTAATCGTGCGAAGATAAGGGCTTCGAACCCATCGGAGCCGTGAGTCATTCATGGAAGCAACGTTAAAATCGCAAAAGGTCCCGGTTTATATCGAGGAAGAGATGCGCGAGTCGTTCATGGCCTACGCCATGAGCGTCATCATTAGTCGCGCGCTGCCCGACGTGCGCGACGGGCTCAAGCCGGTGCATCGGCGCGTGCTCTACGCCATGTACGACATGGGCAATACCTCGGACAAAGCCTATAAAAAATCGGCTCGATTAGTCGGTGACATCATCGGTAAATACCATCCCCACGGCGACACCGCGGTCTATGACACGATTGTGCGCATGGCGCAGGATTTCAACCTGCGTTATCCGCTGGTCGACGGCCAAGGCAATTTCGGTTCCATCGACGGCGACAACCCAGCGGCGATGCGCTACACCGAAATCCGCATGACTCCGCTCGCCGAGGAGATGCTCGCCGACATCGAAAAAGAAACTGTCGACTTCATCGCCAACTATGACGACTCGCTAAAAGAGCCCGCGGTCTTGCCTTCGCGAATTCCCAATCTCTTGGTCAACGGCTCCGCCGGCATCGCGGTCGGCATGGCGACCAATATTCCGCCGCATAATCTGAGCGAAGTCATCGACAGTTTGGTGGCGCTCATCGCCAGTCCCGAGATGACGGTCAAGCAACTGATGCAATATATTCCCGGACCCGATTTTCCGACGGCCGGATTCATCCACGGCAGAGAGCCGATCGTACAGGCTTACCACGAGGGCAAAGGCATCATTCAGATGCGCGGCAAGGCCTTTACCGAGACCGTCAAGCGCACCGGCAAAGAGCAGATCATTGTCAGCGAAATTCCCTACATGGTGAACAAGAAACGGCTGATCGAACAGATCGCCGAGCTGGTCAATGAAAAAAAGATCGAGGGCATCGCCGACATCCGCGACGAATCGGATCGCGAGGGCATGCGCATCGTCGTCGAGCTCAAGCGCGACGCAGTGGCCGAGATCATCATCAATCAGCTATATAAGCACACCGCGCTGCAGGAATCCTTCGGCCTCAACATGCTCGCGATTGTCGACGGCAAGCCGAAGCTGCTCAATCTCAAAGACGCGCTCAAGTGTTTCCTCGATCATCGCAAGGAGGTCGTCACCCGGCGTACGGCCTACGATCTGCGCAAAGCCGAAGAGCGGCTGCATATTTTGGAAGGTTACCGCATCGCGCTGGACAATCTCGACGCGGTGATTGCGCTGATTCGCAATTCGGCGGACCCGAGGATTGCCAGGGACGGCTTGATGACCAACTTTGGCTTGAGCGAGATCCAGGCCCAGGCGATTTTGGACCTTCGGCTGCAGCGCCTAACCGGCATGGAGCGCGACAAGATCATGGAAGAGCACCGGGAGACCGTCGAGCTGATCGCCAAACTGCGCGCCATCCTCGCCGACGAAAGAGAAATCTATAAAATCATCGTCGAGGAGTTGACCGAGATCAAGAAAAAATACGGCGACGAGCGGCGCACGCAGATCGTCGACCGCTCCGAAGAGATCTCCATCGAAGATATGATCGTCGACGAAGACATGGCAGTGACGATCTCCCATGAAGGCTATATCAAGCGCAACCCGGTGACGCTGTACCGCGCGCAGCGGCGCGGCGGCAAGGGCAAGATCGGCGCGACGACCAAAGAAGAAGATTTTGTCGAATATCTCTTTATCGCCTCGATGCATTCTTACATCCTGTTTTTCACCACCATCGGCAAAGTTTACTGGATCAAAGTGCACGAGCTCCCCCAGGCGAGTCGGGCGGCGCGCGGCAAGCCGATCGTCAATTTGCTCAATCTCGAAGCCGGTGAACGGGTTTCGGCATTCTTGACTGTCCGCGAATTTCAGGAAGGACGCTATGTCGTATTCGCGACCAAGAATGGTCTGATCAAGAAGACCGAGCTGATGGCCTACGCCAATCCGCGTTCGAGCGGTATTCGCGCCATCGGCTTGGAGCAAGGGGACGAGGTCATCGGCGTGCGCCTTACCGACGGCCAGCAGGAGATTATTCTTTCCACCGCCGACGGCCAATCGATCCGCTTCAAAGAAGAACAGGTCCGCCCCACCGGGCGCGGCACTTTCGGCGTAGTAGGCATGAAGCTCGACGAGGGCGATAAAGTCGTCAGCATGGAAATTCTCACCCTCGGGTTCGACATTCTCACTGTCTCAGAGGGCGGCTATGGCAAGCGCACCGAGATGGACGAATATCGCCTGCAATCGCGCGGCGGCAAGGGCATCATCACGATGAAGGCCACAGAAAAAACCGGCCGCGTGATCGGTGTTCAGCAGGTGACCGAGGACGATCAGCTCATGCTCGTGACCAACACCGGCAAGATCATTCGCCTTCGCATCAAAGATATTCGTGTGATCGGCCGCAACACCCAAGGGGTGCGCTTGATCGAGATTGAAGACGGCGAACGGGTGGTGTCGCTGGCGCGCCTGGCGGAAAAAGAAGAGGAAGAGGACGAAGAACCGTAGGGCGCGCGCCGCCAAGGTGGATCGCGATTGCCGGACCGCCAGCCCATTCCATTCAATGGGTTGCCGGTGGAGTTGCTCATGGCAACTGAGATCGGAATCATAGGCGCCGGCGGTTGGGGCACGGCGCTGGCCAAGGTTGTCGCCGAAAAAGGCGAGCGCCTCACGCTCTGGTGCCACGGCAACGAAAGCTTTCGCGCCATAGTCGACAGCCGGGAAAACCGCATTTATCTTCCCGGCGTCACTCTCCCTGACGCGGTCATCGCAACTCAGTCCCTCGACGAAACCGTCGCCGGTAAAAACCTAGTCATTTGCGCGGTGCCTTCCCATGTCGTGCGTGAGGTATTATCGCAAGTCGCCTCCAAAGTCGGCGCTAAAACGCTGGTTTTATGCGCTACCAAGGGGCTTGAAGAATCCAGCCTCAAGACCATGAGCGAGCTTTTCCAGGACTTATTCGGCGCTGAGTGCAAGCGGCGCCATGCGTTTCTTTCGGGTCCGACCTTCGCCAGCGAAGTGGCGCGCCGGCTGCCGGCCGCAGTGACCGTGGCGGCCTACGACGATGCAGTAGCGCGAGCGATACAGGAAATTCTCAGCACACGCTATCTTCGCGTCTATACTTCCACCGACGTCGTCGGCGTGCAGATAGGCGGCGCGGTTAAAAACGTCATCGCCATCGCCGCCGGCATCAGCGACGGCCTGATGTTGGGTCAAAACGCGCGTGCGGCACTGATTACGAGGGGGCTCGCCGAAATGACGCGGCTGGCAGTGCGCATGGGCGCGAACCCGCTGACTTTGGCAGGCTTGCCGGGTTTGGGCGACTTGGTGCTTACCTGCGCTGGTGACCTCAGTAGAAATCGCCGTGTCGGGTTACTCATCGCCGCGGGCAACAGCTTGAAGGAAATTATCGCTTCGACATCCATGATTGCCGAAGGCGTGCGCAACTCGCGCTCGCTATACACCTTGGCCCGGCGGCTCGAAGTCGAGATGCCGATCGTCGAGCAGATGTACGAAGTGCTTTACGCCGGCAAAAATCCGGCGGAGGCAGTGCAGAATTTGATGCAGCGCTCTTTGAAGGCGGAAGTCGGGTAGGAGTTCCGCGGGCTCAGGGTCGCTCACGGAGTTTATCCGAAGTGTTCTTAGCGAAGGACTCGAGATCACGGGTCGCTACGATATTCACTGACATTCACTGCGCGCATCACGAGGAAACTTTTTAGGCGACGCAACGCCCGGTATGTTTAAACCAAGCCACGACCCGAAACCGGGAAAAATTGACAAGGCCAAGTCGGTATGATTGATATATGCACTTGGCCGTTGAAGCGGCCCGAGGGAGCAATGTTTCTATGAAACGAACCTATCAACCGAGTAACAAGCGCAGAAAACGCACCCATGGTTTTCTCACCCGCATGGAAACGCCGGGCGGGCGCAAGGTGCTCAAGCGGCGCCGCGCCAAAGGACGCAAGCGACTGACGGTTTCTGTGCCGCCCAAACGCGCCCGCAGCTGATCTCAGTGCGGGGAATTTTCGTGCGTGGCGCCCAACGATTGCCGAAAACGGCGCGCCTGCTTAAGCGAGCGGAATTTCTAAAACTTTCCCGAAGCGGTGCCAAATTTCAGTCGGCCAATTTCATCGTGATCAGCAGCGCCAACAACGGCTGCGGAGCTCGACTGGGCGTCACCGTTAGCAGCAAGGTTGGCAACTCGGTGGCGCGTAACCGGATCAAGCGACATGTCCGCGAATTCTTCCGCCGCCGCCGCACCGGGCTTCGCCCGAGTGTCGACATTCTCGTGATCGCGCGCACCAATGCCGCCAGCCTGGCGGGGAAAAGCATCCACGGCGAATTGGAAAAGATATTGGCCCAGCGGTCGAGCCTGGGTCGAGTATGACGATTATGTTGGGTAAAATCATATCGCTTTTGCTGACCGGTTATCGCCTGATCGTGTCGCCGTGGTTGCCCCGCGCCTGCAGATTCTATCCCAGCTGCTCGGTCTATATGAATGAGGCGATCAGGAGATACGGAGTTCTCAAAGGGGTTGTCATGGGTCTGGGCCGGATCGGCCGTTGCCACCCGTGGCATCCCGGCGGATATGACCCGGTAAGGTAATACTAGCAAATGGACAAACGGGCAATTATTGGCATCGCACTTTCGATTCTCGTGCTGGTGGTGTACCAGGAGTTGGTTTCGCGATTTTATCCGGCGCCGACGACTAGTCCAGCTCCGGTTGCGGAAAAAGGCGCGGCAAATAGAGATGCAGCTCCCACCGAGACAAAAACTGTATCACCCGCTGCCGTAGCGCCGCCGCCGCAAATTTCCAGTGGCCGGCCAGCCCGGGAGATCAAAGTTGAGACCGACAACTACATCGCGGTGTTTACCACACAAGGCGCTCGGCTGAAGAGCTTCAAATTCAAGAAATTTCGCAGCTCGGCCGAAAAAAACAGTCCGCCGTTTGACATCGTACAACCCATTCCAGGGGTGCCGCTGCCGCTCGGGGTGCGCTGGCAGTCCCCTCAGCCCTTTACGGACGACGGATTGGTGTATTCGGTCAACGGCAACGATCTGGAGCTGAGCGGAAATGCCAAAGCAACTCTGGTCTTCCAAGCTCTGACTCCGGACGGCATTGGGATCACCAAATCACTAACCTTTTCAGGAGCTGCGTATCCGATCCGACTCGAGGTCTCCGTCAAGAGCGCTACGGGCGTCGCGCCGATCCCTGAAGTATTGATGACTGATAAGAGTGATCAAACCGTCCTCAATCACGATGCTCCTTTCGAGGGCTTCATTGCTCTGGTCGACAACAAGATCAAGCGCGAAAAACCGGCGGAGGCCGCCAAGGCACAAGAATTCGACGGCGATGTGTCATGGGCTGGTTTCGGGCACACCTATTTCTTTTTCGCCCTGGTGCCGGACAACGGCTCGCAGCATCGTGTAGCGGTGCATGCGCAGGGCGCTGCACTGATCGGCTCGATCAGTGGACGCAGCTCAACCGAGAGCTACACACTTTTTGTCGGACCGAAGGAGATCGATACCCTAAAATCGGTCGGTAAAGGTATGGAGCGCTCCATCGATTTCGGTATTTTCTGGTTTATCTCGATTCCTTTGCTTTACATCTTGCATTTCTTTCATCGTTTCTCCGGGAGCTACGGACTCGACATCATTTTATTAACGGTTTTGATCAAGCTCCTGATGGCGCCGCTGACCCAAAAGAGTTACGTCTCGATGAAACAGATGCAGAAGCTACAGCCGCAGATGGAAAAGCTCAAAGAGCGGTATAGCGATGATAAAGAAAAACTCAACAAGGAAATCATGGAGCTTTACCGGCGCAATGGGGTCAATCCACTCGGCGGCTGTTTGCCAATGGTGCTGCAGCTTCCGGTCTTCTACGGTTTGTATAATTGTCTCGGCACGCCCATCGAGCTGCGGCACGCGCCGTTTTTGTGGATAAATGATCTTTCCCGGCCCGATTGGCAGTCGTTGCGTTTTTCAGTCCCGAGTTGGTGGCCGTCCCACTTGCCTGCAGGTATACCCGTGCTGACGATCCTCATGGGCGTCAGCATGTTTCTGCAGCAATGGATGACACCGACCGCAGGCGATCCGAACCAACGCAAGATGATGATGCTGATGCCTTTGTTGTTTACTTTCATGTTCGTGTCATTTCCCGCGGGATTGACCGTTTACTGGCTGGTGAATAACCTTCTGACCATCGGTCAACAATACTGGATCAACCGCACACAGAATTAGGCCATCATCGGAAAGGCTTGATTTATGGACTTCGTGGAAACCGAAGGCGACACGATCGATGCGGCGATTGCCAACGCGCTCAAACTCCTCGGCGTGGAGCGGGAAAAAATCAACGTTGAAATAATCTCCGAGGGGCGCAAAGGGATTTTGGGATTCGGCGCGCAGAAAGCCAAAGTGCGCGCTGAGCTACGCGGGTCCTCGGCACTTGCGAAAACCGACGCGACGCTGCCTGCCGTTGAGCTTTCGCCGACGCCGATCGAAGCGTCGGCAGTCGCCGAAAAAGCGCATGTCGCTTTGGGCGAGATCCTGCGCTTGATGGGTATCAAGGCGACGGTGCAACGAAAGCCTTCGATGAGCGGCGATGAAACCATTCTCGAGATCCAGGCGGAAAACAGCGGGCTATTGATCGGACGCAAAGGTCAAACCCTGGAGGCTTTGCAGTATCTGGTTACGCGCATTGCCGGCGAGCGCCCCGGCAGCGAAGAGCCGCATGTGGTCGTCGACATTGAAAGTTACCGCGAGCGCCGCCGCAAGTCGCTGGAAGACATGGCGCTGCGCCTCGGCGAAAAAGCCAAGCGGCAAAGAAAAACGGTCACGGTCGATGCGCTGAGCGCCGCCGACCGCCGGATTATTCATGCCGCGCTGCAGGATGATCCCTGGGTGTCGACCAAGAGTTTGGGCCAAGGCTCCTACCGTCGCTTGTTGATTATCCCGGAAGGAGATCGCAAGCGAAAAGACGAAGCCGAGCCAACGGCGACGGAAGGACGCGGTGCAAAGTCACCGGCTAAAACTGATAAAAGTGCAGCCAGCGCAGCAGCCGACGACGATGAGAACTAACCGAGCCCTCGACAATCAGCGCCCGCGCGGCGCGCCGATGGCGCATTGACCCGTCTTCCAGCCTTCTCTATAGTGGGTTTGTGATTCAACGACGCAAAACCAGACAGATTCAGCTCGGCAAGGTCAAGATCGGCGGTGACGCGCCGATCACCGTCCAGTCGATGACCAAAACCGACACCCGCGACGTGCGCGCCACCGTGCAGCAAATCTGGGACCTCGAAGCGGCAGGCTGCGAGATCGTGCGCTGCGCTGTGCCGGTGCGCGAAGCGGCGGAGCAACTGCGCGAAATCAAAAAACGGATTCGTATTCCGCTGGTCGCGGATATCCACTTCAATTACAAGCTGGCGTTGATCGCTATCGAGCAGGGGGTGGATGGTTTGCGCTTGAACCCAGGAAACATCGGCGCGCGCAAGTATGTGGAGGAAGTGGTCAAAGCCGCTTCCGAGCGCAGGATTCCGATTCGCATCGGTGTCAACGCCGGCTCCTTGGAAAAAGACCTATTGCAGAAATACGACGGGCCGACGGCCCAGGGCATGGTGGAAAGCGGTCTGCGCCATATCCGCATCCTCGAAGATGTGGGTTATGAGGAAATCAAGATCTCGCTTAAAGCTTCCGATCCGGTGATGATGATCGAAGCCTACCGCATGCTCGCCGGCCAGGTCGATTATCCGTTTCATCTCGGTGTGACGGAGGCGGGCACGCAGACCGTGGGCACGATTAAGTCAGCCATAGGATTGGGCACGTTACTTGCCGAGGGGATAGGCGATACGATCCGCGTCTCTCTCGCCGCCGATCCGGTAGAAGAGGTCCGTGTCGGCATCGAGATTCTCAAAGCGCTGCAACTCAGAAAAGAAGGGTTGACTTTCGTCGCCTGCCCCTCCTGCGGCCGTGCTGATGTCGATCTGGTCGCCTTGGCCAAGGCCGTGGAAGAAAAAATGCTGCCCTACAGCAATCTCAACCTTCACGTGGCGGTGATGGGCTGTGAAGTCAACGGCCCGGGAGAAGCCCGCGCGGCGGACCTTGGCGTCGCCGGCGGCAAAGGCATCGGCTTGATTTTCAAGCGCGGCGAAGTTATTCGCAAAGTGCCGGAGGCGGAGATCGTTGACGCCTTGATGGAAGAAGTCAAGAAAATCGCCGCTGAAAAAAAAGCGGAGCAAACGGCAGCCGCCGCGGAAGCGTAATTTTCCTCTCCCCCTTCAGTAAGCTAGCTCGATCTGGCGCGGCAACGCCAAGGTCGAAGACGCCCGGAAACTTGGCCGCGACGAATCTAATCTGGCCGGGCGGCAACCACAGGAGAAAGAGCCGAATTCACCACGGGGTGCGGAAATTGGAATGGATGGGCTCTTGAAATTTGTGATCTGCGCGGCCTTCGCGATGCGGTAGAAGTTTCAGCGAATCACAGGGTACGCCCGGGGCGCGGGGAGATAAAAAAAGCAATTAAGAACATTCGGACGGAATTATGCGTTGGAGCAAGACCCTCATCCCGACCCTCAAGGAAGATCCCGCTGACGCCGAGGTGATCAGCCACAAGCTGCTCGTGCGTGCCGGCTACATTCGGCAAATCAGCCGTGGTGTTTACGACTATTTTCCCTTGGCGCTGCGCGTCTTACGCAAGATCGAGCGGATCGTGCGCGAGGAAATGGACCGGGCAGGGGCACAGGAGCTCTTGATGCCGATCTGCTCCCCCGCCGAGTTGTGGCAGGAAAGCGGCCGCTGGGAAATGTACGGCAAGGAGTTGGTCCGTTTCAAAGACCGCCATGAGCGGGATTTCTGTCTCGGTCCTACGCACGAGGAGATCGTTACCGATCTGGTGCGCCGGTCGGTGCGCTCTTATCGCGAGCTGCCTTTCAACCTCTATCAGATTCAGACCAAATTTCGCGACGAAGTCAGGCCGCGCTTCGGCTTGATGCGCGGCCGCGAATTCGTCATGAAAGACGCTTACAGTTTTCACGCCGACATCGAAGATTGCCGGCGCGAATATGACAACATGGTTCAAACCTACAAGCGGATCTTCAGCCGCTGCGGCTTGACCTTTCGCCCGGTCGAGGCCGACACCGGCGCCATCGGCGGCAGCCAGTCGCACGAGTTTCAGGTGCTCGCCGAATCCGGCGAAGACGCCATCGTTAGCTGCAATAGCTGTGACTACGCCGCCAACGTGGAAAAGGCCGAAGTCAAAGGGCGGCGGCCGGCCGGGCGCGACATCGGGGCGGAGTCGCCGAAGCTCGACAAGGTTTCCACCCCGGGCAAGAAAAGTGTCGCCGAGGTCGCCGGCTTTCTCAAGTTGCCGGCCGACAAATTCATCAAGACGCTGGTTTACAGGACCGACGGCGACGAGCTGGTGGCGGCCCTGGTGCGAGGCGACCATGAGATCAACGAGCTCAAGCTGCGCGCGGTGTTGAAAAGCCAAGAGCTGACTTTAGCCGATGAAGCCGCGGTGACCGCGGCTACCGGCGTCGTGCCGGGATTTCTCGGACCGATTGGGTTGAAACTCCGCACCATCGCCGATCTGGGCATCCACGGGATGCGCGGTGCGGTGACCGGCGCCAACGAGCCCGACGCTCATTTTATCGAAGTCGACCAGGAACGCGATTTTACCCCTTCCGCGTTCGCCGACTTACGCCTCGCCGTCACCGGCGACCCATGCCCGCGCTGCGAGAAGGGGTCGCTTGAAAGCCATCGCGGCATTGAGGTGGGCCAGGTGTTTTACCTCGGCACCAAGTACAGCGAGGCGATGGGAGCGACTTACCTCGACGCCGAAGGGCGTGAACGGCCGATCGAGATGGGCTGCTATGGGATCGGCGTCAGCCGCATGGTGGCTGCGGCGATCGAGCAGAACCATGACACGAACGGCATCATCTGGCCGCTTTCTATCGCGCCGTTCCAGGTGCTCTTGCTGCCGATCAATTATAAAGACAAGGCGATTCGCGACGTCGCCGACAGGCTCTATCAGGAGCTGCAACAAAACGGCGTCGAAGTGCTGCTCGACGACCGTGACGAACGGCCGGGCGTCAAGTTCAAAGATGCCGACCTGATCGGCATCCCGCTGCGCGTGACCATCGGTGCCAAAGGCTTGGAAAAAGGCTGTATCGAGCTGCGCCGCCGGCAGGACGGCAAAACCGAGGAAATTCCGGTCGCCGAAAGCGTCAGCAAGTTGCAAGCAATTCTAACCGAGGCGGGCAAACCTAATCATGGCGTCTAAGCTCGAGCTGGTGCGTAAACGCGGCTCCATGCGCGAGCGTTTGATCGTCGCTCTCGACGTCGATACTCTGGAGCAAGCCAAGGATTTCGTGCAACGGCTCGCCGGCGAAATCGGTTTGTTCAAAGTCGGCAAACAATTGTTCACTCACGCCGGCCCCCAGGCCGTTCAGATGATCCAGCAGCTCGGCGGCGAGATTTTCCTCGACCTGAAATTTCACGATATTCCCAACACGGTGGCGAAAGCGGCCATCGAGGCCACCCGTCTCGGTGTCAAGATGTTCAACGTGCACGCCTCGGGTAGCCTGGAGATGATGCGCACGACGGTGAAAGAAGTCGAGCGGGTTTGCCGGGCACAGAAGCTGCGCCGGCCGATCATGTTGGGAGTGACGGTATTGACCAGCTTGAATCAAGAGGACCTGAAACGAGTCGGGGTCGAGCATAAAGTCGCCGATCAAGTGGTCCGGCTGGCGCTCTTGACCAAGGAAGCGGGCATGGACGGCGTAGTTGCCTCGCCTCATGAAGTTGCCGACATTCGCGCGGCCTGCGGCCATAGTTTCGTGATCGTCACACCGGGCATTCGCCCCGCTGAAAGCGATCGCGACGACCAGCAGCGCGTGATGACACCGTCGGAGGCGGTGCGCGCGGGCGTCGATTATATCGTCGTCGGCCGGCCGATCCTCGAAGCCGGTGATCCGGTCAGCGCCGCGCGCGCAATCGTCGCCGAGATGGAACAGGCCGGCAAGTAAATTTCCACGCTGCTTCCCCCGAAGTGCCCATCGGAAACCTTTATCGCTCTACCAGAATCGGTGAAAGTGGTGCACCGGGCTATGGCCGGCGCCGACGCTGAAACCGGCGCGGATCGCCGCGGTGATATACTTTTTGGCGGCGCGCACCGCGCTCTCAATGTCTTCGCCCTTGGCAAGATAAGCCGCGATCGCCGCCGATAGCGTGCAGCCGGTGCCGTGAGTATTCTTGGTCCGAATGCGCGGCGCCTCGAGCGCGTGAGTTTTGTCCCCGTCGAAAAACAAATCCACCGCCGGCCCCTTGCGGTGACCGCCTTTGATCACAACCGTCTTGGCGCCCAGAGCGACGATTTGCCTCGCCGCGGCCTCGATCTCTACCCAAGTGCGCAGCTTCATACCGGTGAGCTCTTCGGCTTCGGGAAGGTTCGGCGTGACCACCGTGGCCAGCGACAAGAGGCGCGAGCGCAACGCCGCCACGGCATTGCGCTTGATCAGCAAATCGCCGGAAGTCGCCACCATCACCGGATCGACGACGAGGTTTTTCAGCCGATGCTGACGGATTTTATTCGCCACGACCTCGATGATCGCGCGGTTGGCAAGCATGCCGGTCTTGAGCGCATGGGCGCCGATATCGTTGATTACCGCGTCGATCTGCGCGGCGACGAGCTTGGGACTCAACGCCAGCACCTGCGTCACGCCGACCGTGTTTTGCGCGGTGATGGCGGTGATCGCCGAAGTGCCGTACACGCCGAGCGCGGCAAAGGTTTTCAGATCGGCCTGGATACCCGCGCCCGCCCCCGAGTCCGAGCCGGCAATGGTCAAGGCTTTACGGATGGATTTCATTGGTGCAGATCGTAGCAAAGCTCTTCGAGGGTTGCGAGGCGGCTTTGCTTTTAGAAAAACCCATGCGGAGTTCCCTTCGCCGTCGCTGGATTCAGGCCGGCGGCAAAATGGCGACGGCGCGGTCGCGAACCTGGCGCGCAAAGGTGATTCCGGTTTGGAATAACTGCTCCGCCTTGGCCTTTTCGTCGGGAGTCTTAGCCAACACGGTGGCTTGATAAAACTGCGCAAAGACCATCTTGACGAGCTGCTCGTAGCCTTCGGTGATCAATTGCGGATCGCTCATGTCGAGGTTCTCCCTTCAAATCTTCGGTTACAAACGCTGCGCGGTACCGACACGAGGTCAAGTTTAGGCCGGGGCGATGCTGTGGGTCAATTACTCTCGCGGATTGCTGAGAAAAACTTTCGGTGCTACGAGTGAGGGCGCCACTGGCGGAAAGAGCGCACCGGACGCCAAGGAATAACTATTAGGAGGCACCGCGATGAACCAAGCTTCAAATCGGATGACTCTGCGAACGCTGTTGGGCGACTATCCGAACACAGCGGCATTGAAACAAGGCAAAGTTCGCACGTCGAACCTCACGCTCGACTTCGCCCCTGTGAAAGTGCCGAACACGGCTTTCAAAGATGTCGTGCGCCATCTGAAGTACGACGTCGCCGAGCTGGCGATCGTCACTTATTTGCAGGCCAAGGCTCATGGCAAGCCGCTGGTGCTCTTGCCTGCGGTTGTGGTCGGCACCTTGCCGCATCCGTTTCTCGCTTACAACGCCGAGCGCTGCCGGCTAGCGCCGTCCGATCTAAGGGGTAAGCGCGTCGGGATTCGCGCCTATTCGGTGACCACCGCGGCGTGGATGCGCGGCATTCTCCAGAACGATCATGGCGTCGACCTCGACGTGATCAAGTGGGTGACCTTTGAAGCGCCCCATGTCGCCGAGTATGGAGATCCGCCGACGGCGGAGCGCGCGCCCGAAGGCAAGCAGCTCGTGCGGATGCTTCTCGACGGCGAGATCGACGCCGGCTTGGTCGGCGGCGGCGATCTCAAAGACCCGAGGTTGCGCTCGGTGATTCCGAATCCCGACGACGCGGCGCGCTCGTGGTGCCAGCGCTATGGCGTGCGGCCGATCAACCACATGCTGGTCGTCAAGGAATCGCTGGCGAAGACCTACCCTGCCGTTGTAAAGGAAATCTTTGATCTTTTGCGCGAGAGCAAGCAAGCGGCGCCGGTGTCGGAAGAAAACCTCGAGCCGATCCAGTTCGGCGTAGAAAATATTCGCCAGAGCCTGGAATTAATCATTCACTATGCCACGCAACAACGGTTAATCTCGCGCAAATTCGAGGTCGACGAGCTGTTTGATGACGCAACCCGCTTTTTGGGTTAGATGAACTGAGCCATGAGACCGGGTTGTTGAACTCGCTTGCAACCTTCATTCGTCACTGATAGGTCTCGGACAGGTTCGTGCGATGGAGATGGCAAACCATAAATCGTTCGTTCTCTTCACTCAGCCCGGCTGAAGCAGTTGCCTGCGCACGAAAGAGTTTCTTTCGAAGAAACACATCGCTTTTACCACTGTTGACGTATTGAACGATCCCGCCGGACGGGAGCAGCTGCTGAAGCTCGGCGCGCGCACCGTGCCGGTGCTCGCCAAGGGCGAGCAGTACATTCTTTGTCAGAATATCGAGGACGTTGCCGAGTTCGTCGGCGTGGAGGGAAGCGGGCACACGCCGCTGCCGCCGGAGGTTCTGTTCGCCAAGTGGGGGATGGTTTTACGCGCCGCCCGGCGTTACATTTTTCAGCTACCCGATAATCGCATTGCGGAGCGGGTCATCGACAACCGCGACCGTTCGATCCGGCTGATGAGCCACCATATTTTTCGCATCGCCGAAGCCTTCCTTAAAACCGCTATCGACGATGTCGAGTATCGGGTGAACAACGCCAACATTCCGCCCGAAGACGGGGCCTGTTTGACCGGCGCGGATATCGCCGCCTACGGCGAAGAAATGATCACGCGGCTCGACACCTGGTGGGAGCGACTCGATGATAAATCCTGCCGGCAAAGGGTCAAAACTTTTTACGGCACGCCGCCGATGCATCAGCTCTTCGAGCGCTCGACCTGGCACTCGGCGCAACACACCCGCCAGCTGATCGCCGTGCTCGAACGCTTCGGCATCGAGCCGGACGGCAGGTTGAGTGCCCAGGACCTTGCCGGCTTACCATTGCCCGAAGGATTGTGGGAATAATCCGCAACGGAACATTTTCGCGAGCAAACCCCGAGCCATTCAGTTTCTGATAACGTTGCAAGGTGAAAGTAAAAATCAAGCGGGTGGCGTCAGGGCCGGAGTTAAAGAAAGCCTTCGCCATTCGCCTGCGTGTATTTGTCCGCGAGCAGGGCGTGCCGGCGTCCATCGAGCTCGACCGCGACGATCGGCGGGCGATCCATTTTCTGGCGACTTCGGCTGGAAGAGCGGTGGGCACGGCAAGGGTCGTGATGCATGGTCGGAGCGCCAAGATCGGCCGGATGGCGGTGCTAAAAACTTATCGGCGCAAAGGTGTCGGCGCCGTGTTGCTCAAGCGCGCGATCTCGACGGCAAGAAAACTCGGCGCGGCGAAAATCTATCTCCATGCTCAGGTGGCGGTGATCGGTTTTTACGAGAGGCTGGGATTTCGCGCGGTGGGGCGTGAATTTGACGAAGCGGGGATCGCGCATCGGAAGATGTTTCTGCAGAGCAACGAACATACGCCCTTGGACAGAGCCGTGGAAAAATAACTGTTCTCGAAACCGCGCTGAAGTTCATCGACCCTGCATCAGGCACTTGCGTGTGACGATGATCGCGCCTTAAGATAAACGTGGGACATCAATAGCTTTCGACGAGGTGATTATGGAACCGATTCCGAGTGAGGTAATCAAGACAGCCAATGAAAAAAGCCGGAGGTTAAGAGAACTCGTTCGGGCGCCGGAGATTCTGGTCATGCCGGGCGCTTACGATGTTTTGAGCGCGCTCTTGTTCGAGCAACTCGGATTCAAAGCCATTCAGGGCACCAGCGGTGGCATCGCCGCGTCCTTGGGATTGCCCGACGGCGAGGTGATGAGCCGGGAGCGGTTCGTCGAAGTCAGCGGCAGTTTCGCCGCTGCCGTGAGCGTG
Organism: Chloroflexota bacterium; assembly: GCA_050257635.1. GTDB lineage: Bacteria > Desulfobacterota > Binatia > UBA9968 > UBA9968 > DP-20. The sequence goes on from JBLMXG010000326.1 coordinate 24,223, forward strand.
CCGTTCAATGCCGACGGCGAGCGAGGCTACGGCGACGAGGAGGGCACTCGCGACACCGTGCGCGCTCTCGTCGCGCGCGGCGTGGCCGGCATGAACCTCGAGGATGGCGCGGCCAAAGGGCGCGGCGGCTTGGTCGAAGTTCCCGAGCAGTTGCGCAAGCTCAAAGCCGTGATCGAAACCAAGCGCGAGCTCGGCAGCGAGTTTTTTTTGAACGCGCGCGTCGATGCCTTTCACGTCTTCACCGGCGATCCGAAAAAAGCGCTCGACGAAGCGATCTGCCGCGGCAATGCCTACGCCGAGGCAGGAGCGGATTGCATCTTTTACCTGTTTCTTCATGACGCGGGGACGATCGGACGGATCGCCAAAGAGGTCAAGGCGCCGATCAGCATTCTCGCCGGCGCGCAGTCGCCGAGCGTTCGGGAGCTGCAAGATCTCGGCGTGGCGCGGGTGAGTTACGGCTCGTCCTTTCTCAAGGCGGCGATCGGTGCTGTCCGAAAGCTGGCGCTGGAGCTGCAAGGAAACGGCACCGTGACCGCGTTGAAAGACGCGCTGCAGACTCCGGAAATCGCCGCGCTGGTGTCGAGAAAAAGATAAGCCCGCCGATGCAGGCTCTTGGCTCCGTGATGTCGCTCCACATCGCCCTAACCGGCGCGGCGCCGATGCTAACGGTTTCCCAAGTGCGGGCCATCGCCGGCCTCGGCTTGGAAGGAGACCGTTACTTCGCCGGCGCGGGCACCTATTCGAAAGATCCCGGCAGCGGGCGCCATGTGACCTTGATCGAGAGCGAAGCGATCGAGGGCTTGAAACGAGAGTACGGCGTCGAGATCGCGCCTAACCAAACCCGGCGCAACATCGTGACGCGCGGAGCGGCATTGAATCATCTCGTCGATCGGGAATTTTTCGTCGGACCCGTCCGGCTCCGCGGCATGCGCCTGTGCGAGCCATGCACCCAGTTGGAACGATTGAGCGCGCGCGGCGCCCTGCGCGGTTTAATTCATCGCGGCGGGTTGCGCGCGGAGATTCTGACCGGCGGTATCATTGAGATTGGCGACGCAATCGCGGCGGGCGCCGAGCTTCGCTAGCAGAACCCGCTTCAGCTCGTCATGACCGGTTGGGCTCTGATCCTAATTCTAGCGGCGGCAGTAACTCACGCCACTTGGAATTATCTCAACAAGCGCGCCAGCGGCCGCGCGACTTTTACCTGGCTGGTGGCGCTCCTCTCGGCGCTGCTATACGCACCGGCTACGGTGACCGTTATCGCTGTGTGGCAGATCGAAATCGGTTGGGTGACCCTCGGCGTCATGGCCGGCAGCGCGGCGCTGCACACCGTGTACTTCGTGCTGCTCAATCGGGGTTACCGCGCCGGCGACCTGTCCCTGGTTTATCCGTTGGCACGCGGAACCGGACCATTGCTGTCGACTGTCGCTGCGATTCTCTTCCTCGGCGAACGGCCTTCGCTAATCGCCGTCGCCGGCGCGCTTTTGATCATCGGTGGCGCGCTGATTCTGACCACTAACATTTCCCAGCTGCGTCAAAGCGGGTCTCAGGACGCGGTGCTCTACGCTGCGATTACCGGTATTTTGATCGCCGCCTATACGCTGTGGGATAAACAGGCGGTGAGCCATTTCGGCGTTGTGCCGCTAGTTTTGGATTGGGGTGCCAACGTCGGACGGGCGGTTTTTCTCACGCCCGTAGCTTTGAAATACGCCGACGAGGCGGTGGCCGAGTGGCGCGAGCATAAATACGAGGCAATCTCTTGCGCCATCTTGATTCCGCTGGCCTATATCCTGGTGCTCACGGCGATGAGCTTCACGCCGGTGAGCTACGTGGCTCCCGCGCGCGAAATCAGCATTCTGATCGGCACGGTGATGGGCATGCGCCTGCTCGGCGAAAGCGATGCGCCGCGGCGTTTGGCCGCAGCCTGCGCGATGGTTTTGGGCGTCATCGGTTTGGCGATCGGCTAAAAGGTACGTTCCAAATGTTCCAGACGTTCCATAGGTTCCAATCGTTCGAAGCCCTGAAAGCTAAAAAGCCATGAATACCAAGGATGAGTCGTTCAAAGATTTTGTGCCCGATCAACT
>JBLMXG010000327.1:0-10414 GCA_050257635.1 Chloroflexota bacterium
GGGAAAATAAAGCACGCCGCACAAGAGAGCGAGCAGCACCGCATGCAAGGCGGATTCAGTCCCGGGTTTCATAATCAAAGGGTTGTATTGTCCGCTTCAAAAGAAAAATCACCGTTGGAGAAGATGACCGCTCGCTCGATCGAGCGGCCACTGACAGAGCGCTTCCGCCGATCTGTTCAGACCGAAGGCAAAGGATGACTCGCGCTTGGTTCCACCCCCCAGCCAATTCAAATATCTAACCTTTTTCTACGGCGAATATGCGCGTGTTAACGGTTGGCCGTTCATCGCAATTGATTTTCCCCGAAACCATACGCTAATTCATCAGCGCAAGCTAGCAAGACACGAGAAGGCTCTACGCCTTTCGGATCGAATACAATTTTGCCGAGTTCGGGCGGCGGTCCCCAGCGGGCGAAATTATTTTGGAGAAAAATCGCCACCGCCCTGACGCAAAGAGCGCAATCCAGATGAAGCGGACCGCTGTCGCAGGCAATGAAAAGATCGCAATTGGCGACCATAGAGAGAAAGCTTCGGACATCCAGCTCGAAGAAAACCGGCACACGATGCGCTAAAACTGCGCTCAAATAGGACAGCGTCACCCGCTCCTCGGGACCGACGGCAATAATCCGCTGCGCTCTCGAGGCGTGCAGCTGCATTTCCGGCTCGCGGAGTTTTTTATTGCGGTTCCCGTGGATTCCCGGCTTCCTCCACGTTGCTCGCGGGGGCTACGAGTGGATCGTAGATTGACACCGGCCCGTAGATCTGCTGCCACGCCGCCGCGCAAAAACTGCGATCGAAGCATTCCGCCCGCCGAGCAAACACCACGGGCAGGCTATTCCACGGGATGCTTGGATGGGCGTGGTGAACACGGTGTAAATTGAAATGAAGAATCAGCGACGAGAACCTCTCGGGTAAAAACAAATTATGACCGGATATCGTTACGCGCAAACGAGTACGGTAGTGATAAACATTGTCCATGAAAGAGATCAAGAAGGTTCGCATCCCCATCATTCCGGCAAAAACCAGCAAGTGGGCGCGGAACCAATATGCGCTTAAACCGAAAAGGAAGATAATCGCGGCGCCGTCCAAGCGAATTTCGCGAACGCGCCGCTCATCCTTGAATTTTCTCGCCAGCCATCGTTCCTGAGCATTGCCCCGCTCGATCACGCGGCGTCTCATTTTGCGAAACAGCGGCAGCGGCACGTAGAATGCCAACGGGGAAACCACTTCCAATAAATAAAGGCCGCACAGGATGTAAAAGAAATATTTCACGGCCGCGGTGAATTTGGAGATCTCGGCGGGATTGTAAATCTCCGTTCCCTTTTCAAGCGGCGAGCGGTTGAATTTATGGTGCGAGAGGTGGGTCAAGCGTAAAATTTGGAAAGGCGAGCCAAAACAAATGGCGAGAGCCCTTCCGAGCGCAGCGTTCGCCCGTGCGTCGGCGCTCAGTAGATCGTGAATGGCTTCGTGAATCAACGCCCAGAAGGGATTATTCATCGCGGCGATGGGAACAATCGACACACCCCACCACAGGCTTCTCGGCAGGAGGTAAAGCGGCAAGATGACGAGTTGAAACAGATTAAGACAAAGGTGCATGGCCGCTAGGCTATAATTGCTTCGCTGGGGGATGGAGAAGCTCTCACGCAATGTGGGCCTTAACGCCATGGCCCGGGGCGTTGCAATCATCTTTCGCTTGCGGCTGAATCGTTTACCGCACCATTCGGCCCGACGTTGAATCCAGCAAATCATCCCTGAATTCGTCGCCGGAGCGACGACGCCTTTGTCGAACATGATCAGATTATCCTCCGTAAAACCTATGGAGCGATCAGTTTTCGCATCACTCTACCCGCAAAGAACGTGTGCCACCGCCGCGGCGTAACTTTGAGCAGGCCGACGAGCATCCGGTTGTGCCAACCGGGAATCGTTACCGGAGCCTTTCCAAGTTTCTCCAAAGCTGCCCGGACAACAGGCCCCACCACCATGGCTGCTACCGGAGCTGATCCGCTCACGCTGTGAAATTCCGTATCCGTCGATCCGGGGCAGAGCGCCAGTACTTCGATGCCGTCGTTTATTAGCTCGTACCGGAGAGATTCCGCTAGAAAGAGCTCATAGACTTTGCTCGCCGCATAGGTTGCCTCGTAAGGGGTGGAGATGAAGCCGCTCACGGAGGACACCATGATGATGCCGCCGCGTTTGCGCTTTGCCATCCGGCGCGCAAAGACATGGCTCAATAGCAGCGGCGCCCGGCAGTTGACGTTCAGCAGATCCAATTCCTTTTCCATTTCATGGTCGATAAATCTTCCTGCCAAGCCGAAGCCGGCATTGTTCACTAACAGCCCGATCTCGATCGCATCGGTTTCAGCCAGAATGACATGCATAAAATCCGCTTGCGTTAAGTCCACCGGGACCACTCTGGTTTGAATGGCGTTATCGCGTTCGAGTTGCTGCGCCAACGCATCGAGCCGTTGCTTGCGTCGAGCTACGAGGACCAAATTGAATTTTTGTTTGGCCAACTGGCGGGCAAATTCAGCACCAATACCGGAGGAGGCGCCAGTCACGAGCGCCCACGGGCCGAAGCGTTGCAGAAAACGAGAAACAGCGGTTTCGCTTCGCACAAGAAACCTCCCTCAGTTCACACCGATGTTTATCTCGGTTGTCCAAGACCGAAACCGGGACCGACGGCTCCGCAACCACAACCGCGTCATGGATTTGCACTGTAGCGCGGCTACCGTAGGGTCGGCTACGGACACCCCTGCGGCGCCTACGCAGTGTAGAGACCGAACGCACCCTATATGTTCGTTATGAGCGATATGCCGCTACGGCAAATCTAGCGGGTGAGCGACGCGAAGTAACGCGTCAAAATTACTGGACGCCTTCCGCCGGATTACAGATTTGAAAGGAATGACCCGATCAGGTGGAGACCAACGGACTGAGCGGCAGAGAAACTGTGAACGCTGAACCTTTGCCGCTCTCGCTCACGACGTCTACAGTGCCACGGTGCGCCTGCACAACGGCTTTAACCAGGCTCAAGCCCAGACCTAAGCCAGGTTGAGAGCGGCATTTATCGCCGCGGTAGAGGCGATCCCAAATCTTGGCGACATCCTCGGGGGCGATAGAGATGCCGGTGTCTTCGAATGTGACGACTGTGCGGGTGGGTTCTTGGCGCGCCGTAACGGTCACCTGCCCGCCCTCAGAGTTATACTTGATTGCGTTGTCCATCAGGTTTGCAAAGACCTGGCGTATTCGATTTCGGTCCGCGGTAATGATCATGTCGGGGGCTCCGTGCACCGATATCGAAATGTTTTTCTCTTCGGCAACGTATTGATAGAGCTCGGCAATTTCCGCAAGCAACTTGGCCAGATCGAGTTTTTCCGGTTTGAGGCGCATCGTGCCGGTCTCCGCTTCGGAAACATCGGTCAGGGAATTCAGCAACGACAGGATTCGATCCGATTCTTCGATGCTGTTTGCCAGCGCTTCGCGATATTGCTCCGGATCGGCGCGACCGTGCAGCGCAACCTCCGCCGCGCCGCGCAAGCGCGTCAACGGCGTTCGCAGGTCGTGGGCGACGTTATCGAGCGCTTCTTTCATGGCTGTTATGAGCGTCTCGATGCGACCGAGCATTTGATTGAACAGGTAGGTCAGCTCGTCCAGCTCGTCGCCCCGCCCGCTCTGGGGCACCCGCGCGTTCACGTTGCCGGTAACAACGATCGATTGAATGACCTGGGAAAGATGGCGCACAGGCCGCAGCGCTCTAAACGCCAGGAAACTGCCGCCGGCCAGGCCGATGAGGATCATGCCGATGGTCACGCCGATGATCGTTTCCCGGTAATGCTCCAAGATCTCTTTGCGATCCTGGATTTCTTTGCCGACTTGCAGCAAAGCCCCCGCCGGCAAACGCACGGTCATCACTTCGAGCACGTCTCGATCTTCGGACGATGGGACGTATTGCCAGACACCGACGGCGGATTCGTTGCGGGAAGCGGAATAAAACTCATGCCAAATTTTCGCATTGCTCTGGTAACTGACACGACCGTCATTATCGATAACGCGGCTCACCACCCCTTTGCGGCTGTAGTTGGGGTATTGGTTTGTATCGAATTGGCCGATCGAGTGAACCCCATGCCGCTCTGCGATCGCCGTAAGCTGTTTCAGCTTTCCCTGAATGATTTTGCTGTTGTCGCGCACGGCCGAGGACAGATAGACATAGGAGATGATCGAAAGCGCCACGGTAAGGAGGAGGAAACTCGCCGCGTACCATAACGTGAGCCTCAGTGCGAGGCTGATCTTTACAGGCCTAATCGAGTTTAAGCGCATATCCAACACCTCGATGCGTGTGGATCAGCTTGGCGTCAAAATCTCGATCGATTTTGTTGCGCAGTCGCGATACCAGCACATCGACAACATTTGTCATTGGGTCGAAATCGTAGCCCCACACATGCTCGATAATCATCGTCTTGGAAACAACCCTGCCGGCATTGCGCATCAGATATTCCAGCAAAGCGAACTCACGGGGCTGCAGCTCGATCTTCTGCCCCGCCCGCTCGACCGCTCGGCTCAATAAATCCAAGCGGAGATCGCCGAAACGGAGCTCGGTGGGCTCCGGCGTGCGATGGCTTCGTCGAATCAGAGCTTGAACCCGAGCCAGCAATTCCACAAATGAAAAGGGTTTCGTCAGATAATCGTCACCGCCGCCTTGCAACCCTTTGACGCGATCATCGACCGACCGTTTCGCGCTCAAGACGATGACCGGTGTGAGCATTTTGTTTTCTCGCAGCCGGGCGATCATGCTCAATCCGTCGAGCTGCGGCAGCATGATATCCACGATCGCAGCGTCATATTCGACCGCGAGCGCCCGCTTGAGCCCGCTTTCTCCGTCCGCTTCGTGATCGACTGCAAAACCTGCCTGCGTCAATCCCTTCACCACGAAAGAGGCGATTTTTTTGTCGTCTTCCACAACCAGGATGCGCATTGCTGCTTTGTTATCCGGTTTACATCAAGGCCGCCGCCCAGGCAGAAATTCAAAACCCCACGCTGGCCAGGGGCTTGCCCGTAATCACCGATATCCTGCCTCCTTTGTCATAAAACGGCGCCGGTTCGGTCATGCATAGACTGGCACTCCAAATATAAAAAGGCAAAACGGCGGTAGCCGTGATATCGACGCGCCGGCCGGTTTCCAGCCCGAGATGGGCGACGCCGCTCCGGCGGGGAAATGACGGGACGGTTTGCTGGACCAATGCGGCTCGATTCGTCTGTCCGTCCAAAACAGCCGATCAAACCAGCGACGCGCCTAAGATCAACTACGACTTGAGCGCCTCGGGGTTCAAGACGTTGCTCGGTTTGCCGGCGGCAAAGGATACGATGTCGTCGACCAACACGGCGTAATACTCCTCGTAGCTTTCCCGCGTGACGTAGCCAAGATGGGGCGTGCACGTGACGTTGGCCATCTTGAGCAGCGGATGGTTGGCGCCCAGCACCGGCTCGACATCATAGACATCCACCGCCGCCATGCCCGGCCGGCCGGCTTTGAGAGCCTCTTCCAATGCGCCCTTGGCGATCAAGCCGGAGCGGCTCGCATTGACGATCAATGCGGTTGATTTCATCCGCGCCAAATCATCCCTCGCAACGATACCGCGAGTGTCTTTATTGAGCGGCAAATGCAGGCTCAAGATATCGGCCTCGGCAAAGAACTCTTCACGGCTTTTCGCCGTGTCGAAGCCGGCGGCCTTGGCCCGTCCCGTCGAACCCTCGCGTCCCCAGCACAAAACCCGCGCGCCGAAAGCCCTGCCCGCGGCGGCGACGATGCTGCCGATCTTGCCGTACGCGTAGATTCCAAGGATCTTGCCGTTGACACCGATGCCGAGGGTCGATTGCCAACGGCCTTCCTTGAGTTGCTTGACCTCCAACGGCAGATTTCTTAGGGCGCTCAGGATCAGCCCCCAGGTCAACTCGGCGGTTGCGTGCGGATTACCGGCGCCGCCCGCCGACACCGCGATTCCCTTTTCCGTGCATGCCGCCAAATCGATATGGGTTGCCGCTCGGCCAGTCTGGCCAATCAGTCTGAGGTTCGGCAGCTGCTCGATCAACGCCCGCGGAAAATAGGTACGTTGCTGCGTCAGCACCACCGCATCCGCGTCTTTTAGACGCGCGGCAATTTTTTCCACATCGGTCTCCGCGTCGGTGTAGACGACCACTTCGTGGCCGTTCAATTTGGCAAAACATTTCAAAGTCTTGAACGCGTTTTGGTAATCATCGATGACGACGATCTTCATCCCTCGGTCTCCTTCTTACTTAAAGCTCCTTCATGGTTGGAATTCTTCCCGCTGATATCGTCGGTGCGCAAGCGCACCGACCTCTTGGATGTGTGAGCTTTATGGCCGATTTTTCTTCAACTCCGCCACATAGTCGCGCAATCCGGCCTCCAGTCTATACTCAGGGTTGAAGCCCAACTCGGTGCGCGCCCGCGTGATATCCATGCGCGGGCGCGCGGGGGTGAGTTTGCCGCGTTTCACGATAATGCCTGGGAAGATCGTTTTGAGCACCGCCTCGACATCGTCGACGGTCGTCAGCGCACCACTGCCGAGATTGTATGCCTGGTGCGGCAACGGTGAGGTATGCGCGGCGAGCGCGATCCCATTGGCCAAGTCCTTGGCGTAAATGAAATCGACGCTCTCGTAAACAGTGAGCTCCACCGGCTTGCCCGCCATCGCATCCCACACCGCCTTTTGTACGGCAACCCCGGGCCCGCCGGCGACAGAATGATAGCCGTACACACCCGCGAAGCGGAGCAACGCCAGCTCGATTCCATGCCGCGCCGCGTAAGTTCTCAGCACATGCTCGCAGCCGAGCTTCGAGGCGTTGTAGACGCGCGCGCGGCTGTCCAGTGGGGAATCCTCGTGCAGCAATTCCCTGGGATCCTCGCCGACATAAAGCGCCTGCGTGCTAGCGTGAAGCAACCGGCGGACGCCCATGAGCCGAGCCGCCTCGGCGACATTGATCGCCGCTACCAGATTCACTTGAAAGCCGGCGTAGACGTTGTCGATGTTGGCTTCGCCGACCGATGCCGCCAGATGAATCACGCATTCGGGCCGAATCCGTTGAAAGGCATCGACCAGCGCCGCCAAATCGCGGATGTCGCCGCGGATGACCGGAAGATTGCGGCCCGTCACCTGCCGGATGTAGTCTGGCCGCGGCGCAAAATCGAAAAACGTCACTTCGTCGCCGCGCTCGCTCAGTTCCCTTGCGGTGTGCGTGCCGATCAATCCCGCTCCGGTAATCAGAACTCGCATCGAATTCTCCTAAATGAATCGCTTGGCATTCAAGGTCCAAGATCTCAACGTGCAAGGTCGGACCTCTCCCGAACGTTTGAGGCTGGAACCTTTATCTTTTGAACGATCGCCCTTAGCCTTCCACCTTCAAGTTATAAAACCGACTGGGATTTTCGAATAGAATCTTGCGCGGCAGCGATGCCGGCAGGTCTTTTCGATTGACCAATGTATCGATATCGCCGCTGAACTCATCCCACGGCCGCTCGTGCGGAAAGTCCGACGCCCAAAGCAACTGCCCCGCGCCGATCAAATCGGCCACCGTCGCCAAGGTTTTTTCTTTGCGCTCGCAGGCGTAATAAAGATTGCCGCCGCGCATGACTTCACTCGGCGCTCGCTTGGCTGGATACGGCCATCGACCGAGGCGGTGCTCCCAACTCTCGTCCAAGCGATCGGCCAGATACGGCACCCAGCCGCAGCCGGATTCCAGATAGGCCACGCGCAACTTCGGAAAGCGCTCGAATACGCCATAGATCATCATGCTCGTGAATTGCTGCATCTGCGCAAACGGATGGCTCAGCGGATAAACTCCCGCGAAAGACTGCATGTGATCCAAGCCTAATTCGACCGCCGGCCCGCTATGCACGGCGAGCGGCACATCGAGCTGCTCCGCCATTTGGTAGATCGAGTTGAACTCCTGGAGTCCGAGACCGCGCATGGGGCTCATCACCCCCGGCAGCATGCCGGCGACCATGCCGAGCCTGCGCACCGCGCGCTCCAGTTCCTTCGCCGCTTCTGCCGGCTCCTGCGGTGCGAGCAACGCGACACCCCGAAATCGTGGGCTCACGCTCAAGAAATCATGGTGCAGCCAGTCGTTGTACGCCCGCGCCAGCGCCACCGCCCAATCGCGATCGCGCTGCAAACCGATGTTCAAACCCTCGTTTGGGTAGAGCACGGTCATCGCGATGTCCGTTGCGTCGAGAAAACGCAGCCAGAGGTCGACGCTCGGATGCTCCCGCTTGTGCGGCGACAAGGCTCCCCGCGCCCAACCGTCCCAGGAAAAAAGCGGGTATTCGCGCTTCCCCGGGACCGCGCGAAACTCCGGCGGGAGAAACTCCCTCAGCTCGCGATCCCGCTCGAGCACGTGGCCGTCGGCGTCAACAACAGGAAAAGAACGTTTCATGTTCGTTCCTCTGACGAAAATTTTTCCCGATCGATGTGTTTTGATCTCCGCCCTCTTCTACTACCGGCTCTGCACTTGCGCAACTCGAGTTACACAAATTGGATTGTTTAGAGTAACGAGGGGTTATAGGATACCTCCCGTAAATGAGGGACACCTATCGAAGGAGGTATTGACCATGGCTCAATCGATTTCCATTCACCCTGCGGTTGATCACGGCTTGAAACCCGCCGCCGCGAATTTCGCAGGCGGGACTCTCCTCTGCCACTGTTCCGACAAGAAAGTTGCGGTCGCGATCGCGAGCCAGTGCGCGCACAATCACGTCTGCGGCTGCACTAAATGTTGGAAACCGGCGGGCGCGCTTTTCTCTCAGGTCGCCGTTGTACCGCGCGACAAACTCCGTGTTACCGCCAACGGAGACAAGTTGGCGGTCGTCGATCCCAACGCTGTCATTAAGCGCCATGCCTGCAAATCGTGTGGCGTGCATATGTATGGCCGCATCGACAACGAAAAGCACCCCTTCTTTGGCTTCGATTTCATTCACACCGAATTGTCCAGCGAGCAAGGTTGGGCGCCGCCGGAATTCGCCGCCTTCGTCTCATCGATCATCGAATCCGGCGCCGATCCGGCGAACATGCGCGCGGTCAGGGCGAGGCTCAAGGAATTGAAACTGGAGCCGTATGATTGCCTGTCTCCGGCGCTGATGGATGCCATCGCCACTCACGCGGCGAAAGCATCCGGCGTTCCAGGTCGTGGACAGTGAACCGATTTTGAATCGCATCTCGCAAATCGGGCAACTGCGGTCTAGCAGGCAGATATTCTGCAACCGAGCGCTATGCGGGCGATCCACATGATTTCTCTTATGGACAGTTCATCTAAGGTCGCAAAAGATCATTCCGGAGTTGTGGTACCTCCACCCCTGATCTACATCGGGTTTTTCCTCGTCGGCATCGCCTTCCAGCGCTACTTGCCTATAGCGCTAATTCCCGCCGGAATTGGACGCGTCTTGGGCGCGGTGCTCGCGTTCTCTTGCCTCGCGCTCGCAACATGGAGCATTCGGCGCTTCTGGACGTCGGGTACGAGCATTGTTCCGATACGCCCCACAACCGCGCTCGTCATCGAAGGTCCGTATCGGTTCACGCGAAACCCGATGTACCTGGGTATTCTGTTGCTGTACGCCGGTCTGGCTTGCTGGTTTGGCCTTTTGTGGCCGCTGTTACTGACGCCGGTTCTAGTGTGGGTGATGGGCGCGGCGGTCATCCGCCGCGAAGAGCGCTATTTGACTAGGAAATTCGGCGATGAATACCGACGGTACCAAAACCATGTTAGGCGCTGGTTATAATCCATCGTATTCAAGCCAAATCAACTTCTGCCCTCGTCTGGGCCAGTTACATTAGAAATCAAGTAGCCCTCCTTCTCTCCTCACTGAAACCCAGACTATTTCAGCTCGCTTCGTCGAATCCATCATTACACTGGGACTAAACTGATATCCCCTTCAACTCAACTCGATGTCACTGATCGGTGGAGCGCCACAATCCGTGCTGCCCGGCCCTCTCCGGGCTGGTGGCCTGGCGTGTCGCTATTCGCTTTGCATTGTATAAGCTTTTTAAGCCAATACGACGGACCTAATCATCCCAATGGGTTCGGATCCAATAGCCTGCCCTGAAATCGATGCCATAAAGCCCTGGTTGTTCCATTGTGTTGCATAACTCGCAGGCATGAGCGGGCGGGGAATAGGCGAGCGGCGCCGGAATTTTGCCCGAAAATTTTTATTTTTCGGGTCGCTAGTAGGGCCGTCAGCTGTTTTTTTACCGAGCGTATCACTGAACAGCATCAGGCCAAGCGAGCCTTCCACATTCGCCCCGTATCGACGGAGGTTTGCGGCAACTACGAAGAGGGATTTAACTTGTGCCGGTAGGCCTCAATTTCGCACCTTTTCTTTGTTTGTAAGGGTGCACACATAGATCATAGAGAT
>JBLMXG010000328.1:0-4589 GCA_050257635.1 Chloroflexota bacterium
CTACTGCGAAACGCTAGTTTGCGTGGAGCGAGCTTGACCGCAGGAAGGAAGATGGAGCAAAACCTTTGAAATTAGTACCTTGCAAAAAAGAGATGGCCGTGAGCATCAGGAGAAAGGAACAATGGACTATTTCATCAAGGCCCTACAGCAAAACCCCGAACTGGCTGTTTTCCTCGCGCTCGCCATCGGCTTCGCGATCGGCCGGGTGAAGATCGGGGGCTTTAGCCTGGGAACGGTCGTCGGTACGCTCTTCGCGGGGGTGTTGATCGGACAGCTCGACATCAAAGTTCCTGCGCTCGTCAAGACCGTGTTCTTCGATCTCTTTCTTTTTACCACCGGCTATAAAGTCGGGCCGCAATTCTTTCGCGGGCTCAAACGCGACGCGTTGTCGCAAATGGCCCTCACCTTGGTACTGTGCGTTACCTGTTTGCTTGCCGCCATCGTAGCGGCAAAATTATTCGGCTATGACATTGGAACCGCGGCGGGCTTGCTGGCAGGGGCTTTCACCGAGTCAACCGTCATCGGCACCGCGGGGGATGCGATCAATCGCCTGGCGATTTCGGCGGAGGAGAAAACGCAGCTACTCAACAATATTCCGGTTGCTTACGCCGTGACCTATCTTGTCGGAACGACAGCGGTGGTCTGGTTCCTGCCGACGATTGGCCCGAAGTTGATGGGAGTCAATCTCAAGGACGAGGCCAAGAAGATGCAGGCGCAGGTATCGGGCGGCACAGAAGCGCATCCCGGAATCATCTCTCCTTCCCGATCCTTCGATGTGCGCGCCTACCGCGTGACCAATGAACGGCTCTTTAATAAAACCATCGCTGAGCTCGAAGCGATGCCGCAAGATGTAAGAATGTTCATCCAGCGCATCCACCGCGATGGCGCCATCATCGAACCGGAGCCGACCACTGTCATTCGTCAGGGAGATATAATCGCGGTGATGGCGAGAGCGGAGGTCCTGGTCGAGCGCAGCAGCGTCGTTGGTCCAGAGGTCGACGACAAAGAATTGCTCGATTTCCCGGTCGAAGTTTTGGACGTGGTGGCGACGAATAAGGCTCTGGTCAGCAAGACCCTTAGCGAAATCAGCACATCGGAGCCGTGGCGAACGCAATTTCGCGGCATCTTTCTGCGCAAGATCACGCGGGCCGGCGCGGAAATGCCCATTGCTCCGACAACCGATATTGAACGTGGCGATTTGCTTAGCGTGATGGGCGCCAAGCGCGATGTTGATCGTGCCGTCACGGTGATTGGCTACGCCGACTGGCCGAGCAGCGCGACGGACATGATCTTTGTCGGCATGGGTATCTTCATAGGCGGCCTAGTGGGCCTTCTCACTGTGACGGTTGCGGGGCTACCGATCACTCTCACCGCCAGTGGCGGCGCGCTCATCATGGGACTGGTGTTCGGCTGGCTTCGGTCCGTATTCCCGGCGTTTGGCCGCATACCCGAAGCCGCGATGTGGGTTTTCGACACCGTGGGCTTGAGTGTGTTCATTGGCGTCGTCGGCTTGAGCGCTGGCCCGAGTTTTATGGCCGGCCTCGAGAAGTCTGGAATAAGCCTCGTCTTCGTGGGCCTGGTCGCAGCTGTGCTGCCGCACTTCGTGGCGATTCTCTTCGGTCGATATGTTCTGAAGATGAATCCGGTGATTCTTTTGGGCGCTTGCTCCGGCGCCGGCACGATGACGGCGGCGCTGCGCGCGATCCAAGACGAGGCGCAAAGCAAACTCCCGGCGTTGGGCTATACGGTTCCCTACGCGGTCGGCAACATTGTGCTGACCGCCTGGGGGCCGGTGATTGTCGCTTTGCTGTCGGTCGGTAAATGAGCACTCCGTCGGTCCGAAAGGAGGGGCGCTAGAATGGGAATACAGAGCTCGCCAGAAGGGGAAGCTATCTCTCCGTCCCTGCGGAAAAACTTCGTGAGCATACTCGCTCGGCTCTTGATTATCGCACTGCCGCTGTTGCTGCTCGCCGCCGAAGCGCTGGCTCAAGATGTGATCTCACAAGAGGAGCCTACGCCTTCGTCGGTCTACGAAGAGACCACGCCTATCGAGCGCTCCTTTATCGAAAGGATTCCCCGGCCGGGATTTTTCCCCTGGCTGAAGGAGCAATTGAAGGATACGCCGGCTTTTTTTCGCGACACCAAACTCGACCTCAATTTGCGCAGCTTCTATTTCCGCCGCGACAAATTTGACGAAAGCGTCAACTCGGCCTGGGCCATGGGCGGCGCCCTCGCCTACAAGTCCGGTTGGCTGCTGGATCGTCTCCAGGTCGGCACGACGTTCTACTGGTCCGACAATCTCTACGGTCCCAAAGACAAGGACGGCACCCTGCTGCTCAAACCGGGCCAGCATGGTTACTCCGTTTTGGGCCAGCTCTACGGGCGAGTGAAGCTCTTTGACGAGAATTTTATCAACCTCTATCGCTATGAGTACAATACGCCGTTCATCAACAAGAACGATAACCGGATGACGCCAAACACATTCGAAGGCTACACCCTGACGGGATCCTTCGGCGGCAAAGACGGCGCGCCGGGGTTTAGATACGGAACCGGCTACATCACCAAGATCAAGGAGCGCAATTCGGATGATTTCGTCTGGATGTCGCGCGACGCCGGCGCTGACGTGAAGCGCGGCGTCGGAGTGGTGGGTGGCACATTCAGTTACGGCAAATTTTCCCTCGGCGCCATCAATTATTATTCGAACGACATCCTCAATATCTTCTACACCGAGACCAAATACAGCTTTCCGATAACAAAGGACCTAGGCGCGCTCGTGGCATTTCAATTTGCCGACCAACGCAGCGTCGGGAAAGAGCTTTTAAAGCACCGCTCCTTTGCCACGAATCAAGTTGGAGTGAAAGGCGAAGCGAGTTACGGCGGGGCGGTTTTTACCCTGGGTTACACAAACACACTGCGGCGCGATGATATGCAAAACCCGTGGAGCGGATACCCGGGTTACACGAGCGTTCAGGTGCAGGATTTCAATCGAGCGGAAGAACAAGCCATTATGCCTAAATTGTCTTACGACTTCTCACGTCTCGGTTTGCAAGGCGTGTCCGCCTACCTGCTTTTCGTCCATGGCTGGGATCGAATCGATCCATCGACAAAAGCCGGCGTGCCGAACGAAAATGAATTCAACTTCGATTTTCAATGGCGCCCTACCTGGAGTTTTCTTAACGGATTTTCAGCGCGCTTCCGTTACAGCAGGGTACAGCAGTATCAGGGGCCCAAAGACCATCAAGACGACTTTCGTGTCATTGTTAACTACGATTTTCCGCTGCTCTGAGGGGCGGGCTAAAAACGTAACCGGAGGCACCATGCCAATTACCGTCATCGACGCGACCGGACCGATCGTCAGCGCCAAGGTCGGCGGGATGCTCGGCAAGTCCGAAGTCAGCCAGATACAAGCGACTGCCCTTGCCGCAATCCAGCGCTGCGGCAAGATCAGTGCGCTTTTCATCCTCGATAATTTCAAAGGATGGAAACGGGAGGGAGACTGGGGAGATATTAGCTTCCTGGTCGAGCACGATAAAGACATTGGCCGGATCGCGGTGGTCGGCGACGAGGAGTGGCGCGATCTCGTTTACGCCTTTCTCGCCAAAGGCTTTCGCCAAGCCCAAATCGAATATTTCCATCCCGGCGATCTTGCCAAAGCGCGCGCCTGGGTCGGAGCGAAAACTCCGTAGCCGCCACCGTGACGCCAAAACTAAACCACAAATCGCGAGGTCGATTTCTATTCTGTATCACGATAAGTTTGTGCGTCGTTTTTGTATCCTGCTCGATAGAAGTAAAAATTCCTAGCTTAGTGGATGATCGGGTCGAACATTTACTCCGAAGCGAAGCAGAGCGCATAATAGCCGTCAGCGAGGACCGGGACAATTTTTCGCAGTATCAGTTCTTTCTTTCGGACTTTCCGCGCCAAGACCTTTTTGGCATGACCATCGGGAACAGGCAGATCTATATTAGTTACAGGCTCGCATCACTCGCATTAACGAATGCCGGTCAGCTCTGGCTGCTCCGGCAAACCGTCGCGCATGAAATCGCACACGAGACGGCGGGTCACGCCAAGCAGGAGGGAGTAAGGTGGCTAAACGCTGGCATGTTCAATCTCGGCACTTCGGGCGGCGAGGTCGGCTTGCCATGGTACGTGAGATTGTACAACTATTCGACGGACAAAGAACTCGAGGCGGATGCGATCGGGTTGGGTTATTGGAACAAACTCGGCTGGGATTGCCAGATTTGGGTGCATATTTTCGAAAGTTTCCAAGAGCAAAACTATATCGGCGACAGTTTTCATCCTACGGACAAACGATTGCAGCAAGCCCAAAATATATGCGAACTCCAACGCGGTAGAGTGGAACTGCAAAACACGAAATCCGAAATTCGGAACAGTTTCGAACGAGCACAATAAACAAGCACCAGTGGGATTCTGTTTCTCGGATTTCGATATTAGGGTTTCGAATTTTGCTCAGTGAGCCGACCGCCGATGAGTTCTTCCACAAAGATCCTTATTGGACTACTAGCCGGTGTCTTCGTTGGCCTGTTTCTCGGCGAGCATGCCAGCGTGTTCAAAATCGCCGCGGACGGCT
>JBLMXG010000329.1:0-3779 GCA_050257635.1 Chloroflexota bacterium
TGGTGCTCGTGAAAGTGAAGCTTGCCTGTGTGCCGCCGGATTTGGCGGCGGTGATGGTGTACGAACTTTGCGAAACAACGTCTAGAGTTAACGTCACCCCGCTGGTCGGCTGAAAGCCGAATCCGTCGACCTCGCTGATACTCGCCGGATAGACCGAATGTTTGACGAAATAACTCTCGACGGCGACGGCTGCGTTGCGCAGGTCCGATTTCATCTGCGCATCAATTGCCCTGCTGCGGTAGGCGATGAATTGAGGAATCGCGATGACAGCGAGCACGCCGATAATCGCGATAACGAGCAAAACCTCGATCAGTGTGAAACCGGTGTTGCGGCGGAAGCGGGGTAGGTTGTCATCCTTTGGGTCGTGAGTCACACTGGTTCCTCCCGCGGGAAAATTTTTCGCATCCTAAATGATCTTGGTGAAAAGCGCCAGTGAAATCTGCGCATCGGCCTGGTCGATTCGATCAAGTTCTATAAAGTTGCCACAATTGCCGGACTTTCCATTCTGCTCTTTAGCGGCGTAAGTACGCTGGGCATTCGAAAAAAGCAGATCCTTCGCTTGCGCCTCGCAATGACAGGCAAGAAGAAGCCTGGATGATTGCAGTACTTTTTCCGGCGCTCATTCAATGAATTGCGGCGCTACAGCGCTGGCGGCACTATGCAAAACTCCGGTTTGATTCGGCCACTGGTTTGCGGTATCGCTCCTTAGAGAAATCGTGAATCCTACGGAGGTCGTTTGTGCTTCAAGACAAAGTTGTTGTGATCACGGGTAGCGGACAGGGCATCGGCAAACACGCGGCAAAGACCTTTGCCAAGGAAAAAGCCAAGGTTGTCATCGCCGACTTTAACGAGGATCTGGCAAAAAAAACCGCGGCAGAAATCGGCCAAACGACGGAATCGATGGCGGTGGTCGCCGACGTGCGCAACGAGGCGAGCGTCAAGTCGATGATTGACCAAGTGATCAGCCGCTTCGGTCAGATCGACGTGATGATGAACAACGCGGCGATCGTGCCGCATTTTGCCTGGAACATTCCGCGCTGGCCGCTGATCGCCGACATGCCGGCGGAGTTTTGGGATCGCGTCGTCCACACCAATCTATACGGCACGTTGTTCGGCACCAAGCATGTGATTCCGCATATGGCGAAGCGAAAAAGCGGACATATCATCAACCTCTACGGCGGCGGCGGCGTGAAGCCGGGCGGGGCCTGCACTTATATGGTGACCAAGGACGGTATTCGCACCTTTGGCCGTTACGTTGCCGAGGAGGTCCGCGATGCCAACATCTGCGTGGTGACCTTTTCGCCGCGGGTGCCGATCGCGACGGAAACCGCACCGGAAGAAGCGCTGAAGCGCCTCCCAGGACCGGAAATTTTGGGCCAGGGTTTTGTGCTCTGCGCAGAGTTGCCCATGGATGCGAGTGGGAAATGCTTCGCTTACGAAAACGGCAAGCTGGTGCCTGAGCTGCCGAGGGAAGGGTGATGGAGGCATGAGGCTCGAGGAGAAAGGCATGAGTAGGAGAAGGGGTCGATGAAAGTTATCGATGCCGACGCGCATGTGATCGAAAATGAATCGACGTGGGAATACATGCTCGAGTCGGAGCGGCGCTTTAAACCTCAGGTAGTGCAAACCCGCGCCGGTGATGTGAATAGTAATTGTTTGCTGATCGACGGTAAGCTTTTTCCCTGGACCAACGTTGGACGAGACGTGCCGCAGGCGTCACGGGAAATGACCGACCTCGACTTGCGCATCAAGCACATGGACGAGCTCGGTGTCGATCTTCAGGTGATCTATCCGACGATCTTTATTTTCCCCCTTTCACGACGGCCAGAAGCGGATCTGGCCATTTGTCGGAGCTACAACCGCTGGATGGCCGAAGTCGTCAAGAATCATTTGGATCGCTTTCGCTGGGTGATGGCGCCGCCGCTGCTCAACATGGACAAGGTCGGTGAAGAATTGAAGTTCGCCAAAGAACACGGCGCATGCGGCGTGGTGATGCGCGGCTTGGAGGCGGACCGGATGCTGAGCGATGCCTATTTTTTTCCGCTCTACGAGGAAGCGAGCCGGCTCGATTTGCCGATCTGTGTCCACTCGGCCAACGGCAGCACGACTGCTTACGAGCTGTTCCTTGACGATCCGGGCTTTGCCAAATTCAAGCTCGCGGTCGTCGGCGCGTTCCACTCGCTAGTTTACTTCGGCATCCCCAAACGGTTTCCCAACTTGAAAATCGGCATCATCGAAGTCGGCGCCCAGTGGCTCCCTTACGCGGCGCGCGACCTGGCGCGACGCTACGCGCGGCGAGGCAGACCCCTCGATCAAGATTTACTCAAAGACAACCGCGTCTACGTAACTTGCCAGAACGACGACGATATCGTCTACATTCTCAAGAATTTCAGCGAGGACAACCTGCTGATCGGCACAGATTATGGCCACTCGGATAACGCGTCGGAAGTCGAGGCGCTGAAAAAATTTCAATGCGAGGGCAAGGTGAGCGAGAGAGCCGTGACTAAGATTCTCGACGCCAATCCGCGCGCTTTCTATGGCCTGTGAGCGGTGTGATGGATTCCATCCGGCTGGAGGGTAAGACATGTTAACGATTGACGCCGACGCCCATGTGATCGAGTGCGAGAAAACTTGGGACTATCTGGAAGGGAGCGACAGGCGCTATCGACCGGTACCGATCGCGGTCGATATGCCGACGGGCAAAAGGCAACATTTCTGGATCATCGGCGGGCGGCTGATCGGCGGGCGCGATAACATCGGTCAGGACACGTCCAAAGAATCACGTGAGATGGCGAACATCGACTCGCGCCTCAAACATATGGACGAGATCGGCACCGGCGTGCAGGTGCTCTACCCGACGCTGTTCCTTCGGCCGGTGACCGACAACCCGCGCATCGAGCTGGCGCTTTGCCGCTCGTACAACCGCTGGATGGCGGACATCTGGTCGAAGGATAAAAAGCGTTTGCGCTGGGCGGTCCAGTTGCCTTTGATGTCCATGGACAAAGCACTCGACGAGCTGCGCTGGTCGCACGGCAACGGCGCCTGCGCGGTCTTCATGCGCGGCGTCGAGACCAACCACACGCTGCATGATCCTTATTTTTCCCCGCTCTACGAGGAAGCAAGCCGGCTCAACATGCCGATCGGCATTCATTCCGGCATCGGCAATTTCACCATCAATGAAATGCTCGGCGGCGAGCCATTCCGGGTCGCCAAGCTGATGGTGATCGGCGGCTTTCATTCGATGATCTTGAACGGCATCCCGGAGAAATTCCCCAAGCTGCGCATCGGCGCCATTGAGGTGGCGGCCCAATGGGTGCCTTATTTGGTCCACGATTTGAATCTGCGCTTTCCCAAGCTCGAAGGAAAACAGGCACGGCCGGATGTGCTGAGCGGCAGCAACCAGCTCTTCGTCGCTTGCCAGACCGACGATGATCTGCCCTATGTGCTGACGTATGCGGGCGAGAATTGCCTGATGATCGGCTCGGACTACGGCCATGCCGACAACGCCAGCGAGCTGCTGGCGTTGGCCAAGCTCAAAGAAAACGGCGCGATCGAGCCGCGCGTGATCGACAAGATTCTTTATTACAATCCGGCCAAGTTTTACGGACTGGACGGGGATTAGAAAAGACGTGGTCGTGAAGCCTGTTTGTGAAAAGATGCTTTAGAGCGGAGCTTCAATCCGGCGCCTTTCCCCTCGACGGGGAAAGGTTGGATAGGGGCGCTGTCATCGAATACGGATCACCCCTTCCTTTGTCCTCCCCGTCGAGGGGAAGGATTCG
>JBLMXG010000330.1:0-15992 GCA_050257635.1 Chloroflexota bacterium
GCGTCGAGGATGTTCGCGCTGACGACGTCCGCGCTCGCAATAGTTTCGACGGCGCCGCCTTCGGTTTGCACGAGAGCGACGCCCAGGGCCGCCGCTTTCAGCATTTTGCGATCGTTGCGGCCGTTGCCGACGGCGACCGCCGTGCGCGCTCCCAGCTTGGATAGGAATTTAAGTTTAGCCTCGGCCTGCGATCGGGTCGGTATGATCACGACGTCGACGGGCAGCCGCGCGAGCTGCTTCCGAGCCTCGCCGAAGGTATCGGCGGTGATAACGTGAATATGAATATCGGTTGCGAGCTCGGCGAGCATGCGCGCGACGCCGGGCAAGAGCCGTCCGTCGCGCGCCAGAGTCCCGTTGTAGTCCAAAACGAGATGGCGCAACTTGAGTTTTCGGAAGCCGGGTATATCGATCGAAATCATTGCAAACGGCAGCGCCGGCAAGCAGCTTTGGAATCTTTCAATCGCCCTTCGGAGACTTGCGCCACGGAGCAGGCGCGCAAGAGTTCGCCGCAGGCGTGATCGAGGCGCCCTACCTCCTCAAACCACCCGCCCCATATCGAACACGATCTCTTTTGAGATCTTTCCGTCGCGCATCTCGAAAATGTGCACCAGGCGCATGGCAACTTTGGCGCCGACAGGGAAGTGCCAGTAGCCTTCCTGAGCGACTTCGAAACTCACGTTGCTGTCGTCGACGACCCGGTCTTCGGTGGCGAAGCGCTGGAGAAATTCAAATTTAACGTTGCGCATGGAGGCGAAGAGGGACCGGTAGTTCTTGGCGACGGCCTCTTTGCCGGCGAAAGAACGATTGAGGCCGTTGGGGGCGGGGGCTTCCCAAACGATGTCTTCGGTAAAGGTTTCGAGGGCCGCTTCGACTTCGTTGAGGGCTTCGCTGTGAAAATGGTTTTCTACGGCGACGAGATTCAGGGCGATACGTTCTTGATTCATGTGTGGCTTCTATGCCTTCAATAAGTTTTCGTTACGTGAGCGTTGGCCGAAGTAAAAGGCGTCGCTTTCGACCGTATCCGGAAAGGGCCTAAGTCCTCGGCCTCGTGCAGATATCCAGCGCCATGAGCGCGTAGAGTTTTGCGGCGTTCAACATCGTGTCGATATCGATTTCCTCGTTGCGCGGGCCGATGCGGCGGCCACGGGGGCCGATCTTGATCGCGGGGATACCGAGCTCGTTATAAACATTCGTGTCCGTCCAGATGCTGGCGCGGTCGGGGGCTTCCGGCTTGATCTTCGTGGCGAAGAGATGCTGGAAAGCTTCCTCCGCTGATTGGACCAACGGCCCGACGTTTTTGCCTTCGTAACCGAGCAGCGTCTTGTAAATATCCATCCGATAGTCGAGGCCGGTGGCGTTGAGGACCTTTTCCAGTTCATATTGGATTTGGACGGGACGCACTTGCGGCGGCATGCGGATGTCGACGTAGATCGTGCAGACTCCGGGAAAATAGTTAGGCCGGTAGGGTGCGCCGCCTTCGATGCCGCCGATGTTGACTTTCGGAAAGAGCGGACCGGTGGGCGATTGGTACACGTATTTCGCTTCGAACTCCGCGCCCCAGCGCTCGACGGCGTCGATAATCTTGGTCATCTTGACGATGGCGTTCATCTTCAGCATCGGCGCGGTCTCGCGATTCGATCCCCACGCGGCTTCGGCTTTACCGAAGGTTTGGATTTTTACCTGCACCACGCCGTTCTGCGTCCAGACGATGTTCATGTCGGAGCCGTCGCAGCAGACGGCGTAGTCAGAGTGCATGCCGTGGGTGAGTAAATGGCGGGTGCCGGCGCCTTCGCCGCGGTACTCCTTGGTCTGCCAGGGGCCGATCGGCGTGCGCGAGATCTCGCCGACGACGGCCGCGAGGATCACATCGCCTTTTAAATTTACGCCGCTCTTTTTGAGTGCCTTGCCGGCTATCATAAACGCGGCGACACCGCCTTTCATGTTGGAGATGCCGAGGCCCTGAACTTTATTGCCGACGATCTTTCCCTTGAGATCCGACTCGGGCTCCATGACGGCAACCATTCGACGATCTTCCTCGGTGCCGGTGAAGCTCGTGTCGGTGTGGCCGTTGAATCCGAGACTCAATCCCGTGCCATCGCCCTTGACGATGCCGACCGCGTTGGGGCGGTCGACTTCGACATCCTGGCGCACGGCCTTGAGGCCGTTGGCCTCGAACCAATGCAAAATAAACTCGCCGATCGCTTTTTCTTGCCCCGTGGGGCTCGGGATGCTGGTGAGATCGCAACCGAGCTGAGCCAGCTCATCGCGATCGATTTGATTCAGGACTATGTTTGCCGTTTCCTTGTCGAGTGCCATCATTCCTCCGAATCAATTGATCCGCTTTAGGTAACTATAGCGTCTGAAGCAAGTCAAATGACAGCGGCGGATCGCCCGTGTTTGCAAATTCGCCCGGCGCTCTTTAAAGTTCAATTCTGCGCTTACGGCGGTCTGCATTACATCCGATGCCTTCGCGAACCTTCAAACAGCTCGTTTTCAGGAGATCTATGGATACATCCACGGTCCTCATGATGACGGCGGCGCTGGTCATGCTCGCCGTCGTTTATTACAAGTCGCCGGAAGCCGCCAGCAAAGGGGTCAACGCCACCGGTTCCTTGATTTTGGAAATCACGCCGCGCATGCTCGCCGCATTTCTACTCGCCGGTCTGTTTCAAGCGATCGTGCCCAAGGAGCTAATCGTCAATTGGATGGGCCATGGAGCGGGTTTCCGAGGGATCCTCGTCGGCATGACGTTGGGCGGTATCACGCCGGGCGGGCCGATGACGCATTTCCCGGTGATAGCCTCGTTCTACAAGATGGGGGTCGGCGTTGGCCCCTTGGTAGCCTATCTGACCGCATGGTCGCTGTTCGGCATGCAGCGAATCATCATGTGGGAGATCCCGTTCTTGGGTCCGAAGGTCGTCGTGATCCGGTTTGCGGTCAGCTTTTTCTTTCCGCTGATCGCAGGGTGGCTCTGCGAGCTGCTCTGGAACAAGATCGATATTTAATTTTCCATGCGTCGCAGGGAATTTCTTAGAGCCGCAGCCGGCTTCGGACTCGGCGCACCGTTTATTTTCGGCCAATCCGGGTGCGCTACCGTCGTTGCGTCGCCCGATCCCATCACCGGGCTTTCGCTTTACTGTTTAGCCGGCGATGTCACGGACACGAGCGCGTTGATCTGGCTCCGCGCCATGCCCGGCAGCCGAGTCGTCCTGCAGTACGCTAGAGATCCGCGCTTCGTGGAATATCATGACACCGAATCGTTTGCTGTAGATGCCGCGGCGGATTACACGGCGAAAATTCCCCTCGACGGATTGCAGCCGGCGACGCGCTATTACTACCGCGCGGAGGTGAGCGGAAAAATGCCGGGCCCGATCGGCAGCTTTTTAACCGCGCCGCGTCCGGACGATGCCGCGAAAGTGACGTTCTGTTTCAGCGGCGACACCCGCGAAGGCTACAAACCTTTTACCGTCATGAGCGCCGTGTTGGCACAGCGGCCGGATTTTTTCCTGCACCTGGGCGATACGATTTACGCCGACAAAAACGGCAGCGCCCGGCGCTTGGACGAATTCTGGGCGAAATACCGCGCCAACCGAGAAGATGATGCGACGCAATACTGCTTCGAACAGACTGGTCTCTACGTCGTCTGGGACGATCACGAGGTCGCGGATAACTTTTTGCCCGGGAACGTGTTAGCGCCCATCGGCTGGCGCGCCTTTCTCGACTATTGGCCGGTGCGCTGTCCGGCGAGCGAGCCGCTGCGGATTTACCGTTCGTTTCGCTGGGGCCGGGCCGTGGAACTATTTCTTCTCGACACGCGCCAGTATCGCGATCTCAAAACCGGCACGATGTTGGGTGAAGCGCAAAAAGCGTGGCTGTTCGATTGCCTTGCAAACTCGACAGCAACATTCAAGTTCATCGCCACGTCAGTGACGATGGCCGGCGGCGGCAGCGATCGGTGGGACGGCTTTCCCAAAGAGCGGGCGCAGATTCTGCGCTACATCAACGAGAAGAAACTCCGCGGCGTGTATTTTCTCAGCGCGGACATGCATTACGCCGCGATCACCAGGATCCCCAAATCCGGCGGGCTCAAGGATATCACCGCGGGGCCTTTAGCCGCGCCGCTCAACCGCATCACCAACGGCACGGTGCGGCGCTACGAATATTTCCTGGCGGAGAATTTCAATTTTGTGAAGATCACCATCGATCCCAAGAGCGATCCAACTAAAGCGCAGGTCGAGTTCATCGATCAGGACAATCATGTTTTTCACAGAGCGGAACTAAGCGCGGGATAAATCGGGGTGATCAGCCCCTCCATCTCAATCTTTCCCCGTCGAGGGGGAAGAGGCCGGAAAAGCCGGCTGAAGAATTGGGTTTGCCCCTCCTGGCTGGGCTGGGAAATCTCTAGCTTTGCCGGCGGTGGATGGTTGTACTGCGAATCTGCGGCTCCGCTATCGTCGATGCTTAATTGCTTCGGGATTGAGGGCGCGGGTGAGCTTGCCGTCCATGTAGTCGAGAATATTGGTCACGGCGTTGTCGGCAAAATGTTCGAAGCTCAAGTCCGTCGGCCAACCTAGATGCGGCGCCAGCACGACGTTGTCGAGTTCCAACAGGGGATGGTCCTTTGGCAGCGGCTCTTCGACGAAGACATCCAGCGCCGCGCCGGCGATGGCATTTTCTTTCAGAACTTTCACCATGGCCGTTTCATCGACGATAGCGCCTCGGGCGGTGTTGACGAGATAAGCCGATTTTTTCATCAAACGGAGACGCGTTTCATCGAGCAGGTTTCTACTTTGGTCGGAAAGCGCGAGATGCACCGAAACAACGTCAGCGCTCTTGAGAACTTCATCCAACGGCATAAACATCGCTTCGGACTTGGCCGCGCGCTCGGCGGTCAGCGTCGGTCCCCAGGCGATGACCTTCATGCCGAAGGCGCGGGCAATGGCCGCGACCTCGGTGCCGATCCTCCCGAGGCCCAAGATGCCCAGCGTCTTATCCTTCAGCACGTAACCAAGCACGAGCGGCCACTCGCCGCCGCGCATGGCGCGGTCGCATTGCGGTATCCGCCGCATGATCGCGAGCATCAAGCCAAAGACCAATTCCGTCGTGCTGTTGCCGCCCGGTGCGAGGCTTACGACGATGCCCTGCCTCGTCGCCGCCTCCATGTCGACGTGATAGACGTGATTGCCGGTCTGGGAAATTAATTCGAGATCGGGTAGGGCCCTGAGCAGCGAAGCCGTGAATTTGGTGCGTTCGCGCACCGGTATGATCGCCTGCGATCCTTTGAGCGCTTCAGCGACGGCGGCCTCCGGCGAGAGCTTCTCGGTGAAAATGGCGACTTCGGCTTTTTGCCGCAAGCGCTTGATTGCGCCGGTGTTTTCGAAGGCGCGCTGGTAGTCGTCGAGAACCGTTACCCGCATGCTCAGATCACGGCGATGCCGGCGATCTCGATCAGATAATCGGGATGGGCGAGGCCCTTGACGATAACCAGCGTGCTCGTCGGCGGGTCTTTCTTGTACTGCCCGCGGCGCACTTCGTTATACCCCTCTCGATATTTGCGGTCGACGATGTAGGTTGTCGTCATGACCAGATTGTCGAGGCTGCCGCCGGCCTCTTTGAGGACCGCTTTGAGATTGGTGAAAACCTGTTCGGTTTGCGCCTTGATATTGCCCTTGCCGACCACCTTACCATTCTTGTCGGACGCGGTCTGGCCGGCGACAAATACAATTTTGCCGCCGCGCGTCGCGATGCCGTGGCTGTAACGCGGCCGGGGATCGTTCAAAGTTTTCGGTTGGATGGTCTTGCGTGCCATGGAAACCTCCAGGGGATTCGGTTGATGGAGTGTTGGAGTGATGGAATGATGGGGTCGGGACAACCCAACACTCCATTGCTCCAATACTCCATCACTCCAGTTTTTTGTTACTTCGTCGGATATCGCTTCGCCATCTCGTTGAAGAAACCTTCCTTCTCCATTTCTTGGAGAAAGCTTAGATCGACGAACTGCTCGGGCTTGGCGTTCTTAGCCTCGGGCATGGTCGGTGCCAGCATATCGAGCATGAACTGAATGCCCTTGAGCGTCGGGTAAGGCTTCTTGGGGATCATCTTGATGTAGCCCTCGTAGGAGTCCTCGAGCACGGCGGGATCGTTGGTCCGCATATATTTTGCGAACACCTTCTGGGCTTCTTTTTTGTGCGCGTAGATAAAATAGATCGCTTCGACGAATCCTTTGAGCGCATTCTTGACGACATCCCGGTTTGTCTGAATGTAGCCCCTCGAGGTCGCAAAGCCGTTGCCCTGAACTTCTACGCCGAGATCGGCAATTTGTAACAGCTCGTTGAAGCCGGCTTTCCTGGCTACCGGGGCCGCTGACGAGCTGAAGAAAGTCGCGTCGATTTTCCCCGTGCTGAGCGCGGCCAACCGCTCGGCATCGGCGCCGGCGGGAATCAGCGACAGGTCCTTGGGATCGAACTTGAGATGTTTGATCAGAATCTGCGAGGCGTAATGGGTCGCGGAGCCGAAGCCGCTGATGCCGAAGTTTTTCCCTTTGAGCTGCTCCAGCTTGGTAATGCCGGGGCGAGCGAAGACGATCTGATCGTAGTTGGTTTCGACTGCGGCCACGAGGACGAGATTATAGCCGCGCAGGCTCGCCTGCACGACCGTGCCGATGTTGACGATCGGCGGGTCGCCGGCGACGAGCGCCTGGGTGGCCATCTGGCCGCCGCGCAGAAAGATCGGCTCGACTTCGAGACCATATTTATTGAACAGCCCATATTCCTTCGCCACCCAGACGTTGGATTGACGAAAGCTCAAGGACGGATAACCGATGCGGATTTTTTTCAGAGTTTGGGCGCTTGCCAGGCCTGGTGTCAAGCCCAAGATCAGCGCGCCGGCCAATAAAAAATTTTTAATAGGGGTCATGCTCCATTACCTTCCTGTATTGCGCGAACGTTTCACAAAACTAATTTTTTATCGATTTGAGCGCTTCTTCGATATACGAGTTGTCGACGAAGTCGGCAGCGGTGGGAATTTTCTTCCCCTGATAGATGCCTTCCTTGGCCCTGAGCTCCATGGTCTTGTCGAAGGAGACCTTGCTCACCAAGCCGTCTTTTGGGAAAGGTTGAAAGTCCTGGACAAGAAATTTGTAGTCTTGCTCGGCGCTATCACGCGTCGATTTCAAAACCTTCATGTGCAGGGCGATGGCTTCCTCTTTGTTCTTAGGATCGTAGAGCCAGTGGGTTGCTTCGACCATCGACTTTAGATAGCGCACCACTTCGGCGCGATGGGATTTCAAGTAGTTCATGTGCGCGAAGTCGGTGGTGAAAAGAATCGGTCCAAGGTACTCGTGAAAATTGGCGAGTTTGCGAAACCCGTCTTTGGCGGCGCGAAAGGTGAACGGCGGGCCCATGAACGAAGCCTGCACCGAACCGCCCTTGAGCGCGGCGTAGCGCTCGGGCGAGGTGCCGACGACCAACAGCTTGTAGTCTGTTTCCTTGAGCTTGTAGGCTTTTTCCAAAACCTCGTGGACCATCAAGGTCGTTCCGCCGGTCAAGGTGCTGACCCCGAGCGTTTTGCCTTTCAAGTCGGCGCCGGTTTTGATCTCGGGACGAGCGTAAATATCGTAGGGGATCTTCTCCATGTTGGCGGCGATGATTCTGACTTTCGCGCCTTTTTCTATAGCGCCGATCACATAGTCCGGATTGATCCGGCCGATGGGGATCGTTTCGCTGAGCACGGCGCGCACGACGTTGGTGGCGCCGCGGATGATGATCACTTCGACCTGGATGCCGTTCTTCTCGAAAAACTTCTTGTGCTCGGCGACGTAAAGCGGCCAACTTGAAGCGGTGTTGCCGCTCTGAGTGAAGCGCATCTTTAACATGCCCTCGGCCGCAATTGCCGCGGTGCCGAAGCCCAGGGCGAAAAGCGACGCGGCCAAGAACACAGCCGTTACCGTTTTCCACGAATATCGCATAAAAACATCCTTTCTTGTTGTTCTTCTTACATCTGGCTGAAGCCGCCGGAGGCGTTGACTTCCTCTTCGATCTGCTTCCATAGCACGTTTTCCAACTCCAGAAAGCGAGGGTCTGAGCGCATTTCCATTTTCCTTGGACGTTCCAACGTCACGGGAAATTCAGACCGAATCGTTCCCGGACGATGGCTGAAGACGATGACCCGATCGGAGAGTAGGATCGCCTCGGCGATCATGTGGGTGACAAAAATCACCGTCTTTCGGGTTTCGCGCCAAATGCGCAGGAGCTCGAGCTGCATGAAATTGCGCGTCTGCGCGTCGAGGGCGGCGAACGGTTCGTCCATCAGAAGAATGCGTGGATTTACAGCCAAAGCTCTGGCCAGGTTGACCCGTTGTTGCATGCCGCCGGAAAGCTCGTGCGGATAATGGTTTTCGAAACCGGACAGGCCGACGAGATCCAGAAATTTTCGGGCGCTTTGTTCCGCTTCCTTGGCGTTGTGGCCGCGCCCTTCAAGGCCGAGCAAGACGTTTCTCAAGCTGGTGCGCCAGGGAAGCAAAGACGCGCCTTGAAAGACGAAGCCCATGACCAATTCATGGTCCATGCTCTCGGCTGCTCGTCCGTCGATCAGGATATCGCCGGAGGTGCGCGGCATGAGGCCGTTGATCACGCGCAACATGGTGGTCTTGCCGCAACCGCTCGGTCCGACAATGCTGACAAATTCGCCGTCGCGCACCGATAAATTGATATTTTTAAAAATTGTAAACGGCTCCCGATCCTTGCGCGGAATTTCCTTGTGCAGGTTCCTGATCTCCAATACCGGCCCGGCCATCCTCACCCTCCCTGAGATTGCTTTCTCCAGGGCGTCGCGTAAGTTTCGACCCGCCGGATGAGTTCAAAGCCCAAAATTCCCAAGACCGCGAAGGCAGCGACGCCGACAAACAGAGTCGGAATGTTCAACGTTTGACCGGCGAAAAATACCAAATAACCGAGCCCCTCGGTAGCGCCGAACCATTCGGCTATGGCGACGCTGGTTAGGCCGCGGCCGATCGCCAGGCGGATGCCGGCGAGAATGAAGGGCACGGATGCAGGTAGAAGAATCTTCATGAAGAGGGCCCGAGGCTTGAGCCGAAACGATCGCGCCAGATCGACGTATTCGCGGTTGACGACGCGCATGCCATAGTAGGAGTTAATCAGGATCGGAAATAAGCAACCGAGAAATACAATAGCCACTTTGGCGCCGCCGCCGATTCCGAACCAGAGGAGCAGCACCGGTGCGAAAGCAATGCGCGGCGTGCTATAGAGCGTCGTCATCCATGGATTGACGTAGTCGCGTACCACCGGGCTGAGCGCCATGCCGAAGCCGAGCGGCACCCCGGCGATGATCGCCAAACCAAAGCCGTAAAAGAAAATCCATGAGCTGGCGAATAGATGTGGATACAGCTCGCCGGTGACGAAAAGCATGTCGTACGCGGTGCGCACGACGACCACCGGCGATACCAAGAACGTCGGATCGTTGACAACATAAACGGCGAGGATGTGCCACAAAGCCAGGCCGGTGACAATGGAGGCCGCTTTCATTAGGTTTGAAAGGAGTCGGTCGGTTCGTTCGTTCATGACGGAAAACGCTCGGCTTAAAGCAGCTATTCGGCGGACCATTCGGCGCTCTGGCGCCAGGGCGCGATGCGACGCTCGAAGCGCTTGATCAGATTAAAACTCACCAAGCCGATGACAGCGAGGAGAAATACTGTGACGAACAATTTCGGGCTGTCCCAAGTCTCGGAAGAGTCGCGCAGCAGGTACCCCAGGCCGGCGTTGGACGCCATCAACTCGGCGACGATGACTCCAAGGAGCGCTCGACCGACGCCAAGGCGCATGCCGGTGATGATATAGGGGATCGCGCCGGGGAGGCGAATTTTATAGGTCGTTTCCCAACCGCTTAAACGCAAGGATTTGGCGAGTTCGAGCCAAACCGGATCGAGATTTTTTATCCCTGCAGCGGTATTGAGAATGATCGCCACCACGGTGATTTTAAAAACGACGATCACTTTCGATATCATGCCGATGCCGAACCAAATAATGATCAACGGCACGACGGTGATGATCGGAATCGAGTAGAGCGCGGCGATCCAAGGGTCCATAATCTCGTCGAAGCGCTTGTACATGCCCATGAAGTAGCCGATCACGACGCCGACGACACAGGCCGTGGTAAAGCCGTAGGCGAATTCAATCAGCGTAGCGGCGAAGTGTTTGTTGAGCTGACCGCTGGCCGTCAACGTCCAGAATGACCGAGCTACGCTGCTGGGCGGCGGGATCAACAACTCGTTTTCGAGCAGGAGACGGGCGAGGACTTCCCACACAACTAGGCCGACGCAGATGGAGATACCTCCACGCAAGAGTTCTTTCCGGGGTAAAATATGGATCTCCTTCGGCTAGCGGTAAAGCTCTGGATCGGCGCCGATGTCGCCGCCGGTATGAATTTTCGGGTACAGCGAAATACCGCCGGGACGACCTTGTATCATAAAATCAACGGGAATAAAGCCCTCTAGCAGCGGCATCGGTATTTGTACGCCTGCGAACGGGCTCTTGCTATCGCCGCCGACGGCGAGTTGGCTGCCCCACAGACCGGTGGGCAGCGCGCCGGTCATGCTAAAGCGGCTGGGCGAGATGCTGCCCGTGATCGGCGGCAATTTGTACTTGCTGCCGGGATCGCGTTCGTTTTCGGTGAGCAATTCGAAATCCAAAACTTTCTGGTAATTGCCGCTCGATCCACCGGCCTCGCGCACGAGGGTAAAGGTCGTGTCCTCGCCGCGC
The DNA here is from genome assembly GCA_050257635.1 of Chloroflexota bacterium. Classification (GTDB taxonomy): domain Bacteria; phylum Desulfobacterota; class Binatia; order UBA9968; family UBA9968; genus DP-20. The sequence goes on from JBLMXG010000330.1 coordinate 10,776, forward strand.
TCCTCGGCGCCGGCGCCGCGCCGTTCCCGTTCGGCTTTGACGATGGATGCCGGCAGATCTTTGATGCCGCCGACGCTGTCCTTGGCGCGGCGGTTGACGTCGGCCATAGCAACTTGCTGGTTTTTTTCGCGCAGCGCGATGAAGAAGCGCTCGGAGGTCGGCTTGCGCAGCGTGTAACTCTGGCTCTTCACCCCCCAAGGCGTCTGGTAATAAACCAGCAGCTCGCTGTCGTTCAGCAAGTTCACGCCGCGGTCGGCGATCTCCATATTGTTTGGATTGCCGTCGAACAAGGAAGCTTTCAATCCGAGACCACGCGGTCCGAAGAGCTCGGGATTTTCCAGAAGAAATTGTTTGCTCATACGCAACCCTTGGTTTTCGTCTTTGGCCAGCTGCGCGAGCTTTTTGATTGCTTCAGCGGCGGCGGGGCTGTCGGGATTCTGGTCCACGGCCTGGGTCAAATAGTATTCCCGACTGGATCGCGCATTGGTCTTGCTCGCGGCATTGAGATAAATGTTCGCCGCTTTGTCTTTAAGCGCATCGATCTTTTCCTTTGGCGAACCGGCTAGCTCATGGTAGTAGATCGCCCGATCGAGCATGCCGCGGTCTTCGTAGGCGTCGGCGAGGACTTTGTAAACATCCTGCGCGTTTTCCGAATTGGGATGGTTGCGCACATAGGCGACGCCGGCGTCGATCACCGGCTGGGCCGACACCGGATTGTGGGTCATAACTTGATACAGGTTGTTGCTGACCATTAGCGCGTTGGCCATGCCGAGGGTCGCCACCGCGGCCGGCCCGGCGGCGGCCATCGCGCCGGCGGCGAAAAGCAGATTTCGTTTGAGAAAGTCTTCGCCGAACAAAACATATTTGGCCGACTGCAGCTGGCGTTCGGTGCGGGCTTCTTGAAAGGGTGTGAGCAGATTGTACTCCGGACTGGCGAGCAGAGCGGCAACCCGTTTTTTGGTTTCAGGATTCGATGATGCCTTGGCCATTTGCTCTATGGCCTTTTTCGCCGCTTCGCGCCAGCCTCTCATTTCCAGGGCCACCGCCTCGGCGTCGCGCGCGGCATCGGCCAAAGATTTACCCGAATATTTTTTTTCGGTATCGATGGCAACCCGCTGCAGATGATTGCTGTCGCGCAGCGTCAGGGCCTCGAGCAGCAGCTTCACGTCGGCTTGCTGCTCGGCGCTGACCTTGGCCTCTGGCCGCGCCACCAAGGTTTTTTGGCGCGCTTCGTCGAGCTCTCGCAGCGCTTGGGTCGCTCGCTGGCGGATCTTATCGAATGCTTTCGACTGGGGATCGATGTACGTTGCCAACTCGACGAAGAAAAGCGCTTTTTCCGGATCGCCCTTGCTCAAAGCCTCGTCGGCTTTGGCGATCTGTTTGCGGGTCAAAGCGTCCTTTTTCTTTTTGTCCAGTGTTTCGACCTGGCGGCGAACCTCAGCGTTGCGCGGGTCCTCGGGAAATCGCTTCAATTGATCAAGGTCGCGGGCGAGGGCGCGGCGTTCTTCGATGGGCATGTCCCGATCCAGCAAGGCATAGAGCTGGCTGATCGTGGTCTCGGCGGCGGCGCCGATGTAGTTGCCCGAAGCCACGCCAACGAGGTCGACGGAACTCAGCATGCGGTTGGCGAGACCGCCCCAAAAATTGGTCGAGCTCTGCCGCATCAGTTGGTTGGACTGATTGATGTCGTCATTGTTGACGATGGCTTCGAGATATTTCTTGCGCTCCGGCGTCGCCGCCTTTTTGATCGCTTCTTTCTGCGCCGCCAGGTAGCGTTCCCGGTCCTGAATGGTGTTGTTGAGAAGATCCTGCGCACGCTCGGTAAGGCCGGTGACGGAACCGTTCTGTTTCTGCAGCTGCGCGTCTTCCTTTTGAAAAAACCGCAAATGCTCGGCTAGGGCGTCTTTCCGATCGGTCAGAGTATCGATCATTAAATCGCGCGCGCGGCGGTCAACTTCGTCGGGGAAGTATTTCGGTGCCGTCGCGCCGGACGATTCGAAGGGATCGTAGTCGGCGACCGGGTTGAGAATTTTTTCCAGGGCCAGCTCATTGGCCTGGCCCGCCGCCGCAAAAATCGCGGCGCCGGCGACCAGCCATGCACCCACGCCGACGAAGAGCGCTTTTACTTTCATCGATTGAGCCTCGTCATTTTTTCCAAAAAACCGCGCGTCGCTTCGATCTTTCCTTGAGCCTCGATTTTCTCCAATATACCGTCGACCTGCGCGACTTCGGAGTAGAGCTTGAGCGCCGACTTCACGAACTGATCCAAGACCTTGAAATCAAAAATTAATCCCTCGGGATCGTACTGGGATGCATACTCGTTTGCAAGGCGCATATAAAAATCGCCGAAGTCGATCAAATAGCGGTAGATATTCTTGCTCTGCTGGTGTTTGGTGACCAGCTGGCTGAAGCCGACGATGGTGAGCTGGTTGCCTTCCTTGAGACGGTAGCGGTTAGCTTCGACGAAGGCGACCTTGGCCCGGTCGATGCGCTCTTCCTCTTCGCGCGCGAGATACTCGTAGGCAGTTCCCTTGTGCTTTTGAATGAGCTGGTTCCACGCCGCAACTTTCTGGTCGAGACCGGCGATGTATTTGAACGGGTCATCAGTCGGCACGGCGCGGTCGAAGATGCGTAGAAAGTCATCGAGAATTTCCGCGTTCTTGGCTGCTTCGGCGCCGAGGCGGCCTCCACCATCGGCCACCTTGCGGTAGAGAGCCGCGGCTTGATCGTATTCTCTCAACCGTTCCAAGGCCAAGGCTTTGTTGAACTGGACAATATCGGTATACTGATTGGGATTCTTGCGCTCGTAATCATCCAGGCGAACCAGCGTGGCCTTCATGATGTTGATTCCGGTGACATCCTTCGGAATCGGGAAACGATAGGTGTCCTCCTTCGCCAGCCGCTGAAAATCCTTGACGATGTCGAGCAAGTCTCCTGCCGGGACGTAGCGGGTCTCAGGCGTTGCCGTGCGCGACGAACAAGCGGCGAACGAAACTAAACCCAGCGCGAGCATGAAGCCCAGGCTAAGCCGATTTATTCGTCGCGCGAATCGCAAAATCTTAATCAGCCCAACCGAGCTATGGATAACGTCATAGCGCTCAACGGACCCTTATAAATTTTCACCTATTTTCCGAGAATTTCTCGCTAAGTCAAGGGAAGGGAAGCAGTTCGCGATTGCTGGTCGTGGTTCAATCAGCTAAGGATCTCTCACTTCATTCGAGATGACAGGTCAGTTGCTTCGTTGTCATGCCGGGCGGAAGCGAGAAATCTTTCCCGGCGGTACATTACGTGGCGAACTCTCACTGAACCACGACCCGTTTGCTTGACCCTTGGGATTGAAAGCTTAATAATTCGTCTCATGGCAACGCGAATTACCCGCCAGTCGATGGTTTTAACAATGCTGTTAGCGCTGCTGGCCGGTTGCGCTGGAGATGGGTTTATGGCGCCCGCACGCCGGCCGCAGAATCCCGATAACGCTGGGCCTGCTTCTCAGACACCTGTGCGGCCCCTGACGGAGTATCGCGGCCCAGCCACGCGACCGTTTTATATGGGTTTCACGCTTTGGCCCGCCGACTTGAACGATCAGGGTATTGCGATCGCGCGCGAGTACGCGCGAACTCACGGCGATATCGTCTCGGTGACGTTCATCGGGGGAATCCCCTGGTCTGAAGCGCTCGATGGCAAACCGTTTTCGAAAGACGTCCAGGAGAATCTGAGCTTCCGTCCGGCGCCGGGGCAGAAACTGTTTTTGTCGATTTCGCCGCTGAACAAAGATAAACGGGGCCTAGCACCCTACTGGGGAGATACCGACAATCAGCCGTTGCCGCGGCCCTGGAACAGCGAAGCGCTCAACAGCCCGCGGGTGAAGCGGGCCTATCTCAATTTTGTCCTGCGCGCGGTGGAAGCGATGCGCCCCGACTATCTCGCCATTGGGGTTGAATCCAACGTCTTGCTCTCGCGCGATCCCTCCAAGTGGCAGCAGCTCAAGGAGCTGCATCGTGACACCTATAACGCGGTGAAAAAAATGCACCGCTCGCTGCCGGTTTTTTTTACCACCGAGGTGCTGCATTATCAGCGGCTGACACGGGAAGCGAAGGGCCAAAATCAGGAAAAAGAGGTTGCGGAGATGATGCGCTATAGCGATCTCTTCGCGATGAGCTTTTACCCGTACATGAGCGCGGAAGTGCCGCGTCCCTTGCCGGCGCGCTTTCTCGACTTCGCCAAGCGCTTCAAGAAAGGGATTGCGATCTCTGAAAGCGGCATGACCTCGCGGAGCGTCGATCTGCAATCTTACAAAACAACTTTTTATGGCTCCGAGAATGACCAAGCCGAGTTCACCGAGTATTTGCTTAAGAGCGCCGCCCGCGAAGGGTACGAATTCGTCATCAACTTCGCGACAACGGATTCCGATCGCCTGGTGGCCCGGCTGCGCCCGCCGCTCGCCGACCTGGCAAAAATCTGGGCTTACGTCGGCATGCAAACCAGCGATCGCCGACCCAAGCCCGCGTCTGCCGTGTGGGATGGGTTTTTGCGCGCAAAGTACGAAGCTCCGAAGTGGTGGTGAGACCGCCACAAGCCAGGAAAACACATGGATCGCCCAAGCCTAGCTTTCTCGCTTATACTCGAAATGACATCGAGCCATGAGGTCGGCAACGCTACGCAGTCTTGATCAACGAGTAAAACAGAACTAGCTCGCCACTTTTCCCCGCGGCAAAATCATGCCGCGTGCCTTTGGGAATGTGACAAATCATTCCCGGCTTGAGCCGAACTCGTTTGCCGCCGACACGCAGGCGGCCGCTGCCTCTGACGACATGACAGATGACGTCCTTGTCGGCGTGATTGATCTGTTTGGGGTTGGAATTCTTGCTTGGACGGAAGGCGATCAAGCCGCTGGTGAATCGTTTGTCGGCGAAGCAATCGGCGTAACGGATTTCATCGTTGATCTCCCTCAGCCGTTTTAGCAGCGAGTTAATCCGCAAAATCTTCATTACTCGTGAGACATTAGGCAAGAGGCACCAGGCAATAGTTTCGGAGTCGCTATCGCATTAAATGCCCGATTCTCCGAAGTCCGACTATTGCTGTTGCCTATTGCCTTCATGCTCCGTCACCGCTGCGACGATTTCTTTGATCGCCTGCTCCGCCTTGTCATTGGGCACGCGGCTAGAGCCCACAACTTTGTGGCCGCCGCCACCGAAGTTTTTCAAGAGCTCGCCGACG
>JBLMXG010000331.1:0-14698 GCA_050257635.1 Chloroflexota bacterium
CCGAAGTTGACTCCGAAACGGCGGCACCAGATGGTGACGGCGCGGTACTTGTTTAGGTCAACGTTCGTCGGTAGATCGTAGTTCTGGTCACCCATATTACCCTTCAGATCACCGACCCGAATGAAGCCGGCCTTGGTCACCGTTTCGTTGTCCCTGGCGTCGGCCGCGGCAATCAAGTAAACCTGCACGTCCGGACCGTTAGAAGTTTCAAAGCCGCTCAAGCGCAGCACGTGTTTTCCATCCGGCAGCTTGTAAATTGCCACCACACCTTTAGTCTCATGGGCGACGCCGCGAAAACCCCCTTCCGCGACCTTCACCGGTATCGATGTCGGCACGTCCAGCGCCGCCAGGCCGAAATTCACCCCGAAGCGCGCGCACCAGATCGCGACGTTCTTGTATTTGCTCAGGTCGACATCCGGGGGAACGTTGTAGTTCTGATCGCCTTTATTGCCTTTCATCGACCCCAGGTCGATAAAGCCTGCTTCTTTGATCGCATCGTTGCCTTTCTCGATCTCCGCCGCGGTTAAATAAACGTGAACATCCGGGCCGTTCGAAGTTTCGAACTCGGTCAGCCGCAATGTGCGTTTTCCGTCGGCCAGTTGGTAAATCGATGCAAGCCCTTTGGTTTCGTGGGCCAAGCCTTTGAATCGGCCCTTGGTCACGGCCATTGGCCCCTTATCGATCGAAGCCATCGCGGCCCCGCCGGGGAATTCCTCGTTCACGGTCCGGTTGATGAATAACAGCTCCGGCCGAAACGCATACCAGCTTCCTGCCAGCACGACGACGCCTACACCGATAAAGATATTGCGCTTGCTCATGGAATGGCCTCCGTGGGAAAAATACGGTTGTTGATCACTCTTTCATCCCGCTCCGGCTGATGTCCCGGCCGGCTTACAGGAATGTTTTGGCTGTTTAGATGGAGTCACGCCGACAAAGGATGCAGCCGTCCTGGTTAGTCGAGTGATAGTGAATGTGATAAAGGGGATTCGGTATATTAGAGACATAAAATTACAGGAGCGTAGACCTATGCCGCGCAATATCATCATGGCGGCGTCGCTTCCGGCGACGCCGGATAAGGTGTTCGACATGTACCTCGATGCCGCCAAGCACGCCGCGTTTACAGGACTGCCGGTAACCCTCGAGCCGCATGCAGGCGGGGCGTTTCGCGCCTTCGACGGCATGCTTTCCGGCAAAATTCTCCATATCGAGGCGAAAACGCTGATCGTGCAAACGTGGCGGTCGGCGAACTGGCCGCTTACCGCTATGGATTCGGTGCTGACGCTTTCATTCTGGCCGGCAGACGATGGCGTTCGAATCGAGCTGGTTCACGCCAACGTTCCGGACGACGACTTCGCGGGTGTCAGCCAGGGTTGGGAGAAATATTATTGGACCCCATGGAAGGATTATTTGATCGGCAAGGCTGCGGCTGACTGAGCCTTCTTGACGAGGGCTTTAGCCTTGTATGAGACGTTAACAGCAGGCAATCATTGAATCGCAGACTCGGGTGGCGTATGGGTGGCGCGGCTTCGTTGCTCTGGAGTGTGGTTTTCGGCGCGGTCGGTCTCGCATACTTTGTTTATGGAAAAAAACAGCAGATGTTCGTTCCATTGTTATGCGGCATTGGGCTCATGGTTTTTCCCTATTTTATGTCAAATACGATCGTTCTCGTGATTGTCGGTTCGTTGCTGTCCGCCATTCCATACCTGTTTCGATTTTAAGTTTGTACTGCCCGCCCGCGCGAATGTCGATCTTGCCTCGGCTGTGTAGCCTGTTCGCCTCCAGGATTCTTTGCCAACGGCTGGAATGATCGGCCATCTTGAGCGATACCGCTGCTTGTTGGTGCTTTGCCGTGAACCGTGGCAAGTTGGATTACAACATTGGCAGCTATGCCGGCAAATTGGCCCTCAACCGGCTGCCGGAGCGGATCTTTCGTAACGCTTTGGCGGAAGGCGATCGGCCCTACGTGGAGATCGAGATACTTACGGACAAAAAAATCTTGCCGCACCAGGTACGAATCGATCGTGACAGCAAGGAAGCGTGATGCCACTCGCGCGCGTGTCGAACATGCGCAAAGTCGTCATCCAGGCTGGAGATGGTGTCATGCCGGCCAGAGAGGGGCTTGTCGGTTACTTTTCTTCCGGCGTCAATATCTCCAGTGCGCTGGGAGTCAGTGTCGCTTCAATGACCGACGAAACGTGGGGAGTCGACAAACCGCTGTTCGATGTCAGGGCGTCGTCGATGTGAAATGGGAGGCAATCGCTCTCGATTCGCAGGTGACGGCCTCTGCGAACAGGCAGCGGGGCGGTGTTGGGTTTTCGGACAATATGGTCGGCCAAAAATTGTTTGAGCTGACCTCGCTCGCGCTCCGAGACGAGGACGACGTCGAGTAGGCCGTCGCCCGAGTTGGCCCCCGGGGCAAGACAGAGATTGGGTCCTACATATCGGATATTCATGGCTTCCAGCAAAACGTATTCGCCCGAGAGCTGTTGATTGTCGAGTCGTATATTCAGCGAATACGCGCGGTAGTTCTCCAGACGTGCGCTCATCATCTCCCAAACGGAAGTGAGCTTTTTCTCGGCGGCATCATGGTGCGCCAGGTCGATGTTGTTCCGGGCATTGAGCCACGACATGGTGTCGGTAAATAGCCCTAGGCCCAGTGCTTCGATAAAGCACGTCGAGCCCCAGAGTCCGCTGACCGTGCCGACGTCGAATTTCACCCTGCGCCCGGCTGTCCAACTAGCGATCAGTCGATCATGGGGATGCTGCGCCAACCCGAGCGTCTTCGCGATATTGTTGGCGGTCCCGGCCGGCAGAACCGCGACGGGAGTCTGTTTGCCGAGCATGCGCTTGGCGACGTTACCGACGATCCCGTCGCCGCCCAGCACAGCAACGAGATCGGTGGGAATTTCCAACACGCTTTCCCAGCGGGCTTCTTTCGAAGATTGAGAATATGCCAAATGACCGGCGCCGCGAATAAGTTTTAAAATCTCATCGCTGTGAGGCTGCGCGCGGCTCCCGGCGTCGGGGTTATGGATTAAGGTTATCCTCATCGCCGGCTCATGGGGTGGAGCACCGGGATAATTGTGAAATACTGATAAGTGTACCTGATAGAGTGACAGCGGCAGCAGATCGATTCAAGGAGGTTCGGCCGATGCATATCCTAATCGCCAATGACGACGGTATCTACAGCCCAGGGATCTTGGCTCTCGCCGAGATCGCGTCAAATTTTGGCGAAGTTCGCATTGTCGCGCCCGACGTGGAGCAATCGTCGGCGGGACATGCGATCACCGGGTGGCGCCCTCTCACTTACAAGCGCACGCCTCTCAAAGGGTTTGAAGCTTTCCGCGTGAATGGCACCCCGGCGGATTGTGTCGTGCTCGGCGTTTACAATTGGGAGAAAGTCGACGTGGTGCTTTCCGGTATCAACTTCGGCAGCAATTTGGGCAATTCCATCTGGCATTCCGGAACCGTCGCAGCGGCAAAGCAGGCGACTCTACTGGGATTGCGCGGCATCGCCTTGAGCGTTCCCGCGACGCAGAAAGAACCGAATTTGGAGGTTCTCAATTCCTCGGTTGAAAAAGTCTTGGAAATTCTCTTCAAAGCCGGAGATTTAAAACTCGTCAACGTCAATTTCCCTGACGAAGCGCCCAAAGGGCTGCGGTGGACGCGCCAATCCGTGCGGCATTACGATGGCAAGGTTGTACCGGGCCAAGACCCGATGGGGCGCAAGCATTTTTGGTTTAGCGTCGTACCTATCGAAGGCACGGAAGAAGGAACCGACCGCTGGGCGGTGGAACGGGGCTACGTTTCTATGACGCCGCTCCGTGTCGATCTGACAAATGAAAAGGAACTTGCGATGGCGTTAACCCGGCAGCTCCTGCCATGATCGCTCAGCGCATGTCCGGTTTTTCACTGCGGCTGTAGGGTGAAGCGCTAACAAATTCCCGCCCGCCGATTCTGAATTCTTTCGAATTACTTCGATAATCTCATGGCATGTCAATTGCTCTTTATAATAATCGCACGGAATATGTCGGCATCCTAAATGGGATCGTAACGCAAGGAACAAATACGCTGCAGCAATTCAATAATAATAGGGAGGGTCGCGATGAACTGGAATCAAATCGCAGGACAATGGAAGCAAGTCAGAGGCAAAGCAAAGGTCAAATGGGGCAAGTTGACCGATGATGAGATCGATGTAGTCGAAGGCAAACGCGATCAACTCGTCGGCAAAATCCAACAACGCTATGGCATCGCAAAAGATCAAGCGGAAAAGGAAGTCGACGCCTGGATAAGAGAACTCTAGCCGAATTCGTAAAAACTTTCGAAGCGCAGAGCACGGCCGGAAACAGTCACCAATGAACTTCGACTATTTCATTTCATATTGATCACAAAAGTTCGGCATGAGGCAAGATGAGCCGAAAAACAAAACGGTGGTCTCGAAGCGTGACTCGATGCAGCAACGCGCTGGAGCTGCAGAAAGGCGCGTTCTCCTTGAATGATCCTGTCCGCATTGCGCGGTCGCTGAAGCGTTCCGCCGATCGAAGCCGGCGCCGCAAAAGCGATCCGTTTCGGTCGGCGATGTCGATGCTAGTTTTTTACCTCAATCGCGCGGGCAGGAAACTCTCGAACACTCAGCGCGGCCGGCTTGAGGCGGCCAAGGATAAATTACGCGTTTTATACCGCCGAAAACCGACGCGTGGATCTCTTTCTTCTCGGCGGTCCTGATGGGCAAACTCTCACTCGGGTCTCGTCTCTCCGGGAACGGCTGATCCCGGCTACGCCTTCATTCCCGAATAGCTGTTGACCGTCGCGTGCAAGTTGCGTGCGAAGTCGGTGGCGCCTTGCGTGGTCATGCCGAAGGCGGCGCGGGCGTACTCTTTAAGGGCCAGCACTGCGGCGAGCGGCATTTTTTTCATATGTTCGACCAGCGTTGTTACGGCGCCGTCGAGCTCGCCGGCCGGCACGACATTACTGATGAGGCCAAACAGGAGCGCTTTGTGCGCGTCGATCTCTTGCGCTGAGTACATCATGAAAGTTGCCGCCTTGCGCGGCACGCGATCCACCAAGGCGGAAAACGCGATGGTCGGCATAATTCGATGCGCGGTTTCGGGAAAACAAAAGCGCGCTCGGTCACTGGCGATCGTGATATCGCAGAGCGCTGCGAGCGCGCAGCCGAGACCGACGGCGCGGCCCTGGACGACGCCGATGATCGGCGTCTTGGCGTTGCGGAAGGCGCCGTAAAGATTGAAAATCGTCTCGGCGCGGTCGCGCACAGAGTAGGCCTCGAGAGGCGAAGCCGATTGCTGGCCCATCGCTTCCCGCCCCATGCAAAAATCTTCTCCAGCGCCCTTGAACAGAATCAACCGCGATGACTTCGCGGCGTCATCGATCATTTGCGCGACCTGAGCCCAGGTTGCATCGGTTTGGCGGTTACCGGCTTCGGGGCGATTCAAAGTTATCGTCGTGATCTCACCGTCCTTTTGCATGAGCGCTGGATCTGCCATCAAAGTTTCCTCCTGTTCCGCGCTCAGACTCTAAAAGAGCCTTCCGCGGTTTGTCAACGGCGCTACCGGTAAGAAAATTTCTCGGCTGCGCAAAGGGGTTAAAGATAGTCCCGCTTGTAAATTGCCACACCTTGATCTTTGCCGGATGACGAATCAGACCAATCATGACTCTCATTGTTGAGAATCAGTTGAGCAGCGATGATGAAAAAAATTAGCGCAGGATTCGGAAGCAAGAGAATTGCTTGGCAATTTTGGAGTTATAGGCCATTCAGATCTGACGGCATGTTAATTGCTAGAATTCGATGTATCGTGATCAGCGTTGCGGCGTTCGAGCCGTAGCGGAATTCTTACCGGTAAGGTCAGGGAGTTTCATTTTGGTTGGGCCACGGAGGAGGGGAGCACCGGCCGATGCGGTCGTTAGAAGCAGATCACCAAAGCTATCGCTTGGCTCGCCAAGCGTTAAAGCGGCTCATTTCAAGCGCCGTGCTTGCGGCGCTTATACTTCTGACTATTTTATTAATTGACGTCCGAGCAACGGACGTCGGCCGGTATGATGGCTGGTATTTTACCGCTGACGAGGTCGGGGCGGCGTATCAGTATCAGGAGAATTACGGTCAACGGTTGCGCCATCCGCTGCGTGCTGGAAGCTGCGTGTTTCGCGGCGGCGAATTCAACGCCGAACTTGGTGAAAATAATTTTACCATGCCGTGCCGCTTCGTTTTGCAAATCACCCGGCATCTTAAGGAAATGATCGAGGCGGGAGCGGCCAAGTTTCTTTTTCCGCTTGACGCAGACCATGCTCATCTAGGCGTGCCAGTCGCGCTTTGGGAATCCAAGTACAAGCATTTATCCGCGGTGGAGGTAGTTCGGGCGATAGTCCGCGAGCCGCAGCTGGTCGCGCTATATCACACCGCCGAGCATTTAAGAATCACCGATCGCAAGACCGGCGCGGTGGATAAAACCGCCGCGTCGTGGCTGGCCAAACGCAACGTGCTCGGGTTCTTCGACGGACGCCGCATCGAGATCCTACCGCCGAATCCATCGGGACAGGGGGCTTCCATGCCCGAGGGATATTTTTCTTACAGCGGTTTTTCATTTCTAGCGAGCCCAAGAGGCGAGTTGTATCTGCCGTTGGGAACTAAAGTCATTACCTTCGATATTGCTTTGGATGGCTCGGCTGTGGAGCAAATTGAGGATCGTAACCATTTTTTCTCCGAGTCGGCGAACCTGACGCGCACCAGCCCGTGAGTCTTCGATCGCTGCCGCAAAAGTAGGGGTGCCCGCTCCGGCGGCATTTTCAGATTTGTCGTCCTGCTGGATCTTTATTATTCTCCAGGCGCGGAGCCGACGGCGGGAACGGACAACGCCGTGGCGCAGAAATCCGCCGTGGCTAATCGCGTCGGAAGCCAAGCTAAAGTCAGGCGGGAGTGAGTTCATGATTGCAGGGGCTCGATACGTCCACACCAATCTCATCGCGCGCGATTGGCGAGCGCTGGCGCGCTTCTACGAAATGCATTTTGGCTGTGTCCGGGTTCCTCCCGAACGTGATTACAAGGGCTTGGAGCTAGAGGCAGGAACGGGCGTGGCCGGCGCCCAGGTGCGCGGAATTCATCTGCGCTTGCCGGGCTTCGGCGCCGACGGACCGACGCTGGAGATTTTCAGCTATGCGCCGCAACTAGAGCGCGGCGCCGCGGCAATCAACCAACCCGGCTTCGGTCACATTGCGTTCGAAGTCGACTCGGTAGTCGAGGCCCGGACTGAGGTGCTCGGCGCGGGCGGCCACGCCGTCGGCGATATTGTCACCCTCGCCACCGCGACCGGCGCGCGGGTTAACTGGTGCTATGTCACCGACCCCGAGGGCAACATCATCGAATTGCAATCTTGGTCGTGATCTCGCTGCATCGGACCCGGCGATAGATGCCGATCGTCAGCGCCAAGAAATTTTTCTGCTAAGAAAAAATGCCAACTTCGGTGGTTATTTGCGCGTGTTGGTCGCTGCCACTTTTCGCGCTTCCGTTTTTGCTGCGCGGCACGAACCCATTCAATCAAAGCGGCAGCACAGGATCCATCTCGTGCTCACGAAAACTCGAAACTTAGATTAGGCAAAAAATCATGCGCGGGGTGGTCGGGTAATTCTGGTACGGTGCGGAAAAATTGCTCATACTCGATATTAAAATCTGCGCTCCGGCGAATTGCGATGATCTGCGGTTCTTGCGAAAGCACTATATCGACCCTAGAATAACTGGGCTTGAAGTTGCCGATCTGAGTTCGGTTTAAAACCATTCGCAAGGAGGCGCTATGTCCGAGCAAACTCTACGTGGGAGTTGTTTGTGCAAGTCGGTACGCTACGAGTTGAGCACGCCATTCATGAGGTTCGGCCATTGTTACTGTTCGCGCTGTCGCAAGGCGACCGGCGGCGTGCGCTCGACCAACATCGCCGTGCCCATCGCCCAGTTTCACTGGACCCAGGGAGAAGAATGGATCCGACGCTTCGATCTGCCGGAAGCCAAGAGCTTCGCACGGCAGATTTGCAGCCGCTGCAACTGTCCGGTGCCGCACGCCTCCCGCGACCGCACCCGGGTGATCGTCCCCGCCGGGACTCTCGACGATATTCCCCCCGGAAAGCCCGGGGTCCATGGTCACTGGAGCAGTCGGGTTGCATGGGTGGAGATCGACGAATCCGAGTTGCCGTGCGAGAACTGACGCCGAAGGGCTTTGGCGCTGACTCTTTTTATTCGAGCTAAGTCAGCCGATCTCGCGGGCCGATTCCTGACATAAACCGTGCGTCCGTAGTCTTGTGAGAACAGAGAGTGTCATTTAGCCGCACCGAACCGGCGTCATGGCCCGACAGACGGTTACGGCGAACGTTTAATGATGCACGGCGTGGGCGACCACTTCGAACACTACCGTGCCGAGCGTCAAAAGCGACGAGCCGAATACAAACGCCGTGCGCCGTTTCTCCAGAGTGGTCATGGTCTTAAGGTGTGCGGCAACTTTTGCCTCAGCGCGCAGGATTCGCGCCCGTCGCAGCGTGTAGAGGTTAGCGAGCGCAGCCAGCGAAACGAGAATAAGAATAGGCACACGCACGATGCTTTGATCGAGGAAGGTGAGCGTTCCCGCCAAGCCAAAGAGGCCGCCAGCACCCAAGGCCACGGCGAGGGGGCCGATGAGCGTCGCCACGGCGCAGGGCGCGCCGAGGATGCCAAAGACGATCGCACCCAGGCTGGTTCCCTGGCTCGGCGCCACGTCCGGCAAATCATTATCGAAACGGCGCGATCCTCGACCATTCAATCGATAGGCCGTGATCGGCTCTCGAAAGCCTTTGAGTGCAACCCGCTCCGGTTGGGCGTCGGCGAATTCCGACGGATTTTTGGCATAGCTTTCGGCGCTGATCAGGATTTCCCCCGCTCCTGCCCTGCCTTGCAGGCGCGCGGCTAGATTCACTACATCGCCGATTGCCGTGTAATCTTTGCTGTCGTCTGAGCCGAGCTTGCCGACATGAGCGTGGCCGGTGGCGATTCCGACTGACGCTTCGAGGGGCAGCCCGAGGCGCGCTCCGAGAGCCTCGACGCCCGCGCTGAGCTCGGTGGCGGCGGCAACGGCGCGCCGGGCATGACTCTCCTGCCGAATCGGCACATTGAACAGAGCCATCACAGCGTCGCCGACGTATTTGTCGATGAAGGCGCCCTGTTTGACCAGCGCGGCGGTGGCCATACGTAGAAACGCGTCGACCACTTCGTGAGTTTTCTCAGCACCCAGGTTCTGCGTTAGCTCCGTGAACGATGACAGATCGGCAAAAAGCACGGTGATTTCCACTGTCCGGCCCTCTTCGACGTGGGTGGCGCAACGGGTGCAAATGTTTGGATTGCGCGGACTTCGTCGTATGCCGAAGATACGGAAAAGCGCGCCTGCCGCGCCGGAAAGCATCGTGCCGCAGATAGCGCACTGCGCGGCGAGGTAGATGTTGGATCGCGTCTGCATCGATGTACGAGTAGCGCACGCCTTGTGGTGCTGTCAATGCGATTGCATTCACAATTCAAATACAGGAATATTGCGACGACAATCAGGAGGCGTTTCGTGATGGCGGAACATTTTCATGACGAGAACGATTTAAAACTGATGCGGGAGATGCGCAAATTGGCGCCGGAGGATTTCAACGCCTGGCTCGGGCTCAACGCTATTGTCGGTCGGGACAACGGCGCGATTCCGAAAAAATATCGCGAGCTGATCGCTATCGCCGTGTCAGCCACGACCCAGTGCCCCTACTGCATGGAAGCACACGCTAAAGCCGCGCATGCGGCGGGCGCAAGCCGGGAAGAAGTCGCGGAGGCTTCATTGATCGCGGCGGCGCTGCGCGCCGGAGCGGCGGCCACCCATGGCACGATGGCGCTCAAATTTTTCGATAAGCAGGCGGAACAAAAAAAGGAGTGAGGCTCTTGTCGGATTAAGGACTGGCTATTGCGTTCCATTCGGCGTCCCTTGCTCTCAATCGTGATTTTCATGCCGTTGTTTTCTTGCACCGGCGCGACACCGACGAACTTGGGCGTTCACGACTCACGCCTGGCGCCATGCCCGTCGAAGCCGAATTGCGTCTCGAGCGACGCCGCCGATGCGGCGCATCGCGTCGCCGCATTGGAACTGGCGGTTCCCGCCGCACAAGCGTGGCGGGCGGCCCGTGCGGCAGTGGCGGCGCTGCCGCGGACCAGGATCGCCGGCGAGAGCGACGGTTATCTTCACGCCGAGTGCAGCAGCGCGGTTTTTGGCTTTGTCGACGATTTGGAACTGCATTTGCGTCCGCCGGAAAATATCATCGCCGTCCGATCGGCCGCGCGCTTGGGCTACAGCGACCTGGGTGTGAATCGCCGGCGCGTGGAGAACCTGCGGGCGTCATTGATCAAGCAAGGCGTCGCGCGTTGATAGCGGCGATATTCGCCAGCTGGGTTCCTGCGGGAGTTAACCATTCATGCTGAGCTACGACGTGGTTGAGTGGAGTCGGCCGCTGGAGAAAGTCGAGCGGCAGACGCCGACGCCGAAAGGCGCCGAGGTGCTGGTCAAGATCAAATATTGCGGCGTGTGCCACAGCGACGTGCATATCCGCGACGGCTTTTTCGATCTCGGCGGCGGCAAGCGCCTGTCCATGAGCGAGCGCGGTATGGCGCTGCCGGTGACCCTCGGCCACGAGCCGTTCGGCACCGTGATCGCCGCCGGCCCGTATGCGGGCAGCGCGCCGATCGGCGCGGATCGTCTCATCTATCCTTGGACCGGTTGCGGTCAGTGCGTGCGTTGCGGCGAGGGAATGGACAACTATTGCATGGCGCCAAAGATGATTGGCATCCAACGCCCCGGAGGCTACGCCGATCATCTGCTTGTACCCCATCCGCGCTATCTTCTCGACGCCAGCGGGGTCGATCCAGTCTGGGCGGCGACGTTGTCCTGCTCGGGCTTGTCTACTTACAGCGCGGTGGCGAAACTACTTCCAGTCCCATGCGAGGACTGGGTTGTCGTGACCGGCGCGGGAGGTCTCGGTCTTTCAGCTGTCGGCATGTTGCGATCAGCGGGCCATGAGCGAATCGTCGCCGTGGATGTTGACGCGGCAAAGCTAAAGGCCGCGGAAGGCGCCGGCGCAGCAGCAACGATTAACAGCGTCGTGAGTGACGCCGCTGCGAAGCTTAAACAGATTACCGCCGGCGCGCTGTACGGCGCGGTGGACTTCGTCGGCAGCCCGGAAACGGCGCAGTTGGCGCTCGATGCGCTGCGCAAAGGCGGCAAACTGATTCTTGTGGGTCTGTTTGGCGGCGAGCTTCCTTTGTCGATCGGTGCTACGATTCTGCGCGCGCTCACGGTTCAAGGCTCGCATCTGGGTAGTTTGGCAGAGCTCAAGGCCGTCGTCGAGCTGGCGCGCTCGGGTAAAATTAAACCGATCCCGATCCAAACCCGGCCGCTCACGCAGGTAAGTCGAACGCTGGATGAGCTCAAGGCCGGACGGATTGTCGGGAGAGTGGTTGCGCAGATCTAGACCGGCGCAGACAGTGGCATCGCTATGCATCGAATCCTCGAACAGGCGTACTCGTTCATCCAGCGCTTTTCCAATCCTGGCGGTGAAGAGGGTTCTGTCGCTGCGCCGGTCGTCCGACTCAGCGTGATGGCCAGTGGAAAAATTTTGCTGGATGGTAAACCGGCGACGATTGACGAGGTGAAACGAGCGCTGGAGCGAACGAAAGCCAGAGGCGGGACGGTCTGGTACTATCGCGAGAGCGGCGAACCGGCGCGTGAGGCGGTCGAGCTGTTCAAATTTATGGTCGAGATCCGGCTACCGATAAGTCTCTCCAGCAAAGCTGATTTTTCGGACTACGTCGACGATGAGGGACGATCGCACCGGAGAAAAGCGTGATGCTACAGGGCTGTCATCTTCGGGAAGTTCGACGGTTGGGCTCTAACCATTCCAATCAGCGCAACGATGCAAGGCAACGTCATCAATCCTAGTTCGGAAAAATCCTGGCTTTATCTCGCGATCGCCGCGGCAGCGATGTTGATGGTGACGATGGGCGTGCGCCAGTCGCAAGGGCTGTTTCTCTTCCCCATAGCCGGCTCCACCGGTGCCGGCATCGCGACGATCAGTTTCGCCATGGCCGTGGGTCAATTTATCTGGGGCGCGGTGCAGCCGATCAGCGGGGTTCTGGCGGATCGTTTTGGGCCGGCGCGGGTTCTTTTGGGCGGCGTGCTGATGCTGGCGCTCGGGAGCGCGCTCACGCCGTTCATGACATCGAGCTTCGGTTTGGTCTTGACGATCGGAATTGTCACCGCGATGGGATCGGGCGCCGGGAGCTTTTCGGTATTGATCGGCTCGCTGGCGCGGCGCCTGCCGCCAACCCATCGCGGCACTGCGGCGGGAATGATCACGGCAGGTGGCTCCTTCGGTCAGTTTGTGTTCGCGCCGATCGCGCAAAGATTAATTTCATTGTGGGGTTGGATGGCCGCCATGTGGTGGCTCGGCGCTCTTACGTTGCTGGCTTTGCCGCTAGCGCGACCGATTGCAGGCAACGAAGGGAGGGGCGTGGGCGCCATCCCATCAGCTCCCGGAGAGACCGGCATCCGCGCCGCGCTCCGCAACGCGTTTCGCGATCGAAGCTATCTCCTTTTGCACGGAAGCTTTTTGACCTGCGGTTTTCACATCGCGTTTCTAGTAACCCATCTGCCGGGTGAGGTCGATCTTTGCGGTCTGCCCGCGTCGGTCGCGAGTTGGTCGCTGGCGATCATCGGCCTGGCCAATATCGTCGGCAGTTTCACCGCCGGCTGGTTGCTCAGCCGTTTCCGCGGCAAATACGTGCTGTTTGGCATGTATAGCTCGCGCACCATGCTGATCCTTTTCTACCTGATCGCGCCCAAGTCCGAATGGACATTCTATCTTCTGGCCATCGGTCTGGGCTTCTCATGGCTCGGCACGGCACCGCCCACGGCGGGGGTGGTCGGTAAATTATTCGGCATGCGCTACCTGGCAACGCTCTACGGCATGACGATGCTGTCGCATCAGATCGGGGGATTTTTCGGCGCATGGGTCGGCGGATTGGTGTTCACTCATTACGGGAATTATCTATGGATGTGGTACGCCGACGCGCTGTTTGCGCTGATTGCCGCGCTATTGAATCTGCCGATTCGCGAGCCGCGCGTCGAGCCGAGCGCCCTACCGGCGTCGATTTAATGACGGCGTTAACCGTCCTGTGATGTTGGCTTTGTGTCTTTTCGCTTGGCGTTCTCCCACGACTCTAGTCCCGGCAACCAAAGTTTACAGCGGCTGTCTCCATCGGTAGCGCTGGGCTTTCCGCCGAATTTTAGAGCCATCCAACTCTTCAGATAAATAAACGATTTTAGTCTTTCCATCGGTCGCCAATTATTTGGCCTTGACATTGCGTGGTAAACGCCAAGGCCGAGCGTTGGCCTCGATAGGCGCGTTAGTGCCCATGCTCGGGGGCATTCGACCGAACGTTTGGCGCTGCAAGCCCGGAGCTAGTGTGCCGAACCATTCCGAAAAAAGAGAGAGACCGTCCGACCGATGAGACCCCATTCGCGACCGATCATCCAATTAGCGTCCATATTTATACCGACGCAAGCCACAGCAGGGGAATTCAAACAACGATTCGAGATTCGTCTGTATGTGCCCAGGCCGGTCGAATACTTGCCCTATAACTCGCAATCACGCCAGGTCGCTAGGTCGCTCAGTGATCTAATTGCCGAAGCCGGGCCGGATCTCCTGGTCGAACATATCGGCAGCACTGCCGTTCCGGGATGCTGGGGCAAGGGGATCATCGATCTGTTGGTCCAGTACGCTCCTGGCGGTTTGGAAATCGCGCGGAGCACGCTCGACAAACTGGGATTTCAGCGTCAGGGCAACCCCGAACCTTTTCCAGAATCGCGACCGATGCGTGTCGGCAGCGTCGATCACCTGAGTCGCTTGTATCGCGTTCATGCCCATGTTCTGCAAAAAGGCAGCGGTGAAGCGCGCGATCTAATCAGATTCCGCGACCTGCTACGCAACGACCAGGGTCTGCGCCGCGCCTACGAGGCGGAAAAACGCATGATCTTAGCGCGCGGTATAACCAAGGGCACCGAATATTCCAATGCCAAGGGAGAATTCATCCGTCGGGCACTGGCTTTGTCCCCAGACGCCTGAGCCGGTGCCGGGCGGAACGCATTATGGTACCACTCGTTCAGCGCGCAAAAGCAAGTTTCCGCGCCCATCGTTTGAGAATACCCAACCATTATGAAATAAATAGTGGGTGCCATTTTCTACATTAGGACTCTCTCCCAAAGTACTGGACGGCGTCAAAGCTGCCGGCTATGCCGAACCGACGGCGATCCAACTGCGCGCGATTCCTGTCATCTTAGCAGGTCGCGATCTTATCGGCTCGGCCCAGACCGGCACCGGTAAAACTGCTGCATTCGCCTTGCCGCTGATTTCTCGTCTGGCGCAGCATGGGACGTTGCGCGCCCTGGTGCTTGAGCCAACCCGCGAGCTCGCCGCGCAGGTGGAAACCGCGATTCGCGATTACGCCCGCTTTACCAATTTACGCACCGTGGTGCTGTTCGGCGGCACGGGCTACGGTCGGCAGGATCAGCAACTCCGCCAGGGCGCCGACATCGTCGTGGCGACACCGGGTCGCCTGCTCGATCAGCTCCAGCGGCGCATGCTGCGGCTC
>JBLMXG010000332.1:0-12810 GCA_050257635.1 Chloroflexota bacterium
AGGTTGGATTCGGCGATGCGGACGCGATCGTTAAGGCTCAAAATCTGGGTGTAAAAATTGGTCACGTCGGAGGTGACCACCAGTCGCACAGCTTCACGATCGTACCGGGTCGCCTCGACCACGTAGTCGGCCGATTGAGCAGCATTGCGATTCTTGCCCCACAGGTCGACTTCGTAGCTGACGCTGCCGCCGATGTGCGCGGCGCTGGTATCCTTCGGGTCTTGGAAGGTGCGCGACGCCGAGCCGGTGGCGTCGATCGTCGGGTAGAGCGGCGAAGCGGCAGCCTTCGCCAGCCCGCGTGCCTGCTCGATGCGACGCAGCGCCGTTTCAAGATCGAGGTTTTGCGCTAAAGCCATTTTCACCAAGTGATCGAGGTCGGCGCTGCCGAGCTCTTCCCAGAACGGTGTTGTGCTCGGTTGCGCATTGATGCCGACTCCCGAAACGCTGCTCCACCCGGCGGGAATCACCATATCGGGCCGCTCGTAGTTGGGCGCCAGGCTGCACGCCGACAAGGTCAACGAGAGGACAAACGCGCCGTTCCATAGCTGTTTTTGCATGAGCCACCTCATTCCGAAGCCAACGCGATCACCGGGTCGAGCTGCGCCGCCTTGCGCGCCGGCAAATAACCGAAGATCAATCCGGTCGCCGAGGCGCAGACGAAGGCGAGCACCGCCGGCGTGATCGAAAAAATCACCGCCATCCCGCTGTAGCGCAGCACCAGGCCCGCGCCGACGCCGACGAGAATTCCCAAGACGCCACCGGCGGCGCACACCACCGCGGCTTCGATATTGAATTGCAGCATAATGTCGCGCATGCGCGCGCCGGTGGCCATGCGGATGCCAATCTCGCGGGTGCGCTCGACCACGCTCACCAGCATGATGTTCATCACGCCGATACCGCCGACCAGCAGCGAGATCGCCGCGACCGTGCCCAACAACAGTGTAAACGTATTTTGAGTTTCCATCGCGGCCTGCAGATAAGACGCCATGTTGCGCACGCTGAAGTCTTCGGTCTTGTGGCGATTCTTGAGTAAGGTCTCAACGCGTTCCTGAGTGGCCGCGATAACCGCCGCGTCGGTGACTTTGATCGTAATGCTGCTCAAATAACTTTTGCCGAAGATGCGCACCAGGCCGGTAGTGATCGGCACGAAGATCACGTCGTCCTGATCACTGCCGAAGGGCGACGCGCCTTTTTCACTCATCACGCCAATCACTTGAAAAGGGACATTCTTCATCAAGATGTATTTTCCGACGGGGTCGCGGCCGTCGGGAAAAAGCGTCTTGGCAACGGTTTTACCGAGCGCGACCACGGCGGCGTAGTGTTTCATATCGTCGGTGTTGAAAAACTGTCCTTCGGCCACCGGCCAGTCCCGCGCCGAAGGAAATTCCGCCCCGGTGCCCTGGACGGAGGTTTGATAGTCGATGTTGCCGTAGCGCACGGTGGCGCGGCCGTTGCGCTCGGGCAGCGCGGTTTCGATGTTCGGCAGGGTCTTAATCGCGTCGGCGTCGTCCGGCACCAGCGTGGCGATGTCGCCGGAATTACGGATGCCCGCAGCGCCGGGCCGGATCAACATTAGATTGGTGCCGAAGGAGCTGATCCGATCGAGAACCTTCTGGCGGCTGCCTTCGCCCACGGCGAGCATCGCGACGACGGCGGCAACGCCGATGATGATACCGAGCAGCGTCAACGCGGTGCGAAACAAATTGACTCTTAGGGAGCGCCATGCGGTGGTCAGAGCCTCCTGCACACTGGCCGCGAGACTGACGCCGGTGCTTAGCGCCCGGTCGCTGTGGTCGCTTGCGACGCCGGCGCTCCGCGCGGCGACGCCGGTGTCTTCGACGATGTGGCCATCTTGCAGCCGCACGATGCGTTCGGCATGCTGCGCAATATTTTCCGCGTGGGTAATGAGGACGATCGTGCGCCCCTCGGCGTGTAGCTTTTTGAGCAACGTCAAGACTTCCTCGCCGCTTTTGCTGTCGAGTGCGCCGGTGGGCTCGTCGGCGAGGATCACCGGCGGATCGTTAACCAGCGCCCGGGCGATGGCGACGCGCTGCTGCTGACCGCCGGATAATTCCGATGGACGATGATCGGTGCGGTCGCCCAGGCCAAGGCGCTCGAGCAGGTCCATTGCCCGCCGGCTCCGTTTCTGCTTCGGCAGGCCGGCATAAACCGAGGGAATCTCCACGTTCTCGCCAGCGGTGGCGGTTGCGAGGAGATTATATTTTTGAAACACGAAGCCGAAGGTTTCGCGGCGCAAGGTGGCGAGCTCATCGGGCGCGAGATGGGCGGCTTCCTTACCCAGCACTTTGTAGCTCCCGGAGGTCGGCCGGTCCAGGCAGCCGATGATGTTCATCATCGTCGACTTTCCCGAGCCGCTCTGACCCATGATTGCGACGAACTCGCCGCTGCGGACCTTTAATGACACGCCGTCGAGGGCGCGCACCACGGTTTCGCCGTTTTTATAGTGTTTGTGAATGTCGTTCAGTTCGAGAATCGTCGCGTTCATAGTTGCGGTCCTCGGGTAAACCGCGGGGTGTTCCGTTGGCCGCCCGCTTGATTACCGCCAGCGCCAGCGGGACGGTTGCTGGCGATGCGATCACCTTCGTTCAAACCGTCGGTCACTTCCGCCTGCGTGCGGGTGATTAGGCCGACATGGATCGTGCGCGGCTCGCGTCCGGTCGGAGTGATAACCGCGACCCGATAAGCCTTGCCTTTGTCGTTGTCCGCGTTGGGCACCCGCCGGCTCAACACTTCGGCGGGCACGACCAAGGCGTTGTCGGCCTTGCCGAGGATAAAGAACACCTGGGTGGTCATGCCGGTCATCAGTTTGCGCCCCTCGTTTTTCACGTCGATCAGCACGTCGTAAAGGACCACGTCGTTGACGATCTCGGGAGACGGCTGAATTTGCCGAACCATGCCTTGCCAGCGGTGCTCGCTGTCGCCGAGGGTGGTGAAATAGGCCGGCATCTTTTCTTTGAGGCGGCTCACGTCCGCCTCGGCAACCTGGGCGCGCACGGTCATCACGTCCAGATTGGCCACCTGCATGACCGTTGGTGTGGTTTGGTTGGCGTTCAGCGTTTGTCCTTCCTTGGTCGGCAACGTGGTGACGGTACCGCTCATCGGCGCATAGATCTTTGTGAACCCCAGGTTGGTGCGGCTCGCTTTGAGGTTGGATTCTGTCTCCTGCATTTGCGCGACGATAGAATCGACTTGGGCTTTGGCCACCGCGGCCTGAGATTCCGTTTCCTGTAATGCCTGCTGGCTCACGGCTTTGACTGCGATCAAATTTTGATTGCGCTTGAGATTCTGCTCGGCCAGCACCGCCTGCGCCTTCTGTTGGTTCAATTGCGCGCGCAGGCTGTTGAGCTTGGCTTCGCCCGCGTCCACCTGTGCCTGGAAAACGCGCGGATCGATTTCGGCGAGAAGCTGGCCTTTGGTCACGGTGTCGCCGATGTCCACATCGATTTTCTTGAGCTGTCCGGAGACCTGCGTACCGACATCGACGTACTGCTGGGGCTCGAGTTTGCCCTGCGCAGTGACGACCTCTTCGATATTGCCGCGGGTGACGGTCACGACCCGACCAGCATCCTGCGGTTTCTGCGACGCGCTGCTGTACCAATACCAACCGCCAGCGGCGAGCGCCGCCAAAGTCAGCAAGCCGATCAGTTTTTTCCGGTGTGTTTTTGCCAGGGTCAATTTCCAAGTCATAGATTTACTCGTCCCTTCGCCGAGGCTGTCATCCATTGATACGAATCACCCCGCGCCAGTCTTCGGTAGCTTCATTAAAAAAAGCGCCGGAAATACCGGCGCTTGGGAAACTGCCATCAGGCTGTGGCGCGGCGCCTTAATCCTGTTTGGCCGGCGGAGGCCGGCGCAACAGGGTCGCGAAAGTGCTTCGTTCCTCCGGTGTCATCTCCTTGGTCATTTGCTTGATGACTTGGCTCATGCGCTTGAACATTTCGTCGCGCAGTTCTTCGTATTTATTCACCTGATGGTCATAGGCAGCTTCGTCAAATTTTTCTGCGGCCATTAAGCGTAGAGCCTCACTGCGCGCGGCGTCCATTGGTTCGCGCAAGGGATCCCCTGCGGCGCGAATCTGGGCGAATTTCTCGCGGAATCGAGCTTGGGTCGCTTCCGGCAGCTTCTTGAGCGCCTCTTCCATACGCTGTTGGCGCCCCGATTGGCTATCCAAACTGCGGGGCACGTGTCCCAAGATCACGCCGATCAACAACAAATTCAGAATCAGCGATACCAGGAATACCAATCTGAGCGTCCTGCTCATAGCAGCGCCTCATCCGGCGAAAAAAAACTTGCCACACTGGCGGCGTTGTCTTGGGCCTTGGAATCCGGGTCCGGAGGCAGGCTGAAGCCGATCACCATGCCGAGAATCAACGCGCTGGCGAGCACATAGGCCGGCTTCGGCAGGTGAAACTCGGCGCAAATCTGGCGCATCCACTGCCAAAGCGAAACGTTTCGCGTCTGCGGCAGCCGGCGCGCCTTTAAAATGATCCGCTGCGCCAAGTCGGGACTGGGCGGTTCGACCCGACGTGAGCGCAGCAGGTTATCGAGTTTATCGTCTGGGTGATCTTTCATAACCACCTCACAGATATGCTTTCATGCGTTCTTTCAAAGTCGTCTTAGCGCGCATGATCAAAGATTGAAGCGCTTTGAGATTGAGCCCCATGATCTCCGCCGCTTCCTGATTACTCAGCCCTTCGTCGAAACAGAGGTTGAGCGCCTGACGCTGGCGCTCGGGCAGGGCGCCGATCTCTCGTTCCAGGGTTTTTTGCTCTTGAGCGCGCATCATCATCTCATCCACCGGCGCGCGATCGTCGATCAGCGGCAGATCGTCGTCGAGGGGCGCCGGTTTTTTCTTCTTGTGCAAGTCCAAGCATAAATTTACCACGACCCGGTAGAACCAGGTGGTGAACTTGCTATTGCGCTCGGGCTGCCAGATTGCCGGGTTCTCCCAGAGTTTGAGGAAGGCATCCTGGACCACGTCTTCCGCCGCTTCCTTGCTTTGGAGGTAACGGTAGGCGAGGCGATAGAAGCGCTCCGTATGGCGCTCGACCAGCAGGGCGAACGCCTGGCCGTTGCCGTCCCGGATGAGCGCGAGCAGTTCGTGGTCGTCTTGGTCTGGCCCGGCCATCGCCATAATGTTGTAGATAATGAATAAAAACTGCGACTTGTGGGTTCAATCATACAACCACCGGGCTCCGAAGATAAGGCCGGAGAAACCCGCTCAATGAATGATACGATCGCCCGCGCAAAAGTCTTCGCGGGCGCTCCCTACTTATAACCTTGTCGCATCCGAGGCGGGCAGCCGATTGTCTAGCAAAGCGTTAAATTCTTCGCGGTCTGACCTTCGTGCGGCGTCGAGGGTGCACCAGGGGTAGGCCTCGGCGTAGAGGCGCACAGTGGGCTTAAAGTCGTGGAGCGCCGGAATTAAATCTCGCAGGGTGTCATACCAGGCGCGGCGTTCGTCGCGGTCGATCGGGTTGTCATCGCGCGCGTCGATGCCACGGCACAGCTCCTGCCAGCGAGAAACGGAGAAACCATATCGCAGCGTTGCTGGATAGAGCGAGAGCGCGCTCAGACGCGGCCGGGAGAAGTGTTGGCTCTCATCCAATTCTACGATAAAAGGCGGAGCTGAAATATAAAAGTCGCAGGGCGGTACTACGGCGCTTTTGACAAAGTCGCGGTGGCCGCGCAGGTCGCTCAAGGCGGCGCGGATTCGCCGTAAAATATCGCCGATGGGCGTATGCAAATAGTCTTCCGGTAATGCCGACCAGCCGAATGAGTGATTGACTAGGCAGTTCCCATAAAGGGCGGTCAAAAGCTCGCGCACACGCTCCTTGCAGGTGCGGCAATGATTGGAATGCAAATTATCGTTCAAAACGTTCAATTGCTTTGCTCCGTTCAATCGCTGCGCTCCGTTCAAATCGTCCAGAAATCCAAAGAGGACTGGAACGATTTGAACGGCTTGAACGATTGAAACTTTTTTAGATTAGCTTAGTACAGAATCACACGGAGGAGAACCTTCTATGGCAAAACCAGCCTCGATTATCGGTGCGGCAGTGGGGCGGGTCGAAGGCGCGGCCAAAGTTAGTGGCCAGGCGGCCTACGGCGCCGACATACATTTTTCCGACGCGCTTTGGGGCAAGATTTTGCGCAGTCCCTATCCGCACGGGCGCATCGTCAGTATCGATGTTGCCAAAGCTTGGAGCGTGCCGGGCGTGAAAGCCATTGTCACCGGCAAGGAGGAGCCCAACCACTATCAAGGCAAAAGCATCCGCGATATTCCGGTGCTGTGCTGGGACAAAGTGAGATTTGTCGGCGACCGCGTCGCGGCGGTGGCGGCGGAAGACCGCGATGCGGCCGAGGAAGCGGTGAATTTGATCGAAGTCGAGTACGAAGAGCTGCCGGCGGTGTTCGACGTGCTTGACGCGATCAAGCCGGACGCGCCGGTGTTGCACGACAACGCGCCGGGCTATGACGGTGCACCGGCGGATATCATGGCGCCGGCGGGCGGTAATGTCGTCAATAGGCTGACCTGGGGCAAGGGTGATATCGAAAAAGGTTTCGCCGAGGCGGATCTGGTCCTGGAGCATACCTTTCGCATTCCGATCCACCATCAAGGTTACCTTGAACCGCAGTCGTTTCTGGTGAAGATCCACGACGACGGTTCCGTGGATGCCTGGTCGTCGACCAAAGGGCCTTTCGGCACCCGCGCGCAATTTGCCAAGGCTGCTGGTATTCCGGCGAGCCAGATCCGCATTCACGCCGTGCACGTAGGTGCCGACTTCGGCGGCAAGAGCGGCGCCGGTGAGTTGC
The DNA here is from genome assembly GCA_050257635.1 of Chloroflexota bacterium. Taxonomy (GTDB): domain Bacteria; phylum Desulfobacterota; class Binatia; order UBA9968; family UBA9968; genus DP-20. Next base: position 6,835 of record JBLMXG010000332.1, read on the forward strand.
CGATTTGCTACTTTCTCGCCAAGCGGGCTCAACAGCCGGTAAAGATCGTCTTGACCCACACCGAAGAGCTTACCGCGATGAACCCCGATCACTACACGGTGGTCAAAGTGAAGACCGGCGTAAAACGCGACGGGCGGATGACCGCGCGTTATTTGCAAGCGATCCACGGCACCGGCGCCTATGCCGGCATGAAGCCGGGGCGCGCGAGCATCGGCGGCGCCGGCTCGGCGAGTCCCTACAAGATCGACAACACTTATATGGAAGCGCTGCAAGTTTACACCAACACGGTGCCCTGCGGATTCTGGCGCGCGCCGGGCGCGATTCAAGCAGTCTTCGCCTCCGAATCGCACATGGATCTGCTCGCGCGCGAGCTCAAGATGGACCCGGCTAAATTTCGCATGATCAATCTCGTCGGCGAAGGCGAGGAAAACGGGCTGGGCAAATCCTGGGGCGGCGTGAAAGCAAAAGAGACGTTACAAGCCGCATTGAGCGCAGCCAACTGGAGAAGCCCTAAGGGCGTCAACGTTGGCCGAGGCGTGGCGATGTACGAGCGCGGCACCGGCGCGGGCAAGGCCTGGGTGAAGTTAACCGCCGAGCTCGACGGCACGATTACCGTCTTTACCGTGGCTGGCGATCAGGGCACCGGTTTACAGACGATCCTGTGTCAGAGCGTTGCGGCCGAGATGGGAGTGCCGTACGACTGCGTGCGCTGCCGCATCGGCAGCACGTCGGACGTGACTTACAACGTTGATGTCGGTTTCGGCGGCAGCCGCTCGACCAACATCAATAGCGCCGCGGCGGTGCAGGCCTCCGGCGATCTGCGCAAGAAGCTCCTGCCGTTGGCGGCAACAATTCTCGGTTGCGCCGAGAATCAAGCGGACTACCGAGGCGGAATATTTTCCAGCCGCGCCGGCAAGCGCAAGTCGATCTCGCTCTGCGAGGTGGTGAACGCCCATGGCGCTCCGGTCACCGTGAGCGTTGAATTGGAGGTGCCGCGCAAAGGCTCTTCCACTTCGTTTGTGGCGCAGGTCGCCGAAGTCGAAGTCGATCCGGATACCGGCCGGGTGAAGCTGAACAAGTTCGTCACAGCGCACGATGTCGGCACGATCATCAATCCGATCGGTCACCAGGGCCAGATCGACGGCGAAGCGATCATGGCGATTGGCTCGGGCCTGATGGAAGAATTGCTCCAGGATCAGGGAAAGGTGATCACGACCAATCTCGGCGAATACAAAATTCCCAGCATTCTCGACATACCCAGATTCAAAACCGTGCTGGTCAAAGGCAAGAACGGCCCCGGCCCCTACGAAGCCAAGGGCATCGGCGAACACGCCAACGTCAGCCCGCCAGCGGCGATCGCAAATGCGGTGCACGACGCCTGCGGTGTGCGCGTGTTCGAAATCCCTTTGACGGCGGAGCGGGTGTATCGGGAACTAAGAAGGCAAGAGTAAAGAAGGCGTGAGGCTTGCGGCGATAGGCGTGAGCAAAACAGCGAAATAACCGGAGGGGCTATGGACAACAGTCGCAATAATTGGCGAACAATTTTGAGTTTTGGTTTTTTCTTGCTGACCTTGATAGCCGCCGGTGGCGCGCGGGCTGAGGACAAAATTAGAATCGCCTACAGCTCGACGGACACGCTGAATCAGCTCTGGACCATTCCCAAAGAAGCCGGCTTCTACAAGAAGAACGGCCTCGATGTCGATTTAGTTTACATCGGCAGCACGACTGTCGGCATTGCGGCAATCGTCTCCCAGGACGTTCAGGTCGGCAACGCCGCCGGCAGTGGCGTCGCAAATGCCGCGGTTCGCGGCGCCGATACCGTGTCCGTTGCCTGCCCGATCAACGTCCTGGCGTATGAGCTCGTAGTCCTGGACAGCATCAAGACGCCGGAGGATCTAAAAGGAAAGTCGATCGGCATTAGCCGTTTCGGTAGTGTGTCGGACGTAGCCGCGCGGGAGTTGCTCAAAGGCTTGGGTTTGAGGCCGCAGGAGGACGTGAAGATCCTGCAGGTGGGCGGCGCCTCGGAGCGCGCCGCGGGATTCAGCCGCGGCGTCATTGCTGGATTTCCATCGCCGCCGGGGAACGTGAACTTGATTCCCGGCGGACTGCCGCATCGTATTCTCGCCGATATGGCCGATCTCAAGAAACCCTATCCGCTGCCGTTTATTTGCGCCGTAACGACCAAGAGTTATCTCGCGAAAAATCGCTCGGTGGTGAAGAGAGTCGTGATGTCGTTGATCGAGGCGTCGCACTACTTCAAGACCAACAAAGAGGGCACGCAAAAAATCGTCGCCAAGTATCTGCGCAACGCCAACAAGGCGTACCTCGACGCCTCGTACGCGTCGACGGTCAAAATTTTGGAGCGCGTGCCGTACACCACACGGGAAGGTATGAAGATCCAACTCGACGACGCATTGAAACAAAGTCCGGGCAGCAAGGTGACCGTCGACAGCTTGATCGACGACAGCATCGTTCGGGAGCTCGAGAAGGAAGGATTTATTGACAAGGTTTATGGGAAGTAGGGAGGCGTGGAAAGGCATGAGACACGAGCCGTGAGACGCGAGTCAGATTCAAGACAGGTGAACTACCTGGCATCCAAAACAGGATGAGATGATTGCGGGCTATCAAAGTCTTTTGGTTTGGCAGCGAAGTATGGATTTGGTAGAGACGGTTTATCGTCTTAGCGCTGCTTTTCCGACTGCCGAGCAGTGGGGATTAGTCTCTCAGATGAGGAGAGCGGCGATATCGGTGCCGTCAAATATCGCTGAAGGATATGGCCGCCAAGCGACAGGCGAATACCGCCATCACGTTTCGATCGGTCGAGGGTCGTTGCTGGAGTTGGAGACCCAGATTCTCTTAGCGATCAGACTAAAATATCTGCAACGGGCTGATGCCGAGCTTGCTCTGAAAGAAATCGATGAAATCAGTCGAATGCTCGCAACCTTGGTTTCGAAACTTTCTTGAGGTCTTGCTCACGCCTCGTGCCTCAAGCCTCATGCCTTTCCAGGAGGAATCATGCTCGACCTATACTATTGGACCACGCCCAACGGACATAAGATCACGATCTTTCTCGAAGAGACGGGTCTGCCTTACGCCATCAAGCCGGTCAACATCGGCAAGGGCGACCAATTCAAGCCGGAGTTTTTGAAGATCTCACCGAACAATCGGATCCCGGCGATCGTCGATCATGAACCAGCGGACGGCGGCGGGCCGCTGAGCGTTTTCGAGTCAGGGGCGATTCTGGAGTATCTCGCCGACAAAACCGGCAAGTTTCTCCCGCGTGATTTGCGCGGGCGCGTTGAAGTCATGCAATGGCTTTTCTGGCAGATGGGCGGTCTTGGCCCGATGCTCGGCCAGAATCATCACTTCCGCGGCTATTCGGCTGAAAAGATTCCTTATGCCATCGAACGCTACACCAAAGAAACCGAGCGGCTCTACGGCGTGCTCGACGAGCGGCTGGAAGACCGCGAGTTTGTCGCCGGCGACTACTCGATCGCCGACATGGCGTGTTACCCGTGGATCGTGCTGCACGAACGACAGGGACAGGACCTGAACGATTTCTCTCACCTGAAGCGCTGGTTTGAGACGATTCAAAGGCGGCCGGCGGTGCAGCGTGCTTACGAACTGGCGAAAACGATCAACGTTGGGTCCGCAGGAATGACCGAGGAAGGCAAGAAAATTTTATTTGGGCAAGGACGACGTAAAAAAGCATAGGAAGGCGTTCAAAAACTTCAAGCCGTTCAAGGCGTTCAAGACGTTTCCGAATCGGAGCGCGTCAATTGAAGCTATTAATTTTGGCGATTATTTTCTTTTGGTCCCTGGTGGCGGCCGCTGCCCATGCGGTCGAGGCGCCAGCGAAGTTCATACTTGCCTACGGCGCCATTGGCGGCAATGCCATGCCGTTTTGGATCGCCAAGGAGCAAGGCATCTTCCGCAAATACAACCTCGATCCGCAACTGGTCTACATTATCGCCGGCCGCGCCATGCAATCGATGCTTGCCGGCGATATCCAGTTCGGATTGCTTGGCGCCACCCATGTAACCAACGCGGTCACTGCGGGCGGCGACATGACGATGCTGCTCGGCATGGAAGACAGATTAAACTACTTTTTCAACACGCGCCCGGGGATCAAGAGCGCGGAAGAGCTGAAGGGTAAGAAAGTTGGCATCGGAACGCCGTCAGGCTCGCTGGCGCTCGCCACTTATACCGGTCTGGAGCATTTAGGTCTGGTGCCGCGGCGCGACGGCATTACGCTCTTGAATACCGGCAGCACGCCGGAGCGCTTGGCCGCGCTGTTCGCCGGAAGTATCGACGCCGCGTTTTTCAACCCGGAGGTCGAAGAGGTTGTCTTACAGCGAGGCTATCCCGTGCTGCTCGATCTGGGCAAAGCGAACGTGCCGTTTCAATCTTCGGGCTTGACAACGTCGCGCAAATACATGCGGACCCATCCACAAATCGTCGAAAACCTCGCCAAGGCGGTGATCGAAGGTGTCGCCTTCGTGCGCAACCCGGCGAATAAAAAGACGGTTGTCGACAGCATCGGGCGCAATTTGCGGCTCGACCGCGCCGATCGTTTAGAGCGTGCTTATCGGACAATCAGTGAGTCGTTGCCGCGCAAGCCTTGTCCGAGTTTGCCCGGCATAGCATCCGTATTAAGATTAATGGCGCAGCATGGGATCAACCCGAAAGCCACAACCCTCAAACCAGAAGACATCGCCGACATGAGCGTGTGCAAAAAACTGGAGGAAACCGGCTTCTTCAACCGTCTGCGGTAAAGGTATCGATCAAAGACGAAGAACGAATTCAACTAGAGTGCACTCGACGCGACATAGCCCGAAAAACAGTCGGAATACCTTGCCCAATGCTAATAAGGAGCGCCACGCAAGAGACCGATTTTCCATGCGGTCCGGGAGGCGGGGTGGGCCTTAGCGGGCTCGACACCAGAAAAACCCCCGCGGCAGGTCAAAATTCGGCTGGTCCGAGGGATGCCTGCCCGGAACGCCGCCGTGTAGTCGTTTAGTGGAGGGATTTCTCCGACAGCAAGCGTATTTTCCCTTCCCCTTATGATTTTTCCTTCAGATTTCTAGTCTAGCCTTTTCAACAGCTTATACAGGGACATTTTTGTGGCGATTCTCGGTATGAGAGTTGCTCAGAGTGCTGTCACGATTTGCCTTTATCGACGCAGGGCTTCAGATTCGCTGCCAAGCGCTTTGACCGAGCAAACGCACGTGCGGCGACTGTGGAAGAGGGGGAATCATGGAGCCGAAAAATTATCTTTCTAACGGGCAAGCCGGTGACAGCCGTGCCTCTCCTGAGGAGGCGCAGCTATTTCACCAACCCGATGTTCTGTGCGTCGATGAATATTTGCATGTTTATCGGGCCAGACCGCCGGAGACTCCGGAAAGAAGGTTGCTGATGGCTTTGCTGCGCGACGGGATCGATTGCTACCTCCGTGATTGTTTCACGGCGAACCGACATAGAAAGAGCAGCTTCCGAGAGGCGGAGGAATGGTTTTTCAGCACCGACGATCATGGTGTTTTTAGCCTGGAAAATGTCTGCGATGTTCTCGACATCGATGCCGGTTATATTCGGCGCAGCCTGTTGGACTATCAACGGAAAAACGCTGTAACCGTCAGCCCCCCTGCGGAAAAGGCACACCGCGAGTCCGCTAGCGCCAACTTGCGTCTGGCGTCGTGAGGCAAGCGGCGCGCCGAGCGTGGTTCTAATCGAGTTCGGTTTCACGCGAGCTGCTCCTTTCGGGCGGCCGAGCTGACGGCTTACTCTGACACGATCATTTTCCCGCGCTTATTTGTCGCCGTGTCAACTCCCGGGATCTGCAGTTTGTCATTCAAGTAAATAGTAATCCCAGCTCAGATCTGTTTTGCGATTCTTCTACCGTGAAAAATTTTAGCCGATGGGTTATTCGGCCCTGTATTTTCATGGCTTATAGCGCCTTTAACAAGCGGCGCGAACCGA
>JBLMXG010000333.1:0-6679 GCA_050257635.1 Chloroflexota bacterium
CGTTGCGCACGAGATCTTTGCCAACGAGCCCTGGGGAGGATTTAGCTTTCTCGATCAGCGCATCGATATTTTCTGGCCTCGTCGAAATCACTCCTTCTTGAGCGCCATGATCGCGCAAGTAACGCACCAGAGAACGGGTGTCGATGCCCTGGATACCGACGATACTGTTGGCTTCCATGTATTCATGAAGCGGCTGCGTGGATCGCCAGCTGCTCGGCTGCGCCGTGTAATTTTTGACGATAAACCCCTTCATGAACGGCCTACGCGACTCGATATCCTCGGTATTGACACCGACGTTGCCGATCTCAGGATAGGTCATCGCCACCAGTTGGCCTTCGTAGGAAGGATCCGTGAGAATCTCCTGGTAACCAGTCATGCTAGTGTTGAAAACCACCTCGCCGATCGCTTCCCCTGTCGCACCAAAGGATCGACCTTCGAAGATGCGCCCGTCCGCCAATGCTAAAAACGCTTTCATAAGTTTTAGTTGCTCGTGTTGATTTCTGATTTGCGGGCCGGCCTGCCGGTTTCCTCGCCGGGCTTGATGATCGAATAAATCACCGCCTGATCCCGGCCTTCGGAATCAAACTCGCGCAGCTTCACACGCACACGATCCCGCTCGGCACTGGGAATATGTTTACCGACATAATTCGGCTTCACGGGAATTTCGCGGTGACCGCGGTCGATCAATACCGCCAGCCGCACCGAATGGGGCCGACCAAGGCGGAAGATAACGCTCAGCGCGTTCTTGACGGTTCTGCCGGTATAGATCACGTCATCGACGAGAATGATTTCGCGGTCTTTCAGATTCAACGCCGGCGCTTCCGGATCACTGGGCGAAAGTCTGCGGATTTCATCTCCCGAGCCGTAGATCTCAATTTCGCCTAGCTCCGGCTTGCGCTGGCCGCGCTTCTCGATTTCCGCGGCCAGGCGCTGCGCCAGATGGGAGCCGACGCTGCGCACGCCGAGGATCAGCAAGCGATCGGGGTTACGGCAATCACGCAGGATCTGCCCGCCCATTTCCACCAAAGCGCTTTCGATCTCAGCGCCGTCCATGAGCTCGCGCTGCGGCCCGCTCCTGAACGGCTCGTACCCCAGCTCTTCGGCTTCCTTGATGGAGTCGAACAGTGCCAGGTCGCCGCTTTTGAGCCACTCCCCGAGTGCCGGTGCCAAAGCGGCCTCAAAGGCGCCGTAACGTTTCGTCTTGGCGTTGCCGACAATGTGAATTTTAAAGTGATGATCGCAATAGGCGCAGGCCAAGATTAACGCGTCCGCTTGACCGAGAGTGAGGATCTCGAAACGCCTTGCGCTCGACACCGGCTCTTTGAGCGTCACACAATTGGGATTACGGCACAAAGGACCGACGGGCTCTGGGCTTACGTACGAGGTAGCTCGGCCATTTTTCGCACGCGGTTTTTCTTCGAGTCGGTCGAAGAGAAATTTGACCAGTGCCATGCGCACCGGCACACCGTAGGCAGCCTGCTTGAAATAAATGCCGCGGCGGTCCTTGTCGACTTCCGGCGAAAGCTCGTCAACACGCGGCAACGGATGCATCACCAGGGTGTCTTGAAAACGTTGCTCGCGCAGAAAGCTCGGGCCGATGGTCGGATAACTGCTGTCGGTAGTGCCTTCCTTCATGCGTTCTTTTTGTTTCCGGGTCATATAGAAGGCGTCGTACCGCAAGCCGCTGGCTAGGCTGTGCAAACGCGACTGAATCACCTGGTCCACCTGGGTAAAAAGCGCCAATTGATGCGGCTGTTTGGGGGTCAGGTAAAGCGCATCGGTCTCGGTTACCACGGCGCTCAGATCGTCCGACGCCACCGGCGCCAAAGCGTAATCGAACTCCCGCTCCAGTCTCTCGACGGCATATTGCGGCAGTGCCATGCCGTTCGCCGCCAGGGTCACCACGTTGGCGCCGAAACGCGCCAGAGCAAACACCAGGGAATGAATCGTCCGGCCGTTCTTGAGATCGCCGCACACTACTACCGTAAGCCCCTTGAGATGGCCCTTTTCCTTGCGCAAAGTATATAGATCGCACAAGGTCTGCGTCGGGTGCTCATGGCTGCCATCGCCGGCGTTCACTACCGGCACATCGGCGTGTTCAGCCATCGCCTGCACCGCCCCGTCCCAGTTATGGCGCACGACCAACAGGTCTGCGTAGCTCGATACCACTTTGGCGGTGTCGGCAATCGTTTCGCCTTTGGCCGTGGACGACGATTTCATGTCGGAACAGCTGATCACCGAGCCGCCCAACCGTTGCATGGCCGATTCAAAGGACAGTCGAGTGCGCGTGCTCGGCTCATAGAATAACGTGGCCATGATCCGACCGCTGGCAACCTTGTCGGTGCGCAGCTGTTCGGCGCTATCGGCGAGCGCAAAGATTTCTTCAATCTCCTCGTTGCTCAAATCGGCGATCGAAATGAGGCTACGCATCGCTTGAACTTTCGCTTTTAAGCTCTGATTTAACCATGCCAATCCGACAAAGTAACTTGGTCGATGCCATCTGCTTCTCGGAGTCGGACGTTGACTCGATAACCCTCGCCCGCATCGATATTTTTACCGACGATGTCGGCGCGGATCGGTAGCTCGCGAGCGCCCCGGTCGATCAATACGGCGACGATAATCCTCTTGGGCTGACCCAGCCGTTCGATTGCCTCCATCGCGGCGCGAATGGTACGGCCGCGATAGATCACATCGTCGATCAAGACCACGGTCTTATCATCCACCGCCGTCGAGATCTCCAGTCCCGCGGCCGGTGTAGCAACTTGGGTCTGCGCCCGATCGTCGCGAAACGGCGTCACGTCGATGGCGCCCACCGGCGGGATCGGTTTGCCGAGCTCGCCGATGCGCTTGGCTAACCGGCGCGCCAGATGAACCCCACGTGAACGAATGCCGATCAGCGCAAGCTGGTCCGGCTTGGCGCATTTTTCGATGATCTCGTGCGCCATTCGGCCGATCACCCGGCCAAGTTCGGCATGCTCCAACACGATTTGCTTTTCGTCCGTCATGGATAAAAAAAGACCCGCCCGGCGTACCGAGAGGGTCTTTGAGCGCGAACAATTTGTCGAATCAGTCCCGTCATGGCGCCTTTTCCGATCTCACAGGATCGAATTAAAAGGTCAGTAAAAATCTACTACCGCGCGGTGATATCAAAGTCAATAAAGCTTCGGCTAAACTTTCAACTCGATGATTCGCGCATCGAGACTTTTGCTGCCAAGGCTCAAGCGCGCTACCGTCACCGGCAGTTTGAAACGGCGCGGGCCGGCGCTGCCGGGATTGATAAAAAGAACGCCATTTTCCTTCGTCACGCCCGGTTTGTGAGAGTGACCACTCACGACCAGCGCGTAGCCATCGGCGCGCAGGTCGCTTTCTATCTCCTTGACGTTGTGGATAACGCGAACCTTGACTCCGTTAATCTGCAGATTCAAAACGTCGGGGAGTTTTCGCGCCGCCGGATACCGGTCGTTGTTGCCGCGAATTGCCGCCACTGGAGCGATCGTATTCAGCGCCATGAGCACCTCCGGTTTGCCGATATCTCCAGCGTGAATGATCAGATCGGAGCCTTTCAACGCCGCAAGCGCCTCCGGCCGCAACAAGCCGTGCGTGTCGGCGATCAAACCGACGCGTCCTGACTTCAGACTTAGCCGCTTAACATGAATCGAGGACATGATGCATCGTCTAGCTTGATTCGGCTACCGGCGCAATTCTATAGTGAACCAACCCAAGGGAGGTCTCATGTTTCCACACTTGAAGGGTTTTAACCTGCAGCAGTGGATTGACGAGAACCGCGCCGACTGGGGCCAGCGCCGGGTGATCTGGCAGGATTCCGACTTCATCGCCTTCGTTACCCGCGGGCCGAATCGGCGCAAGGACTTTCACATCAATCCCGGCGACGAAATTTTCTACCAGCTCGAAGGGGATCTCAACCTGCATTACATGGATAATGACCGGCATCAACTCGCCGTCCTAAAGGCGGGCGACATGTTTCTACTACCACGACGCATTCCCCATTCGCCACGCCGCGCCGAGGGGTCGTGGACCCTGGTGGTCGAACGAACACGCGCACAAAACGAACGGGATCGTTTCATCTGGCCCTGCGAAAAGTGCGGCAACAAACTCTATGAAACCGAAGTGCGCTTCGACGACCCCGGCGACGCTGTAAAGCGAGCGACCGATTCGCTCAAAAGCGACCCGGCCCTGGCAACCTGTAACCAGTGCGGCTCTATCCTCGATCTATAGAGTTTTTGCGGAGGAACCTAAACACGTCGATCTGTGAAATTCTACTGCCTTGGAGGGCCTCACTGTGAGTCACAGACCAGCCTACGACCCGACCGACTCTCGTTATTACGACGAAAAAGATCTCCGCGCCGAGGCCGAGCGCATCTTCAGCCTGTGCGCCGACTGCCGCTTGTGTGTCAAGTTTTGCGGCAGCTTTCCGAAGCTGTTCGACGCCATCGACAACTACTGCACCGAAGGCAAATACGCCGAAGTCGACACCAAAAAGCTCAAGCCGGAGGATGTTGGGAAAGTCGTCGATCTCTGTTTTCAGTGCAAGCTCTGCTACATCAAGTGTCCTTACACGCCGGGAGATCACGACTGGGCGATCGATTTCCCTCGCTTGATGGCGCGGGCCAAAGCCCAGGAAGTGAGAAAAAATGGCGTGCCGCTGGTCGACAAGCTGCTCGGCCATCCAGACTTGGTCGGAAAACTGGGGACCGCAACGGCGCCGCTCGCCAATTGGGGCAATGAAAATAGTCTCAATCGCCAGCTCATGCACAAGGCAGTAGGTATTCACAAGGACAAAAAGCTGCCACACTTCGCATCCAAGACCTTCGCATCGCAATTTGCGCGGCACCGCAAGGCGCCCGATGGCGAGCCCACGGCGAAGATCGCCTTCTACTCGACCTGTTATGTCAACTACAATCAGCCCGAGATCGGTGTGGATACGCTCTCGGTGATGGCGCACAACAATGTCGACGTAGCGTTTGCCTATGAACGCTGTTGCGGCATGCCGCTTTGGCATAACGGCGACATGGACGGCGCCATCGAAGCGGCCAAGGCCAACGTCGCCGGTCTGCTTCGGCATGTGGGCGACGGTCGTCTGATCGTCGCCACCAACCCGACCTGCTCGCAGATGATCCGTGTCGAGTATCCTCGCCTGCTGGGTAGCGAAGACGCGAAGAAAGTCGCTGCCCGAACCACCGACCCGATGGACTTCTTGGCAAAGTTGGCGAGCGAAGGGAAACTCAAGAAAGACTTCAAAACCGGCGCAGGACAGCTCAGCTATCACATGCCGTGTCATCTGCGGGCGCAGAATATCGGCTACAAGACTCGCGATGTGCTGTCGCTTTTGCCCGAGACCACCGTTAAGGTCGTCGAAGAATGTTCCGGCCACGACGGCACCTGGGCGATGAAGAAAGAAAATTTTGAGCAGTCCCTCAAGTACGGCGGTCGGGCCTTTGCCGAGATGGCGAACGGCAACCCCAAAGTAACCTGCTCCGATTGCCCGTTAGCGGCAATCCAGATCGAGCAAGGCAACGGCCGCCGCCCGCTCAATCCGATGCAGATCCTCGCCAAGAGCTACCGCGGCGAAACGATCGGCTGACGCTCCTTGCGCAATTACGCCGCACGGGGATTACAACCGAAGCCATCGGGGTCCAGGCCGCAGAGGCGCGCAACTTCGTCGCGATACCCAAGCCAGTGATCCAGCGCTTCGCTCATGGTGCGCACAACCGCGCCACGCCGCATGGGCATGACATGATCGATGACGGAGTTCCACGCTGCGGCGCGGTGCTGTCCCTCTACCTGCCGATGTGCTTTGGTAAGTGCCAGTTTATCGAGCGGTAAACCGTAGTACTTTACCAGTGGATGATCTTCCAGCGGCGTCATGCGCTGCTCTCCTGGAACCAGCGCAGCCCGTTCATCGGACGAACCCTCGACAAAAATAGTCACGATCGCCACGGCAATATCCCAACCGTAATGTTCGGTCGTGTCGTCGAGAAAGCGGCGATAACGCTTTGCAGCGGGCAGCAACTCGATATGTTCGAAGCGTTCGAGATCCATACCCAGGCCGCGGGGATATTCTAGGAACAATTGCGGATGGGGGCTGCCCGCAACCAATCCACCGGTTTCTTCTTCGTACAAATTTTCCGCCAGACTTCTGCGAACTGCCGCGATCGGGCAGCGCACATAGGCTCTGCCGACCAACACCGGAAAGTCGCGCACGTAGGTCTCGTATTCCTGTTCGAAATGAAAGTGCAATCGCTCTTTGGCCACCAGGCCGGAAGTAAACATCGGCCAAGCCCAATGTTTCTTCCGGTCCATCACGCCGAGCATCTGCTCGCGAAAGGCTTCCCGATCCATGAACGCCCCTTTCCGTAAGGCACAGTTTTGATCGATCAAGAGAGCAACGAAAATGCCAGAACGTAACAGCTTGATCTTATTAGAGTTGAGGTGTCGAAGGACTAAAGGCAGAACAGTCAGTCTGACATTTTGTAGTCAATAATCGGGCTGCTTCGCCGTCGCGGATGCTAAGTTGCGGCAATTTTCCCTGCTTCTTCTCGGCGGCAAATTGACTACGCCGTTTTGGTCCGCATGGTAACGAACTCCTCCGCCGCGGTCGGGTGAATACCTATGGTCGTGTCGAACTGCGCCTTGGTGGCGCCACAATTGAGCGCCACGG
>JBLMXG010000334.1:0-2538 GCA_050257635.1 Chloroflexota bacterium
GGCAAACCGTTCAAATCCGAGATTATCCGCGTGGAAACCAGCGGCAAGGAAGTGCACCGGCAATGGTGACCGGACCAGCGATTGAAGTCAGAGGATTGAGAATCACGATCTTCCATCCTCCAATGGGGGCTGGAGAATGAGGGTGGCCTATGGTGACTTGATCGGCGGCGTTAGCGGCGACATGTTCGTCGCCGCGCTGCTCGATCTCGGCTTACCGCTGAGTAAGCTCAGAGCCGAGTTAAAAAAAATCCCGACGCTCCGGTTCGAACTCAGGACCGGCAAGAAAAACGTCCATTCGATCCGTGCCAGCCAATTTCACGTCCTGTGCGCGGAAAAGGAAGCGCCTCGGTCGTGGCAACAGATCCGCGCGCTGATCGAAAAAAGCAAACTCGACACCAAGGTCAAAGAAACCGGCATCGCCATCTTTACCCGCCTCGCCCAAGCGGAAGCGAAAATCCACGGAACTGCGGTCGAGCGCGTTCACTTTCACGAAGTCGGCGCCACCGACTCCATCGTTGACATCATCGCGGTCGCCGTCGGAGTCCACGAGTTAGAGATCGACTCCTTTAACTTTTCCCGGATTCCGCTTGGCCGCGGTATCGTGCGTTCCATGCATGGACCGCTGCCCGTGCCCGGGCCCGCCACGCTCGAACTGCTCCGAGGTTTGCCGGTGGTCGGCGTCGACCTGGAAAGCGAAACGGTCACGCCAACCGGCGCTGCGATCGTGAAAACGTTGGGAGACAAATACGGCGATCCTCCGCCGATGAATATCGAAAGGATCGGTTACGGCGCCGGGCAAAAAGAGTTCGCCGGCCGCCCCAACCTGTTTCGCATGATTCTCGGCGAGGCGGATGACTCCTCTCCAACCGAAGAGATGCTTGTGATCGAAACCAACATCGACGACATGAATCCGCAATACTACGACCACGTCATGGACCGTTTATTCGCCGCCGGCGCACGCGACGTTTTTTTTACGCCGATTCAAATGAAAAAGAACCGACCGGCGACGCTGCTCAGCGTCATCGCCGAACCCCATGATCGAATCAAGCTCGTCGAGATCATATTCCGGGAAACGACCACGATTGGAATTCGCTGCTATCCGGTGAAACGGACGATTTTGAAGCGGGTGTCGAAAAAAGTGAAGACCCGTTTTGGCGAAGTCGTTGTCAAAGTCGTCGAACAGCCGGGCGGGAGCAAACGAATCACGCCGGAATATGACGATCTCAAGCGGATTGCCGCAGCGAAAAAACTGCCGCTCAAGCTCATTTACGATGAAGTCATGCGCGCCGCCGGCAAGTAACGCCTCCCATGGCCGACGACGACTCCGCCCACCACGATCAGCGCGCCTCGCTGCGGCCTTGGGCTTCGCTGCATTATCGCGATTACAGTTTGCTTTTTTTGCTCTCGTTGTTTGCCACCACGGCGCAGCAGATGCGCCAGACACAGAATTTCTATCAAGTTTACGAGCTTTCCGGCTCGGCCTTTCAGCTCGGCCTCACGGGCGTGGCTCAAGGCATCCCGATTTTCGCCCTTGGCCTTTTCGGCGGCACTCTGGCGGATTTCCTCGATCAGAAAAAGTTGCTCCTGATCACGACCTTTGGGAATTTGCTCGTTGCCGTCGCACTCGGGATCTTGACGCTGACCGGCCGGATCGAAGTCTGGCATATCCTGGTCGGCACTGCGCTTACGTCCGCTCTCACTATCGTCCTAAACCCGACGCGCATGGCGCTGATCTCGCATCTCGTGCCTCGTTCCCATCTCACCAATGCCGTGTCGCTCAACTCTAGTGTTTCTCAAGGATCGCACTTCATCGGACCGATGCTCGGCGGCTTGAGCCTCGCCTGGATGAGCACCGGCAACGCCTATTTGTTAAACGCGCTGTTTTACATTCCCGCCGCCGTCGCCATTGTTCTGCTCAAGCCGCCGCGCATCGACGAAACCACACGCGAGCGATTTTCTCTGGGAAGCTTATTGGGCGGTGCCAGGTTTCTTTTCTCCGAGCCCGTCATTCTCGCCCTGGTCCTGCTCGATTTCATCATCGTCGGCGTCGGTTACTACCGGCCGCTGTTGCCGATTTTCGCCAGGGACATTCTCTTCGTCGGCCCGGCCGGATTCGGCGCGCTCTCCTCCGCCCCCGCCGTGGGCGGCATTCTCGGCACGGTCACGTTGTTGTTTATCGGCGACGTGAAACGCAAAGGGCTGCTCGCTCTATGGTCGTTTCTCGCCTACGCAATAGCCCTGGGTTTCTTTGGCCTATCGGCGAGCTTTGTGCTTTCACTCCTGTTGCTCGGTGCCATGGGGCTGGCCAATTCGCTGCAAGCTGTCATGCGCCAGACGAGCTTTCACCTGCTGACGCCCGATCATGTGCGCGGCCGCGCCTTTTCAGTTTTCAGTATGTTTTCCCAGGGCGCCAACTCCGTCGGCGCCGCCGAAGTGGGGTTCATGGCCGCGCTCTTGGGCGCGCCAGGTTCGCTTGTATTCGGCTGCGCCTTCGGCGGATTGATGACGCTGGGCTTTTGGATGATGATGCCGACCTTA
>JBLMXG010000335.1:0-16805 GCA_050257635.1 Chloroflexota bacterium
GATCGTACCATCAGGGATGTGCGGTCGATTGTTCCAGGGAAAGTGCAATGTTAAATGATCGAGGTGGGTAAGGTGGAGTGGATAGCCGATATCCGTAGGGGCGAAAAATTTTTCGCCCCTACTTTCGTGGTGAAGGTATTTTCCCCTAATGTTTCGAGGTGCTACCCACAGTTGTCACCGTGATATGCGACATCGGCGTCTCCGCCGTCGCGCCGTGCCAGTGGCGCTCGCCAGCTTTGATGTGCACGATGTCGCCGATGGTGATGTCGCGTTCTTCGGTCTCGGTCGCGACCTTCCCCTTCCCCG
Source organism: Chloroflexota bacterium (assembly GCA_050257635.1). Lineage (GTDB taxonomy): Bacteria > Desulfobacterota > Binatia > UBA9968 > UBA9968 > DP-20. Next base: position 307 of record JBLMXG010000335.1, read on the forward strand.
CAGTGACGATGAGAATCTGATCGCAGTTGTGCACATGCCACCCCGTCGTGGCGCCGACGCGGAAGTTGACCACGTTGCAGCGAAAATTTTCCGACTGCCCGTCCCCGATCACCGCCTGCCGCGTCCGGCTCACCGCCCCGCTCGTCCAGCCGGCGATCGGCGTAGCACTGTCCATCGGTTTTTCCGGAAGGTCGCTAATTCGGAGTACGCGCATTTTAAACTCCCTCCGAAGTCATTCTTGGCCGCAGAGCTAATTCATCCAACCTTGCTCGGAAACTACAACCCGATTTCCCTCGGGGTCCGTGAATTGAATTTGACGAGGGCTCTCCTCTGATATAGCGACTCCGCCCTCGTGAAGGCTCTGCTTGACACCTGCCAGATCACTCACTTGAATACCGAAGTATTGGACACCGGTTTTCGGCCGCACCTGCGATTTGGTCAAGAGTAGTGTCACCGTGCCATCACTCAGGCGAACCGTTCCGTCATCGGTCCAGCCGACCAGCTTGAGATCAAACTGCTGCTGATAAAATTCACAGGCGGCGGCCAGGTCAGGCACTTGCACAGCGAGTAAACGTACGCCGGGAAGTTTTTTCTCGTCTCTGCCAAGAAAGCCCCGCGACGACAGATCGACGTTGTTGCCCCACGGATCGATGAAACGCATTTCGGCCGGCCGCGCGCCTTCGGGACCGCCGACTCCCGCTGAAACCTGCGGGCTCTTGCCACGGCTCAACGACGGTGGCAGCTTGCCTATCGCCTCATTCAAGTCGTCGACAAGAAATCCGTAGTGATGAATTCCTGGCTGCCTCTCGAGCTCGGCCCCGTCCGCGCGATGGGTCCCGACGACCGTCCCTGCCTCGTCGCCCCGGCTCTGCAGGAAGGCCAAGTTGAACAGCGGATCGATAACCATCCTCGATCCGCTCGGAAACACCTTGCACTCTTCGAAACCGAAATGCTTCTGATAAAAATCGCTGAGCACCTTCGGCTGCTTCGAAATGAAAGCAATGTGCCTGAGCTTCGCCATGGCGCACCTCCTCTCAGTTGGGTTGTTTATAATCCCGGTGCAGAAACGATGTCAATTCGCAGAATGACCCCTGATATCGAAACTCCTCCCACAAAAAAAAAGGGCGACCGCTCAACACGGTCGCCCTTTTGTTAATGAGACGCGAATCTGGATTATCCTTCAAGAACCTTCTTCCACTTCTGATAAATCTTCTCACGCAGCTCGGGCGAAGACTCGGCGACGGGCGGAAAGTCTTTCATCCACTCGAACGGCCGGCAAGCATCGATCACAGCGCGGGAGTTGAAGCCCTTCTTGCTCGGATGAATGCGCGGATCGAGCGGCCCGCTCCAGCAGCGGCGCAGGATTTCGATCGATTCCACCGGATCGGAGCGGCTGGCCAATGCCCAGAGCACGTCGAAGGTGTTGGTCGGATCGATATCTTCGTCGACAACGATCACATAGCGGCCGAGATAAGCGCCGGCATGCACTTGCGACGCCGCGAGCATCGCCTGGCGCGCATGGCCCGGATAGCGCTGCTTGATGGAAATGATGTTGAGCAAGCGGCCGCCGCCGGCTTCATGACACCACACGCCTTTGACGTCCGGCACGCCGGCTTTTTCGACCTGCTCCCAGATCAACGACGCCTTTACCATACACTTGGCGATGGAATAATCCGACGGCGGACGCCCCGGCCGGGCGCAGCAGAGAATCGGATCGTTTCTATAATAAATATTTTCGACGTGAATCACCGGCTCGGGGCGGCTGGAGCTTGCATAGTAGCCGGTCCATTCACCGAACGGACCTTCGGTTTTGCGGTCGTTGGGATCCATCCAGCCTTCGATGACGATTTCCGCGTTGGCCGCAAACGGCAGACCGGTGGACTTGCCTTCAATGACTTCGATCGGCTCGCCTTTGAGACCGCCGGCATAATCGAATTCGGACACACCGTAGTCGATCTCATTGCCCGAGACCATGAACAGCACCGGATCCTGGCCGACGGAAACGATCACCGGACAGGGCTTGCCGCGCTCGAAGTATTTGTTGCGCTGAATGCTGCCATGCTTGCCCGGCGAGATATAAAGACCCATGTTTTTGCTATCGTGGACCATGCCGCGGTAGGCGCCGAAGTTGACCCAACCTTCGTCCGGATCGCGAGTGGTCACCAAGCAGGCGGTGCCGATGAACCGGCCGCCGTCGAGCTCGTGCATGAATGGCACGGGAAACTTGAGCAGGTCGACCTTGTCGCCGGAATCCACGTTCTCGAGGATTGGACCTTTGGTGACGACCTTGTGTTTGATCGGCTCGTGGGTAACGAGCTTTTGCCGAAACGCGCGCACTAAGTCGAGACTAGACAAATTCATGTCGAGACCGAGGTTGAGCGCCATTCGCTTGAAGGAAGCGTTCTGGGCGAACAGCGTGCGGAACCCTTTCGGGTAACCCGGCACGTTGTCAAACAATACCGCCGGCACCGCGCCGCTTTGGGATTGGCGCGAAACTAGCTCGGCCAATGTGCCCATTTCCAAGTTCCAATCAGCACCGTCGATCTTTTTCAGCTCGCCGATGCTGTCGACGATTTCCAACCAGTCGCGCAGGTCGGTGTATTTCGGAGTTTTCCCCGCTTTCATTTCATCTTCGGCCAGTTTCCTAGCCTCTAGTGCTGTCATCTGGACAGTCTCCTTTCAAATTCTGTTTGAGGGATTCTAGTCCCCCAACATCGATTCATCAATACCTTCCCTGTCCTCCGCCGGAAGACCGTTGCAGCTTCCCGGATCCAACTGCAGATACACGCTATCGCCCGGGCTTACGGCGTTGAATGGATGGGTATGCACGGCCAGAATATCCTTGCCGACGGCGACCTTGCATTGATAGGCGTCGCCCATGAAAATCGCCTCGGTCACCTTGCCTTCCAAAACGTTTTCGGTCTCAAGCGGTCGCTCCTTATATAAAGGAATGTTCTCCGGCCGGATCGAGATCACCGCGGCCTGATCTTTTTTGAGTGCGGTAGATGGAATGAAGCTCAAAATCCCCTTACTGGTTTCCAACTTGCCGGGCTTGCCGTCGCCGTCTATTTCGATGACCTTGCCCTCGATCAGATTCGTGAGCCCCAAAAACGTCGCCGTAAACCGCCGCTTGGGCCGGGTGTAAAGCTGATGCGGCGAGCCGACTTCGATCAATACACCGCCATGCATGACCGCGATCTGGTCCGAAATCGCCAAGGCCTCGGCTTGATCATGGGTGACGAAGATCGTCGTGATGCTGGTACGGCGCTGCAAGGATTTGATCTCGGAGCGCATCTGCACGCGCAACTTGGCATCCAGGTTACTCAAAGGCTCGTCCAGGAGCATGACCTTCGGTTCATTGACGAGTGCGCGAGCAAAAGCGACACGCTGCTGCTGGCCGCCGGAAAGCTTTGGTGCGGGGCGATCCTCCAGGCCATCAAGGCCGACGATTTTCAGAACGTCGCCCACCTTACGTTTGATCTCGTCCTTGGATTTGCGTTGAATTGTCAGCGGATAGGCGACGTTTTCGGCCACGGTCATATGCGGCCAGATCGCGTAGGATTGAAACACCATGCCGATCGGGCGCTTGTTAGTGGGGACGTAGACTCTTTCACCGGAAGCATAAACCGTTTGACCGCCGATGGTGATTCTACCGCCGTCCGGCCGTTCCAAACCGGCGACGCAGCGCAGCGTCGTGGTCTTGCCGCAGCCACTCGGGCCGAGAAACGTGTAGAGCGACCCCTCGGGAATGTTCAGGCTAACGCCCTTGAGCACATGGACGCGCTCTTTGTCCTCGCCGAAATACTTTTCCAGCGATTGGATCTCCACCATGTTTCTTTTGTCTGCCATGTCTCCTCCCATGGGTTCGCTGCCGCCATGCGCCCGGCACCGAGCCGTAAAGCTTAAGACAGAAGGTTATTCCGCGATACCGATTCTTGCGCCGAGTTTCCGCGCGGTGAACGCCATGGTGATGAGTAAGAGCACCATCAATACGCCGAGCGCGCAGACATAAGTATATTGGCCGCCTTCCCAGAGGTCGAACGCCATGATCGAGAGAACCGTGCTATTGTAGGAATAAAGCAAAATCGACGTGGACAATTCTCTCAAGGCGATGATGCTGATGTAAATCCAACCAGCGGTGAATCCGGGCATCAACAATGGCAATACGACTTTCCGAAACGTCTGAAACCAGGTGCCGCCGGCGGTTAAAGAAGCTTCTTCCAATTCCTTGTTGATTTGAATCATCGACGCTGAAGCGGCGCGAATGCCGTATGGCATAAATTTAGTCAGATAGGCGAGCAGCAAAACCCAGATCGTCCCATAAATGGGAATCGGCAGTGTCAAATAAACCCAGATCAGGCTCACCCCCAACACAATGCCCGGCATGGCGATGGGGATGAAGGTCATATTATCCAGTAGGGCTCTCCCCGGCAATTTGGTCTTAACCGTGATCCAGGCGATCACCGAAGTCAGCAGCATGACCAGGGTCGCCGAACCCACCGACAGATAAAAACTATTCTTAAATGCGGTTAATGCAAGAGGGTAATTGATAATGTATTGATAATTTGCCCAGGTCATCTTCGCCATGAGCTCGCGCGACGGCACACCGTAGTAAGGGATAAAAGACGACCAGAGCAAGACGAAGACCGGCAGGATCACCGCCAGGAAGAAAATCAGAAACGAAATCCCCAGAGTGACAAATTTCCAAGCGCCGAGATCAATCACCCGCGGCCTGTAACCTTTGCCGGTCACGGTCGCAAATCGTTCTTCTTTGCGTGTGATCCGGCCATAGATAAGGACCCCGACGGTGCTGATCGCCAAGAGAGTCACCGCGTAGGCGCCGGCCAACCCGAAGTCGGACGGGAATTGGTGGATCGCCAGAAAGATTTTCGTGGTGAAAACCGAAATCTTGGCCGGCACCCCGATCAGCGCCGGCACTTCAAACGCCTCGATGCCGCGGATGAAATTGATCAATAGCACGCTGAACATGGCCGGGCGCATGAGCGGCAGGGTCACGCGGTAAAACGTTTGCGCCGTGCTCGATCCGGCGGTGAGAGCGGCTTCCTCCAGCGAGGTATCCATGTTGCGAAAGGCCGCTGACATCAACAAAAAGACTAGAGGATAGAGATGAATCGACTCAGCCCAGATCATGCCCCACATCGAATAAACGTTGAACGGTGCCGACTCCAGGCCGAGAACGTCCTTGATCGCGATGTTGATAAGACCGATCTTCGGGCTGAGCAAAAGAATCCAGGAAATCGTGCTCAAGATTCCGGGAATGATGAACGGGATCAGCGACATGACGACGAACAGCTTTTTAAACGGCGTGTTCGTCCGTTCGCTCACCCAAGCGAGAAAGGTTCCAATCAGAAAAGTGAGCGTGCAGGTGCCGAGCGCGTAGTAAATAGAATTGAGCAGGAGTAGGTAGAATTCCTTATCGAAATACGCCTTGATGTAATTTTGAATTGTGTACGTTGCTCCCGGCTCGCCGATGGGCGCGCTCCTGATGCTGCCGTAAAGCAGCATCAGGAGCGGAATCCCGGCGAGATAAACAACGAATGCCGTGCAGCCGAATAGAATCAGGGATTGGGAATTGAAGCGACTCCCCATGAAAAGCCCGGTCTAACACTTCTAGGCGTTGATGTTATGGACGACCTGGTCCGCGACCATGGTCTTTTTGACTTCTTCCTCGATCAGGTTCCACAATTGATCTTCATACTCGAGAAATTTCGGGTCGCGCTTGATCGACAGGTCGCGCGGCCGCGGCAGATCGATGGGAATCATTTTCTTCACCCGGCCCGGCCGCGCGCCGAACACGATCACGCGGTCGGCCAAGTAAATGGCCTCGTTGATTTGGTGCGTGATAAAGAGCACGGTTTTCCCCGATTCTCTCCAAATGCGCAGTAATTCTGCCTGCATGATTTCTCGCGTCTGGGCATCGAGAGCGGCGAAAGGCTCGTCCATGATGAGAATCTTGGGGTCGACGGTGAGCGCTCGAGCCAAGTTGCAGCGCTGCTGCATACCGCCGGAAAGCTCATGCGGATAGTGATCTTCGAACCCCTGCAAGCCAACCAGCTTGATGAACTTGCGGGCTCGTTCCTGGCCTTCGGAGTTGTCCAACCCCTGGCATTCCAAACCGAAAATGACGTTCTTGAGAACGGTGCGCCAGGGCATCAGACAGGAATCTTGAAACACCATGCCGCGGTCAATGCCGGGTCCGGTGACCGGTTTACCGTCGATAATAATCTTTCCCGCAGTCGGCTTGAGCAGTCCGTCACAAAGATTGATAAAGGTGGTCTTGCCGCATCCGCTCGGTCCAACGATGGTAACGAACTCGCCATCGTTCACTTCGAGGTTAACCTGATCCAACGCCAAAAGACGACCGCCGGTTCTCGGTTGGTAATATTCATGCCGCAATCCAATCGCCTGTAACTTGGTTTGTGCCACAATGCCTCCTTAAGAGAAGTTATGTTAATCGGCGGTTCTTCCGGGTATATCGCCGCGCAAGCCAACCTAGACCGTCGCTAACGACGCGACAGTCGCAAGCTTCATTATCATTTTAATTTGATTTTTCAAGCGCAAAATCACCTTCGTTGACAAGCAGCATCGGATCGGATAGTTTTTCCACCGTTGCATAAACTTTTGCATGCAAAATTTTGATCGATGCCTTACCCACTCAAGAGATCCAAGAACAAAACGCGCGCTGTCGAAAACCTTTCAGCTCGCGTTTACAATCAAATTAAAAATTTGATTCTGTGCAACGAGATCATGCCGGGACAAAAGCTGCACCACCAGCAGCTCGGTGAACGTCTCGGCGTAAGTCGCACTCCGGTACGCGAAGCCCTGACTCGGCTTGTCCAGGAAGGATACGTTTCTTTCCTGCCGAATCGCGGTTTTACCTGCAAAGAAATTAGAATGCAAGAGGCCGAAGAGCTCTATGAACTGCGCGAAGCGCTGGAGGCCTTTGCGGTGGAAAAAGCGACCGCCACGGTCACCGATGCGGCGCTTCGCCATCTGCGCGAGAAAATGAATGCCTACGGCCGGGACGTGCAAAATCGCTTCACCCGCGAGCGTCTGGTTTATGATCAGGACGTGCATCTCGAAATCGCCAGCCTCACCGGCAACGAGATTTTAAAAAACACCTTGAACCATGTCTTCGAGCGTATCGTGCTCAAGCGGCGGACCGACGGATTGTACGACCCAGCGCGCGGTGTCGCTGCGCACCAGGAGCACTTGCGCCTGCTCGACGCCATGGAGCGGCGCGACACGGCTGCCGCGGTCGCCATCTTGCGCGGTCATATCCAGGCCGGCAAGCAAAATGTCATGGCCGACCTCGAGCATCGACAGGCGATGCGCGGGCTCAAAGCGGTAACGATGGAAAATTAGAACAAATCAAAGAAAGAGGAGAGAAAGCAAAATGGCTGCAGATTTAGTGATCAAAAACGGCTGGGTAGTCACGCCGGAGGCAACGTTTCGGGGCGGCGTCGCCATCAGCGACGAGAAGATCGTCGCCATCGGCGCAGACGATTCGCTGCCGCAGGGCAAAGAAGAGATCGACGTCAAAGGCAAGCACATTCTGCCGGGACTGTTCGATGGCCATGTCCACTTCAGGGAACCGGGCATGACTCACAAAGAGGACTTCAACACCGGCTCCACCGCCGCGGTGTGCGGCGGCATCACCACGGTCGTCGATATGCCGAACACGGTGCCGCCGACCGCCGATGCCGAACAGGTAAAGATCAAAAAGGATCTCGGCGAAGCGAAGTCGCTGGTCGATTTCGGCATCACCGGCGTCGTCGTGCAGACGAACACCAAAGATATTCTTCCGATGGCTGCCGCCGGCGCCATCGGCTATAAGATCTTCTTCGGCGAGACTATCGGCAACCTCCCTTTTCCCGACGACGGCATGTGCATGGAAGCGTTCGACTACATTGCGCAGTCGAAGTTGCCGCTCGGCATTCACGCCGAGAACCGCCAGATCATGGCTTACTGCACCAACAAACTCAAAACCGAAGGCAAAAATGAGGCGCGCTACTGGGAAGCCTCCCGCCCCGATATCTGTGAAGCGGAGTCGGTCCATCACGCGATTTTCTTCGCCGAAACCTTCGGCACCAAGCTGCACGTTTTTCATATGAGTTCAAAGCAGGCGGCTTACATGGTGCGCGACGCCAAGGCGCGCGGTCTGAGAGTCACCGCCGAGACCGGCCCGCACTATCTCCTGCGCGAGCCGAACGACATGGACAACGTCGGCTCGCTGCTCAAGATGAACCCGCCGGTTCGCACCAAGGACCACGCGGAAGTGTTGTGGCAAGGCCTGCGCGAAGGCTTCGTCGACACGCTGGCCACCGATCACTCGCCGCACACGCTTGATGAAAAGGGCTCGGATCTTTACGGTAAGCTCACCAAGCCGGCAATTTGGGACTGCATCTCTGGATTCTGCGGCGTCGAAACCGGCGTGCCGTTGATTTTGACCGAAGTGAATAAGGGCCGCTTGACGCTCAATCAATATGTCAAGGTCGCGGCGGAGAACCCGGCCAAAGTTTGGCAGGTGTACCCGAAGAAGGGTGCGATCCGCCTCGGCTCCGACGGCGACATCACGGTGGTCGACATGGATAAGGAAGGCACCATCGACGTCAACAAACTGCACAGCAAGAACAAGCCGTCGCCCTGGCATGGCTGGAAAGTCAAAGGCATGCCGGTGCTCACGGTCGTGCGTGGCCATGTGCAGATGAGAGACGGCGAGCCCTGCGGCAAGGCGATCGGCAAGGCGCTGAAGCCGCTCGTTTAATAACGGACGCATCCAAAGAGGGGCGACGATCGTAGGGGCGATTCATGAATCGCCCCTACCGCTATTTTTCCCATGAAACGCACAGAACCATTTGATTTCTACCAACCGACGACGCTTGCGGAAGCGAGCCGGCTGCTTAAAGAGAACGGCCCCGGCGGCCGATTTCTCGCCGGCGGCACCGACCTAGTCATCGCGATGAAAGAAAAAGGGCTGCTGCCGAAATATATCGTCGATCTCAAGCGCGTGCCCGGCCTCGTCGGAATCCGCGAGAACGGCGACGGCTCTATCACCATCGGCGCGCTTACAACCATGTACGCCATGGAAACTTCGCCGGTGATCAAGAAAAAATACCCTTTCCTCGCGCAAAGCGCCGCGGAGGTCGGTTCGATCCAGATTAGAAATCGCGCGACGGTGGGCGGCAACATGGCCAACGCGACCCCGTCGGCCGATGTGGCGCCGAGCCTGATCGCGCTCAACGCAACGGCAAAGATTGCCAGCGCCGCCAGCGAGCGAACCCTGGCTATGGAAGATTTTTTCCGCGGCCCCGGGCAAAACGCCATGAGCGCAGACGAAATCTTGACCGAAATCACGATTCCGAAAACCGCTGCCCAGCTCGTCGGTGAATATATCAAGTTTTCGCCGCGCGACATGATGGATCTCGCCTATATCGGCGTAGCTACCGCGTATAACTTTGGCGGCGACAAGAAGTGCAGCGGGGTTAGAATCGTGCTCGGCGCCGTGGCGCCGACACCGATCCGCGCAAAGAATGCCGAAGCGCTGCTCGAAGGCCAAGTCTTGACCGAAGAGCTGGCCGCGAAAGTCGGCGAGGAAGCGGCCAGGGAAAGCAAGCCGATCAGCGACGTACGCTCTTCGGCGGACTATCGCCGCGCCATGGTCGGAGTGATGACCAAGCGGGCTCTGCTCAATGCGGCCGTCGGCCCCGCGCAGTCCTGGGTCGATCGCCGCGACCGACGGTATTGAAGAATGTAGTGATGGAGTATTGGAGTGATGGAATAATGGGTTTCGGAAACCGGATCCAACACTCCATTACTCCAGCTGGATCCGAGGTGACCATGAAAAAGCAGATTCAATTCACTCTCAACGGCGCTCGCATGAGCCGAGAAGTGCCAACCCACCGCCTTCTGCTCGATCTTTTGCGCGACGAGATCGGCGCAACCGGCACCAAAGAGGGTTGCGGCACCGGCGACTGCGGCGCCTGCACGGTATTGCTCAACGGCAAGCCGGTCAACTCCTGCCTGATCCTCTCGGCCGAGCTCGATGGCGCAGATATCGTCACCATCGAAGGACTTAAGATCGGTCCCGAGCTCCACCCGATTCAGAAGGCGTTCATTCAAGACGGCGGTGCCCAGTGCGGCTACTGCACACCAGGGATGCTGATGATGTCCAAAGCGCTTCTCGATGAGAATCGGAACCCTACGGAAGAAGACATTCGCTACGCCTTGTCCGGCAATCTATGCCGCTGCACCGGCTACGCGAAGATCGTCCAAGCGGTTCAAGATGCCGCGGCGATGTTAAGAAATAAACATGTTCAATAGTTCAAGCCGTTCAATCGCGTTGCTCCGTTCAAACCGTTGAACCCATCGGGCGGTTGTCAATCTCCGAAACCGGTTTGAACGTTTTTAACGGCTGGAACGACTTGAACCTCCCAAGGAGCTAAGAATGGCGGAACTCACAGTTGTCGGCAAAGCGGTCACCCGGGTCGATGCCAATGAAAAAGTTACGGGCCAGATCGTCTATGGTTACGACCTCGTGCTGCCCAACATGCTTTACGGCAAGACGCTCTTCAGCACCAAGGCCCACGCCAAAATAAAAAAAATCGATACCGAGAAGGCCAAGCGGTTGCCCGGCGTTGTCGCCGTCGTCACCGGCGCCGACGCGCCCTGGACCCACGGCGAATCGATCAAAGACAAGCCGTTTCTTGCTCAAGGAAAGGTGCGCTATATCGGTGAACCGGTAGCGGCGGTAGCAGCCGAAGATGAAGACACAGCGCAGGCCGCGGTGAAGCTCATCGAAGTCGAATATGAAGATCTCCCGGTGTACACCGATCCGGAAGAAGCCTGTAAGCCCGGAGCTGTCGCGATCCATGAAAATTTCGCCAATTATCGCAAGGTCGATTTCATCGTGCCGGGGACACACGCTAACATCGCGGAACACTTCAAATTGCGCACCGGTGACGTTGCTAAAGGGTTTAAAGAATCCGATCTGGTTCTTGAAGAAAAATATTTCGTGCCGATGATCCAGCACGCGGCGATGGAGCCGCACTCGGCCCACGCTCAATGGGATAAAGAGAGCGGCCGTTTGACGATTTGGGTCGCCAATGACGCGCCGTTCCGTGCCCTGCACGAGATCACTGAAGCGCTGAACATGCCGAAGGATAAAATCCGCTTCATCAATCCGGCGCAGGGCGGTGGTTTCGGCTCCAAGGGCGGACTCAAAGTCGAACCCATCGCCGTCGCCCTCGCCTTCCACACCAATGGCCGACCCGTGCGCGTGAAATTCAACCGCGAGGAAACCTTCATCTCGACGCTGACGCGCCACGAGGCGGTGGTTTATTCTAAGACCGGCGTAAAAAAGGACGGTACGCTAGTGGCACGCGAGATGACGATCTACTGGGGCGCCGGCGCCTACGCCGAAAAAAGCCCCACGGTCTGCATCCGCGGCAGCTTGCCGGCGCCGGGCCCATATCGAATTCCCCATGTGAAAGTCGACGGCTACGCGGTTTATACAAACAAACCCGTCGCCGGTTCCTATCGCGGCTACGGTATACCGCAGGGGGCTTGGGCCGGCGAACAACAGATGGACGAGATCGCCAAGCGGCTCGCCATGGACCCGATTGCCATTCGAATGAAGAATATCTTCGTCGACGGCGATGTCTCCTATTGGGGCGAGCAACTCCACGCGGTGGGGCTCAAAGAGACACTGGTCAAAGCTACCGAAGCGATCGAGTGGGGTAAACCGACGACGCCGACCAAGCCGGGCGTCAAGATCGGCAAAGGTTTCGCCTGCATTCAAAAACCGACCCGCTCGCCGACCACGTCCAACGCCGGTGTAACCGTAAACGCCCAGGGCGAAGTGACTGTGTTTGCCGGAACGGTGGAGATCGGCCAGGGCTGCAACACCATTCTCTCGCAAGTCGCCGCGGAAGAGCTCAAAGTGCCGATGGACAAGGTCCGCATGCACCAGCTCGACACCGACGTGATTCCCTATGATGCTTCGACAACATCCAGTCGTAGCACCTATCACATGGGCAATGCTGTGCGCGGCGCGGCCATCCATGCCCGCGAGCAGATCATAGAGGCCGCAGGGCCGATGCTGGAAGCCAAAGTCGGCGATCTCGGTTACGGCGATGGAAAAATCTTCCTCAAAGACCAGCCGCAACAGGCCCTGCCCATCGGCGAAGTGGTGAAGCGCAAGCTCGGCATCCATGGCATCGTGCGCGGCGACTCGTCGTATACCTACGAAATCGGCAAGGATCTCGACCTGGAAACTGGTCACAGCGATCATGCCTCGGCGTTCTATATGTACGCCACGCAAGCCGCCGAGGTCATGGTCGACGAAGAGAGCGGCAGGGTGCGCTTGCTGCGTATGTCCGCGGCCCACGACGTCGGTAAGGCAATCAATCCGCTCAATTGCGTCGCGCAGATCGAAGGCGGCGTCGCCATGGGTATCGGTTCCGCGCTCCATGAAGAAATGATCATCGACGCCACGGGTAAAGTGCGTAACCCGTCTTTTCTTGATTATCATCTGGTCACGTCGCTCGATGTGCCCAAGATGATCCCGATCATCGTCGAATGTGCTGAGCCCGAAGGACCGTACGGTGCCAAGGGCCTCGGCGAGCCCGGTCTGGCGCCGACGCCGGCGGCCATCGGCAACGCGGTAGCCGATGCGATCGGCGTGCGGGTCTACGATCTGCCACTTAAGCCGGAGAATGTCTTTTGGGCAATCCAAAAGAGCAAGAAAAAGAGCGCTGCCTAATTCGCCAATCTCGAATTCCGGTCTTTTTTCGTTTACACTCTGCTCGTTGGCCGCGCCGCGCGGCCGACGAGCTTTGATTTGATCGGTTGGAGGAAAAGCTCATGCGAATTGGTCGGGCTCCTGTCTCAACCATAGCGGTTTTCGCGATCACGGCTCTGCTCGGTTTGCCGGCGTTTGCCATGGCCGCAGAGACCTCGTCGCGAACGATTCATACCGTGCCCGGTATGCCGCCGGTTATCGATCCCAATAATCTTTACAGCGAAACCAGGCCGGGAAATTTGAGCCCGGTCGTCGCCAATCACTTGCACCGAGTTTATGTTCCCAATCGGAGTTCCAACGACGTCTGGGTGATCGATCAGGCGACGCTAAAGGTCGTCGATAAATACAAGGTCGGAATCAATCCGCAGCATGTCGTGCCATCGTGGGATCTGAAAACCCTCTGGGTCAACAATAATGCCGAAGGCCGGACCGATGGTAGTGTCACTCCGATCGACCCGGTAACCGGCAAGCCGGGTAAGAATATTCCGGTCGACGACCCTTACAACATGTATTTCACTCCCGACGGCAGCGCCGCCATCGTCGTTGCCGAAGCCCACAAGCGGCTCGATTTTCGTGACCCTCATACGATGGCGATGAAATATTCCGTTGATACACCCAATTGTTCGGGGATCAACCACGCCGACTTTTCCATCGATGGTCGCTATGTGATCTTTACTTGCGAATACGGCGGCTCTTTGGTCAAGGTGGATCTCGTCGATCGAAAAGTCCTCGGCTATCTGAAGCTGTCGAGAGGAGGAATGCCGCAGGACGTGCGCATTTCCCCCGACGGGAAAGTCTTTTATGTAGCGGATATGAAAACAGCCGGAGTTTTCCTTGTCGATGGGAACAGGTTCGTCGAGATCGGCCATATCAAAACCGGGCTTGGCGCGCATGGACTTTATCCGAGCCGCGACGGAACCAAGCTTTACGTTGCCAATCGCGGGGTCGCCCGGGTATACGGCCCGCCGAAGGGAAAAGGCAGCGTCTCGGTCATCGACTTCGCCACGCGCAAGGTCACGGCGACCTGGCCCATCCCCAACGGCGGCAGCCCCGACATGGGAAACGTCAGCATCGACGGCAAGCGGCTCTGGCTTTCCGGCCGCTACGACAATGTCGTCTACGTCATCGATACCGGCAGTGGAAAAGTCAAAAGCATCCCCGTGAAAAGCGAGCCTCATGGCCTCACCGTCTGGCCACAGCCGGGACGATACTCGCTAGGCCATACCGGAAATTTGCGCTAACAAGAGCGGCGCCAAAATCGGTGGCATTCTCTCAATTCGTACTGAAGCGCAAGTTTGCCTTGAAGGGCGGCGGCGAGGACCCGTGCAATTTCTAGTCGCCCTACCCTTGGAACCGAAAGCATTTAACCGCGGGACGCCCAATTGAACTGAGCGAGGTGCTCCGAACCGGCAACAGCCCGTCAAGAAAGCTCATTGATCCATCGAGGCTATAGCTGCTACTTCTGTTTATTGACAACAGGCATCCCGTGGAATTACAAGCAGGCTTGCTTGTCACAATAGCGCGGTGCGTTCGAGCGTCACGATGGTCAAAGAACTGACAATTGAAAATTTGCGATCGGTTTCCGTCCAGGTCGGGTTGGAGATATCGGATGAGGAGCTGCAACGTTTGCTACCCGGTGTAAACCGGGCACGCCAACAAGCTGCCGAGCTGCGCGGCTTTCTTGACTCTAACAATGAGCCCGCCGGAGCCTTCGACGCTTCTAAAAAATCGGGCAAGTAACATGCTGCTGTCCAACGAGGCAAGCTATCTGACCATTGGCGAAATCGCTGCGGCGCTGCGCCGCAAGGACTTCACGTCGGTCGAGCTTACCGAAGCGCTGCTGCGCCGCATTGAAGCGATCGACGGCAAACTCCATTGCTTCATCACGCTCACTGTCGATCTCGCCGTACAGCAGGCGCGCCAAGCCGAGCAAGAGCTACGATCGGGCAAAGACCGCGGGCCGTTACACGGCATACCGATCGCGCTCAAAGATCTCTACGCAACTAAAGGCATACGCACCACCTGCCACTCGGCAGTGCTGGAAAATTGGCTGCCGTTGGAAGATGCCACGACTGTGGCCAAGCTCAGCGAGGCCGGCGCGATCCTCCTCGGCAAGCTCGGCATGCACGAGTTCGCCTTCGGCGGACCGTCGGTCGACGCGCCGTTTCCCGCCGTGAGAAATCCGTGGAACACGGAGCACATTCCCGGCGGCTCGAGCAGCGGCTCAGGCGCGGCGCTCGCCGCCGGATTCTGCTGCGGCGCCTTGGGTTCGGACACAGGTGGCTCCATACGCACGCCTTCGGCTCACTGCGGTGTCGTCGGCATCAAACCAACCTATGGCCGGGTCAGCCGCCACGGCGTTGTGCCGCTGAGCTGGTCGCTCGACCACGCTGGCCCGATGGCGCGGAGCGTCGAAGACTGCGCCATCCTGCTCCAGGCCATCGCCGGGTACGATGCCAACGACCCAGCGTCCGCTAGTCAGCCGGTGCCAAATTTCCAGGCAGAAATCAAAATGGGAATTCAAGGGCTGCGTATCGGGGTGCCACGCGCCGGTTGGTTCGATGAAAATCTCGGAGTCGATCCCGCGACTGAAATAATATTCAACCGGGCGCTCGGAGTGTTCGAAAACCTCGGCGCAACGATCATCGATCTCGACGGCAAGCCATTTTCTCTCGCGCGCAAGGCCAATCAGACCATCCTCGTTTGCGAAGCTTACGCCTATCACGAAAAAAATTTGCAGTCGACGCCGTTGAAGTTCGGCAGCTCGGTCAGGCGGCGGCTGCTCGAAGGAGCATTCTTGAGCGCTGCCGATTATCTCGCCGCGCAGCGCGCCCGCGCACTTTTAAATGAACAGATCCGCGCCAACTTTTCCCGTGTCGATGTCTTCGCCGTCCCCGGTGCGCCACGCCCGCCCGAAGCCTTCACCGCGATGAACCCCAACGAGCAGAACCTTAGGCCAAATTTCACCAACCCATTCAATCTTACCGGCCTGCCCGCCATCTGCATCCCCTGCGGCTTCACGCCGGACTATTTGCCGGTCGGTCTGCAGATCGTCGCTCCGGCGTTTGCGGAAGCGACATGCTTCCGCGTGGCTCACGCCTACGAGCAGGCGACCGAATGGCATAAACAAACACCGTCGCTCTGAGTCCATGTTTGGAAACTTTTTTTGGATACCGCGCCGCTGTGGCGCGGTATTCGAGGTAATCTCGGCGGGATTAAGGGGGAGCTATTCGAACAAGAGGCATGCCGTATCCAAGCCGAAACATAAAATTCTCCGCCTGCACCGCTTGACCGCAGACCGGTGCTTGGATATAGGGCGAGTTGAGAGTTTCCGGAGAGCCACGAATGCCTCAGACGATTTTACTGGCCGGAACGATCCTCGCGTCATCCATCGGTTGCGCGCTGGTCGCCCTGGTGATCGGCAGCGCCATCAAGAGCGCATGGAAAGCCCCGGCCCTGGATAGGCTATCGAGCCTGGAGTTCGACGAGCCTCAAGTCTTAGAATCTGATGGCGACGATACCGCGGTTCGCGGCTATGACAGCCCCGAGCTTTATCGTGAGGATGATGCGGCAAGGTTCCGCGCCGTCGGCTGCAATCGGAATTTGCACTGACACGCCCTGCCTCGGCGACGCGTAATCTCGCTAGACTTGCGCGCTCACCGGTCAAAAACACGAA
>JBLMXG010000336.1:0-5561 GCA_050257635.1 Chloroflexota bacterium
TTCCCCAGCGCCCTCTTGATCTTGCGCACTGCCTGTTTGGTGCGATGCTCGTTCTCGATCAATGCGAAGCGCACATGCTCGTCACCGTATTGGCCGAAGCCGATCCCCGGAGAGACCGCCACCTGCGCTTCTCGCAGCAGGTACTTGCTGAATTCCACGGAGCCCATCTTTTTTGCCGGCTCGGGAATTTCGCCCCAGACGAACATGGTTCCCTTGGGCTTGGGAATGTGCCACCCGGCTCGGTCCAGGCCTTCGATCAAGGAGTCGCGCCGCCTTTCGTACATGAGGCGGATTTCCTCGACGCAGTCCTGCGGCCCGTTCAACGCTTGTATGGCGGCGATCTGAATCGGCTGGAAAATCCCATAGTCGAGATAACTCTTGATGCGCGCCAAGGCATGGATCACTTCCTTGTTGCCGACGCAAAAACCGACGCGCCAGCCGGGCATGTTGTAGCTTTTCGAGAGCGAAAAAAATTCCACGCCGACATCTTTAGCGCCTGGCACCTGCAAAAAGCTCGGTGCCTGGTAGCCGTCGAAGGTCAGATCGGCGTAGGCGAGATCGTGAATCACCAGGAATCCATGCTCCTGAGCGGTTTTGACGACCCGCTCGAAGAATTCGATATCGACCACTTCGGTAGTTGGATTGTGGGGAAAACTGATGATCAGCATCTTCGGCTTTGGCCAGGTCTGGCGGATCGCCTCTTCGAGATGGCCGAAAAATGTTTCGCTGGTGGTAAGCGGAATACAGCGCAGGTCGCCTCCCGCCAGCACTACGGCGTATTGATGAATCGGATAAGTCGGGCTCGGACAAAGCACCACGTCGCCGGGATCGATAGTGGCCCAGGCAAGGTGCGAGATCCCCTCCTTGGCGCCGATGGTGACAATAGCCTCGCTGTCGGGATCGAGATCGACCTGGTAGCGGCGCTTGTACCAATCGACGATCGCCAGGCGCAGCTTATAGATGCCCCGGGAGACCGAATAGCGGTGGTTCTGCGGCTTGCTTGCCGCCTCGACCAGCTTGGCGACCACATGCGGCGGCGTGGGCAGATCGGGATTGCCCATGCCGAAATCGACAATATCTTCGCCTTTGTGCCGCGCTTCCATCTTCATGCCATCGATGATGCTGAAGACATAAGGCGGCAGCCGCTTGATCCGCTGAAATTCCACGCGTGGTTACCCGATCCTTTCTTGAAGCAAAGTCACAGCCTCATTTTATAAGCTATCGTCATAATCGGTGCAAATGGAAGGTCGAATGGCGGTGGCCAGTCGATCAGTTGCTGGCGAAATGATCTACTGGCGGTCAATAACTGCTAGCGGACAACTGTGCTTCAGCCCACCGTATTAGCTTCAAAAGTTTCGCGGCTCGAGCAAATTCCGTAGGAAAACGCACCACGGAGGCCCAGAGGGCGCAGAGATCGGATCAGATTTTATTTTTCTGAACAATTTCCTTATCCAAACTCTGTGACCTTCGCGTTTCTGTGGTGGATTCTCCGAATTTTGTTGGCTGCGGCCATGCCGCGCTGTGCCCAACTGTAACCCCGGGCCTCACGTAGCGGTAGCGGTGACCCGGTGCGCGAAATTCCGCCCCCGATCAAGGCGCCGATGGAAAGTCTGAGAGGCGAAAAGACCTCGAAGAAAAACGCCTGAGCGGACCGGAAAGAAAGCATTGGCGGCTAATGATAGCCGTTATTGGTTAAACAGCGCAATCATAAAGCTTCACCCGCTCACGTACCCGTTGCCAGCAAAATCTTGAGCGATCGGGCGTGACGACGACCGGGCAACCGCTAGCTCGTTCAACGCGGGCAATGACGGTGCGGGTTATTTCTCGGAGTGTCATGAAATCCGCCAGCGAACTGGCGTTCTTACAACCAGGCTCAGTGATCGACTGGAATTAGTTGACGGCAGATTGAATCCGCCGTCGATGTTGGCCGCAGCGCGCGGTGTCAGGTGCTTGCAGAAGCCCCCGTGGCTTCCATGCGTCGGATATATTCATCAATCTGCCGTAGCAATTGCCTCAGTTGCTCCAGCGGGCCTTCGGCGAGCACGCTAAAGTTGCGCGGGTTTTGACTCAAAATTTCGTCCCGATAGGACTTGAGGATGCGCTGCATTCGTCCCATTTGTTCAATGGCCTGGTAAAGCTGTTCGGTTGTTTCAATCACAACTGATTCTCAAAAAAACAGCGAGATACCGACTGGCAACCGAGAGCTAACCGCTGGCCGTCGTTCCGGCGCTTTCCAGCTGCTGGATGTAGGCGTCGATGTCCGCCTGCAGCTTGCGAATTTCATCGAGCGGTCCTTCCGCCAAAACGGCAAAGTTTTTTGGATTTTTCGGCAAGGTGTCCGTGCGCAAGCTCTCGATGGCGTGACACAGCGTCTGAATTTGCTCGATGGCCTGCTGGAGTTGCGCTTCGTTGGTTATCGCAACCATATGCGTAGTATCCCCATTTTGCGAGCCGGATCCAAGCGGACCTGTTGAAAGAAACCTACGTAGCGGCGGTATTCCTCCGAATCAGCCCGAGTAACCAAAAGGTCAAAACCAAAGCGCCGGTTAACCCGCAATTGGAAAGGACATTGTACGCTTCTAGCTGCAAGTCCTCCGTGAAGTCATGGTTCGCACTGACAACGAGCACGAGATCGACATCATTGGGCTCTGGCGCGGCCGTAACGAAGCTCCCGTCCACCAACACGACTTCTATAAAATCCCATATCGCAACTTCCCGCACAAAATCGGTAAGTTTCGCCCAGAGTGGCGATTTGACCGAGACCACTTGCATATGCAAAGGTATATAGGTGTTCGAGATCCGTTTTGCTGAGAGCGTTGAAGAAGATCTCAGGAAGATTCAAGTTTATTACAGAAATCAGATTCTCGACTCGATCGAGGAACAATTGGCTCATGAGCCCGAAACCGCGACCCGAAATCGGAAACTGCTGGAAAATCTGACGCCGCCCTGGGAGACGGTAGTGCCGATCTGGGAATTGCGTGTCGGCGAGTATCGGGTATTTTATGACGTCTCTGTCACGGAATCAGTGGTCTATGTTCGGGCCATTCGAAAAAAGCCGCGAGGAACGAAGACTGAGGATATTTTATGAAGACGGTCAATGCACGCGATTTGCAAAAAAGAATCAAAAAGTGTGTCGATATGTCACAACACGATCGGATTGTCATCACGCGTCGCGGCAAGCCGGCGGCAGTGCTGGTTGGCGTTGAAGGTAAGGACTGGGGGGATGTGGTGCTTCAAACCTCATCGAGTTTTTGGAAGCTGATTGACGAGAGGCGAAAGGAGCCTACCGTTTCGATTAAAGAACTGCGCTCCCGCTTGAAGAAGCGGAAGAGATAAGCACACCAGTTCACGCGGGGTGGACCGAGACCGGACATGAACCGCGACGCGGATCGTACGTATTGCGGTGGAGAACTCGTCGAGCAGACTATTGATTACGACCTTGATGGTTGTGGGCCATGTTTCCACGGGAGTTTGCCGCCAATGCGGTGAGAAATATTTTAGGCCCGAAATTCAGAAAAAGATGCAGGCTAATAAGTCAATAACTCAGGCGTGATCCCAAATCCAAATCCCTGGTCGGGATGAAACAGTTGAGCCACGGCGAGGAAAATCTCAAAACCGCGCAGATCGCGCCCGCGCCAGATCAAGGCACCCATGGACAGCCTGAAAGATGCGCCGATAGCGCGCCTAGGGACGAAAAGACCTTGAAGAAAGACGCCTGAGCGGACCGGAAAGAAAGCATGGGCGGCTAATGATAGCCGTTGCGCCATGAAAATTGGTTAAACAGCGCAATCATAAAGCTTCACCCGCTCACGTACCCGCTGCCACCAAAATCTTGAGCGATCGGGCGTGACGACGACCGGGCAGCCGCTAGCTCGTTCAACCAGGCTAATGACGGTACGGGTTACTTCTCGAAGTGTCATGGAGATTTGCTGTAGCTGGGCTCAGTTAGGGCACGGAAAATTAAACCAGCCTGTCCCGTTTTCCCGTTTCGTATAGAAACAGCGGCCGCTTAAACAATTTCGAAAAGAAACGGCGGCTGGTTTCGTCCCCGCCGTTTTCAGTAATAGCTGATGGCAGACTCGGCCTTTTTCCGTCAGCTTGGTCAGGGCGCTTCAAGTTGAAAAGGGTTGGAGATTGTTCTGGTTCCAAATCGTCTTAGGAGGGCAACGGAATCATCTTCTGAAATATGCTCTCGCCTTAAAATCGCATCCACTTCCGGCTGTTCGGGACTAGGAATTCGCGACGCAAAAAATTGCCAAAGCTCCTTGCTTTCATAAATCTTATCCACGTCTGGAAACTCAACGAGGGGACGAAAAGCCTTGCTCTTCTTGTACTGTTCCGAATATTCAAACTTCCACGCCCCATTTTCTACGGATAGGGTGCCGACGAGGAGATCACCATATTTAAGGATGAATCTGACCGATTTGTCCGCTGGAGCTACCATCGGCTTTCGCATCCCCAGCCATTCTCTAAAAACGTCCCTGATGGCCATTTGATCGGTCCCTCCTTTCCTCTATCGTCACATTTGGCAAGCTTCTTTAAGCAATTGCTGCCTACGACTCAAGCATCTTTTAATAAGCTCGCGCCGCTCTGGACTCATTAATAGCTTAAACTCTTTTTCAAGGATTCCAAAGGTGTCCTCCAACGGAGCAGTGTCCAAATACTTCCGAACGAGTCTCCCGTATCGACTGGAGGATTTTGAGATTAAACTCATTAAAGCAAAGAAAGCAACACTACCTTCACCGTCCCAACCTATGGGAGGGGCGCAGCCGTTGATGTAGGCTTCCAGCTGTGCGTTGTTGTTTAGCATTTGGGTTACGCGCGACTCCGGATTATTCCAAAATAGCGCGCGGGCGGTGTCAAATACAGGCGCAAACCTAGGTGTTTTACCCTTACGGATCGGTACAATAACTCCCCAGTTGTAGGGATGACGGTCATTGTGGCCGATCAAAACATCGAAAGCGAGCATTTCTACGAAGCCGGCCATGATTTTTTCATGCGAATCGGGGAATGCTGCCTTGACGGCTTCAGCCGTCATTTGAAAGGTAAAGTAGTCCTTCTCTGACTTATCATCAGCCAGTTTTTGATAATTTTCCTTGCCCAGGGAAAGCTCGAATATTTCAGCGCCGTGCGTTAGCTGCTCATTCTGACGGTCGAGGAAATACTTACTCATGAATCGGACCTGGCCGTCGATCAGGCGGAGCTTTGAGTCGGCAATGTTCAACCCAAATGCTTGCCCGATGCGCGTGTTCAACTGCTCCGTAATCGATTCGATCGGGTAAAACTTTGATCCGACCTTCGCGATGTAGGCTTCGTGGCGTTGGCGACGACTCCTGTGACCGGGACGGTACTCGCTGTCTGTAATAAAGTCCTTTGGAGCGTCGCCGGGTATGGAGAGAAATTTGACCGGCTCAAGTTTAAAATTACGGAGCGCCGGTATCAGACGTCTCCAATCTTTCTGATAATCGGAGAGGTGTTTAATTTCTTGTCGCTGCACGCCGTCGCCTGCTGGGCCGAGAGCTCATAAAAATATCGATAACTCGCTGCTCGTTCGGGAAACG
>JBLMXG010000337.1:0-4076 GCA_050257635.1 Chloroflexota bacterium
GTGCAGATCGCGTCAGAATCGCGGTTATCCCCCCAATCTCCCGCAGGACCAAAGCGGCTTAATTTACGCCGGTTGTCCCCTGAGAGCAAATTCGCCCGCCAATTATACCGTTACGTGGGAAAATTTGAAATCCAAGTTTTAGCGGGTTTCCCTTCGGGCTGGCTTATTTTCCCGTCAACGCAGGTGCCACGCCAATGGAATCGGATAGCGCCTTGCCGATAAGCTCGTTCGCAACCGTTATTGCGCCACTGGTTTGGTCGCACCGGTCGGCGTCTCGGCTTTACTCGGCGTTACCGGCTGGCTGCGCGCGTAGCCGGATACCATCAAACTGATCCGTAGATTCTGTGCCGGGGCTTGCGGCACGCCCGCGGGCTGGGGAAACCCGATAGGTCGGAAAAGGGACCGAATGTTGATTTCGTCAATCACCAACAGCTTGGGAGATGTTTCAATACCCCGGATCAGATTAGCAATCTGCTGAATTTGTCCGCCGATTTCCAATTGAAGGCCGATCTTTGAGAATGATCCCGCCGGCTCGGGATTGAGAACGCGCGTGGTGATTACCTGCGTCCCTTCCCGGGCGGCCATAGCTTGCACCGTATCTTGAAGATCGGAAGCGTTCACCGGCGGCGTGTCTCCTGTAAGCAACTTGGGCTCCAGCCCCTTAATTTGCGCTTTTGAGGCTTCCAGTTCGGCCAAGATCGCCTCTTTCTGAGCCACATAACGAAGGTTCTTGGCCAACAGCCGCGGCTGGCTTTCGAGCTGGCCTTTAATCCATGCGCGCCGTTCGACCAGGGGCGTGATGACTGCGTACCTGGCGACAAACACCAGCAAGATCAATGCGGTCAAAAGCACCAACCCCCGTTCACGCTTCGAAAGTCTTTGCCAGAATTCAGTCATGGCTTCGCTTTTGTATCCTTCACCGCAGGCGGCGTCTTTGTGCCCTGAACCTGTGGAGTTTCCTGTGAGCCGCCTTTAGGTTTTTCGATATCCGCCTTTAACGAAAAGGTTTCACGATTATCGCGCCCGCGGTTTGACGGCGCGTTGAAGTTCACGTTTTCGAAAACCGGCGACCGCTCTAACAGCGGAACCAAAGCTGAAGCATTTTCGGCGTTGCCCTGAACTTCCAGCACACCGGAGCGGTAACGCAGATTCGACAAGTAGGCGCTGTTCGGAACGACCTTGCTGAGATCATCGAGAACCCGGAGAACTTCGCCGCGGCGCTGCTCGAGTCCATCTATAAAAGCAAGCTCTTTCCGCAGCCGCTGAAGCTGGTCATCCTCGCGGCGCAAGGCGTCGACCGTCGGCGCCAACTTTTGATTCTCCCTCTGCAACTGCCGCAGACGGAGCTCGTCCTTGATCGGAAAGCTGGCCGCCCAGCCAACCAAGCTAATCAACAGTAACGCTGCAAGCGCCCAGTTGAGCATCGATACACTTTTGCCGCGGTCATTGTCGCCCGCGTCTGAATGCAACAAATTGCCTCTCAAAGACGCTTCCCGCACACCGCGTAACGCGGCGCCGATGGCGGGAATAGCGTCCGGCTCCATTGATGGTTTGAGCGATGGCAGCCATCGTTGACCGGCGACCGCCATGTCCTCGGCGGCACCGAGCCGCTCATCGCCGGCCCCATTGAGAGCGGTCAAATCGCCGCAGCGAAAAATCTTCGGCACCCGCTGCAGACATTCCTGCAACACTTCATGTCCGGCGCCGTGCGCCCATTCGGCATGGGGGAACCGGTGGCTGAATAACAATCCTGCTGCTGGCTGCCAGCCGTCGGTTCTGGCTTCGACGCCGATCAACTCCCAGTGGCTCGAATGGCTCGCGACCACGGCAGCGCTGCCCCCGTTCGCTGCATGGGCAAAAATCAAGCAGTTCGCCAGCGCCGTCGCCGTGGTTTCGACGCCTCTCGGGTTGATGCCGAAAGAGTTGAGCAAGGCGATGAAGCCGTCGAGATTCTTCTTCGGAATCGCGAAAACGTATACGCTCAGCTTCTCGCCTTTTTTCCCGACCACCAGATAATCGAAATAAATATCCTCGCGCTTGAAAGGCAGTTGTCTTTCAATCTCGTAGTCAAGCACCTGGCGGACGTTGTCTTGCGCGGCCAACGGCAGGAAGACTTGCTGAACGATCGCCTGTTCTTGCGGCAAGCAAACATAGATCGCATCCCGCGCGGCGTTGATTTGCGGCAGCAGTGAGACGATGGCTTGCCTGAGCGCGCGCTCGCGGGCGTCGCCTTCGGCTCGGAGGGCGATCTCCCGAACTTCATCCGTAACCCAGCCCGTGAGCTCCGAAATCGCTTGACGGTTGTCGCCTTCGCCGAATTCACGCTGCTCCTGGTCGAGCATAGAGATGGTGAGCAAGCTCTTGCGCAAGCGCACCATGATCAACCGGTCGTTCGTGATATAGAGTCCGACGCTGGTAAGAAAATCCGCTCGGGCGAGATCCGTGATTTGACGCAGGCCGATCATAGTTTTTGCTTTGGCAGTTGCAATTCAGGCGTTCTATTCTTATCCGGAAGTTATTCTAGCCCAAGATTCGGCTATTGGGTAGCGCCGTATCGCGGTCGGACCAGCGCAGCAGTTCGAAGCCTTGGCGGCCACCGAGCCGGACAACGCCTTTTACCGTGCGTCCCATCGGAGCGTCGAGCGCGCGCCCCTCGGCAATAACCGAGACCACCGATGGATTGGTAAAGATGAACATCTGCAACGCTGCGTCGCCGGAACTGATCCCAAGCAATGGCAGCAGGTCGGTCAAAGTTTTCCCCGAGAGCTTGCCGCGCTCCTCAACGAAAGCGCGGCATTTCTCAAGCGGGATGCCAAGCAGCGCGTGCAGCACTTCAGGCGATGCCGTCCGCAGGTTTATCCGATCGATGGGACTATCGACGGTAAAAATCTCACGCAAGCCGATCTCTCCCAACGTTTCTCCCGCTTGGCCGGACCGATTGATGGCACCGTAAAACAGCTCGCTGGTGACACCCCTGATCCAGAGCAAATCTTCGACCGTATCGAGCGCGCCGTTCTTCGCCGTGTACGGCTGCGGCAAATTGGTGTAGTAATCGTTCTCGGCGCCATTGACGCGGTGCAGGTCATCGGGATCGCGCCAATCCATGATCGAGTCGACCAAAATATCCCGACGAGCATCTTCGATGCCGAGGTTAGTCAAAATACGGCGCAGTGAATCCTCGCTCACTCGGTTGATATTGATCTTGCCGCTTTCGTCGATTAGCTTGACCCGGAACTTACCGTCGGCGAGATCTTGCTCGCGCCAGCGGCCGTCGAACAGGTCTTCCTTTTGCGGCTCTTGTTGTGCCGAAACGGCGCTGTTTTGCTGCGTTAGAAAATCATACAAGCCGCGCTCAAAGCCGGCCACGGCCAGGTAATATCCTTGAGTCTCGTCATCGAAGCGCAGCGTCGCTGCAGCTTCTTCCCTGGTCTCGGCACTGAATTCGAAAGCCACCGCCGAGAGAAAGATAAAAATCCACAGCACAAGGATCAGCGCTACGCCGCGCTCGCTACGAAGCCCGGACGGATAAATATTCGACATCATTGTCATGGCGTGAGAACCATCATCATTACCGGGAATTCCCAGCGCTCCTCGCGGCCACTTTCGTCCAAATAAGTCAAGCGCACGGCTCGCGGCAAGATGCGCCGCTCCTGACCGTTCCAAAGCGGTTTCCAAGTTTCTTCCTCCGCTTGCGGGTCCAGATAAGCCAAGCGAAAGTCTTTGATCCGCTCCCCTAACAACAGGCGTTGGCTCTCCGCGGGCACGTCCTGATCACCGTCTAAGCGCACCGGAGTCACTTCTTCGAGGCTGAGCGCCGCCTGGCCGTCGTCGGCTTCCTCGACACCGATGCGGATCTTGGCCATGCCGCGCCCGCCTTGGGCGTGGGAATAGGCCGATATAAACGTCAGGCTTTCACTCTGCCCGTCAAAGAAGATGGCTTGATCCTGAGGCGTCGTACGGTACGGATAAGCGGAGCGAAGATAGCTGCTCAGTAAATCAGCGGTAGCGCGCTGTTGCTGGCTCCGTTGCGAGCTGGCTTGCGCCTTAGCCACGGCGCGGTGGCTCAACGAGAGCGC
>JBLMXG010000338.1:0-7628 GCA_050257635.1 Chloroflexota bacterium
CCTTTGAACCTGGAACTTTGAACTAAATCGAGCGAAGGGAGATTTTTAAAGACCACTGGAACATCAGCGCGACTTCCGCTTATCTCACTCAGCGCCATATCGACGACATCGCCCGCGGCGAGCTCACCCATCGCGTCGAAGCGTACGGCGGCGTCGGCATGTGCTTCGGCATGCGCCCCGAAGGGGACGGCGAAGGCCGTCCCCTTTTCGCTTAAGAGTTTTACGCCGCCCGCGGGGTTAGTTCTTTTTGTAAACGCTTTGAATGAATCCCGAGGCTTCAAGCTTGTTCACAAAGGAATTGTCGATGGCTTTCTCGATCCGGACATCGGCAATTTTGGGATTGATCTGAGCCATGAGATTGTGCAGCCGCTTCATCCCTTCGATGTTCACATGCGGCACTTGTTCGTAGGAGTTAACCACCGATTGATAGGATTCTTCCGCGTCCGCCGGTTTGGTGAGCCGCAGATTCGATGCCAGCAGCCGTAGAACGACTTCCTTGTTGGCGGGATCCATAATCACTGCGATCGCCTCGATCAACCCTTTGAGATAAGCTTCGATGACCTTCGGTTTTGCCGCCGCGATGCGCCGCGTCGTCACTACCATGGTTTGAGGCAAGGTAGCGCCGGTGTTTTGCGAATTATAGAGGACGGTATAACCCTTGTTGCCGTAGAGGTCGCCGACCGAGCCGGTCAACGTCGTCGCATCGATGCTGCCCGTTTCGAGCGCCAGGCGCCGGTTCATTTCCGTTCCCGGAATGGTCAGGAACGTAATTCTTGCCTGATTTGGGTCGATGCCGAATTCCTGAAGTGCGAGCAGTGCCTGTATATGTGACGTAGAGCCCGGCCCGCTGATCGCGAAACGCTTGCCGCGCAAGTCTTCCTTCTTTTTAATTTCGGGCCTGGCGTCCAAACGAAAGTCTAGCTTCTGCCTCAGGTTGGCGATGCCGATGAGATCCGCGCCGCTGCTTGCGGCGTTAATCACATGGCCCGGGCCCACGATAGCGGCATCGATTTCCCCGGCGAGCAATGCCGCAACGGTTAAAGCGTTGCGCGGCATGAGGATGAACTGGACGTCGATGCCATACTTCTTGAACAACCCCCGGTCCCGGGCGACCCACAGCGCGGCCATGCTTTCGCTGGTCACGCTGCCGGCGAGGTTGCTACGCGTCTGGGCCGCAAGCCGGACCGGAAAGATCTGGCTCAAGAGGACAGCGAGGAGCGCTAGAACTGCGACCCGAATCGCCGCGGCGGAGTTTCCATCTGCGCGCGTTTTCATCGCCGTGCCCTATTCGGGCTTTTTCTCGCCAACGGGTTGCACATCGAGAAAGCCGTGCTCCGAAATATCGAAATAGTTGCCGTCGGGGTCCGACCCGCGGGTCTCCGCATAGGGCCTGCCGTTGGGGCGCGGCTTGGGCAGTTTGTTGGGATTGATCTTTTTCATCTTCTCGACGATCGCCTCGCCGTTTTCGACCTGAAAACCGAAGTGGTAAAGCCCGTTGGTGGCGTTCTGATCTTTGTTGGGAATGATCGCCAGATTGAAGTAGCCGTCGGAGAGGAACACAGTGCCGCCTTCTTCCTTGCTCTTGTGGATCACCTTCATATCGAACACGTCCACGTAAAAAGACGCTAACTTGCCCGTGTCCTCCGTGCGGATGCCTAGATGCCGAAGTTTCGCCATGATCGCCTCCTTGTGAGTGAGTAGACGTTGATCTCGGTTGGCCCAAGAACCGGTTGGACGCTATAAGATTGCCTATTATTTTGTCAAGGCAAGATTGGGGGTCGACAGAGAGACGGGGAGGGCGAGCAACCAGGACAACGGATATTTAGTACTTAGAGCACCGAACCGCTATGTTAAATGAGCGCCCTCGTCGAGCAAGAGTTTCTTCAGTACTGAACGGTGGCAATGGCTTTCGTCTTCGCAATAGCAGCCGAGAGAAAAGTTGGTTTGACTCGATAGTGCGGCGAGCAGATTGATGATCCGTTTGGCCGCCGGCTGAGCCATTTCTTGACGATAGCGCCGCTCGAACGTGGCCCACCGCTTCGGCGTGATGGATTCCGAGAGCAGCCAAGACACCAGCGGCGCGCTCGGAGACAACTCCGGCAGCCAGAGATCGTAGTAATCGAGGCGCGAATAGTCCGCCTTGCGCACGCCGCGCGGCGGCCGGCGCACCGTGCCGATGCGCAGGCCTTCATTCTTGTGACGAGCCGTTCCGAGCCGGACGATTTGAATGGCCATGGCTTCAATTATTTCACCTTGGCGGTCTCGCGCAAGACTCCAGAGTGTTCCACAGAGCGGGGAGCAATGATTGTCGCGAAGTTCATTTAAGGTGACTCAAAAAGTTACGCAATTTAGGCAAGTCAGGCACTGAAGGTTCGGCACCGAAGGTTCCAGTTAGGCGTCCATGCGCGGGAGAGACTATGATTCATGCTCAGCAGCACCAAACAGATGATGTCCCATTAAGCCGCTATAGTCGTCCCATGCAATCTTTCGCACCTTTTCGCGAACACGTTTACAAACTTTGAGCTCATTGTCTGTCCAGTCTGGTCGCTCGAGGTATATGCGGCGTTCTATATTGGACCTTATGGGCTCGATGATTTCGTAGTAATAGAGTCTTGCGATCGGTAGCTGCTCTTGCCGAGCTTGATCAAGAACAACGAATGTCAAACCACCGGGTCTTATTGTCGGTACGATTTCCGCATGCGGTAGCCTGACTGGTGTTGCCTGTGGAATGCGGCCCCTCAACATTTCATATAACGCGTCCAGATCGGACTTAAGATCTGGATCTAACTTGGCTCTTGGAATCTGCACAACTTGTTCTCGCAGTTGGTGCTCACCGCTGTAATGATAGCCGTACCGAACTTCCAAACCTCCCGGCTCAAAGCACTGGATGCCATAGTCCAGATGGATGTTCAATTGGTGTTTCAAGGGCATTCAATTTCCTTCGGACTGTTTACGCTACTCGGGTGCGCCTAACTGCGGGTGATAAACCTGACAAACTGAGGGCATCCAAGTCACTCGGATGTCGGATCGATAAATAGCTCTTTCATCGTCATCATTCTGCCGATCAGCCCTTGCTCGAAAGAATACTGCATCAAGGTCTGGACGTTTTTGCGGTTGGATTCGCCGAGGCCGTAGATCCAGGGATCGCTGCCAAAGATTTCTTCCTGCTCTTCGACGAAAGAACGGAACCACGCCAAGGGAACAATTCGCGGGTTCTCCATCCGTTTGTAGGAAATCTTTTTCGATTCTTCGAAAGCTCGCATCAGACTGGCGGGCACCCAGGGGTGTTTGTCGACGATTTCTTGCTTGATCGCCGTGGTGTGCATGATCGGGAAGATGCCGGTGCGTTTGAAATAGTCGATTTCCAACTCGCGATAGTTGGGAAACAGCCGGCGCGCACGCGGGTCCTTGGCGGCAATCGGCCGGATCACTTCCGGATCGATCACGGCGTCTAATTCACCGGCGAGTAGCATGTCGACAATGTTTTTGCCCGTGGGAATTTTTTGAATGCTCAGGCCCGGCGGGACTTGCCAGGGGATTTTTTCCTCGAATTCGTTAAACCAACGAATCTGTTTGTGCGGCACGTCAAACTCGTGTTCCAGGATGCCGCGAAGCCACAAATTCGAGGTGGCGTGATAGCTGCCGACGCCGATTTTTTTGCCGATCAGGTCTGTGGGCTTCTCGATTCCCTTCGTGGTGTTCACGAATGCAAAGCCGTGGCGAAAGCGGCGATGGAGAAAAACCGGTATCGCGATAAAAGGCAAACCCTGGTCTTTTGCGACAATGTAGTTGGACATCGACAACTCGGCGACGTCGAACTGCCGGCCACGGAGCATGCGCGCGTGGCGCACCTCGGCAGTCATGTCGGTCAAGATCGTAAGCTCGATCCCGTCGGGCTTTACCGTCTCTTCTTTGAGGGCGCGGATACTTTCATAATCACCGGCGGCGAGGGTCAAATGTAAGTTGGTTTTCATGCGGCTGTGTCTAACATGCTTTTTTGACCATACCAATCGTTCGAATGGCTCGCTGCAACGATCCGCCTCGCAGCAAGCAGCCGGGTATCTTTGTAGGGTGGGTGGAGGCGCATTACACCGATACCCACCGTGGAAAACGATGGGTATCGCCAAGGCTCAACCCATCCTACATCGGAATCGCAGCGCAGCAAGCTGCGCGGAATACACTCGTAGCGATTCAATTCGCGGCAGAATTGCCTACTTGGCAAAGTATATGGGACCCGTAGATTGCGGTGACAAAGGATCCCATATCAACCACGTTACTTTTGCCGCCGGCTCGCGATTCGTTGCACTTCTTCCATGACCCGTAGCAGATTGCCGCCCCAGAGCTTTGCGATCTGCTCTTCGGCATAACCGCGGCGGACCAGCTCCAACGTCACGTTGAAAGTTTCACTCGCGTCGTTCCAGCCTTCGACTCCGCCGCCGCCATCGAAATCGGAAGCGATGCCGACATGATCGATGCCGATCAGCTTTACGGCGTAGTCGATGTGGTCGACGAGGTCTTTGACCGAGGCAGGCGTGTTGCCGGGATACTCCTGATCGATCTCAGCAAGTTTAGTCTCGTACTGGGCGCGATGGTCGTCGGGCAGCTGCTTTAGCGCGGAATGAAGCCGGAGGCGGTGTCCGGGGCCGTTCTGATCCGGAAGGCCGAAAGACCTGCGCGCGGCGGCAAGAGCGGCTTGTCGCTCCGGGGAATCCGCTTCGCGCTTTTTTAAAAAGTCGACATAGGCGACGACTTGGAAAACACCGCCGGTTTGTTTGAGCGCGAGCAATTGCTCGTCGTCGATATTCCGGCTCACATTGCAGAGCGCTCTGACAGAGGAGTGCGAAGCAATCACCGGCGCCTCGGAGACCGCCGCGGTTTGCATCATCGCTTCTTTTGACATGTGTGAAACGTCGACCATGATGCCGAGACGGTTCATTTCGGCGATGACTTGTCTGCCCAACGGCGATAAGCCATTCCACTTCCACCCGTCGCGCTCACCGGTATGGGAATCGGCGAGCTGATTGTGGCCGTTGTGAGTCAGCGATAAATAGCGCGCGCCCCGCTCGTGAAATTCCTGTACGCGGACAATATCCTCGCCGAGCGGGTAGCCGTTCTCAACGCCGATCAATGCCACTTTCTTGCCTTGTGCGCTGATCCGACGCACGTCGTCGGCACTCAGCGCCAGCTCGATTGTTTCAGGGGCGATCTCGGTGGTGAAACGATGAACTGCGTCGAATTTGTCGATGGCCAAGTTGTAGGCGCGTTCGAAGCCGCTGGATTGGAGCGCCTCCGCATTTTGCGTTTCTCTCGTCTGGCCGACGTAGACGACAAAGAATAAAGCGTCGAGGCCGCCTTCGATCATGTTGGGGAGATTGAACTGGGTGTCGAGCCGCTGCGTGTAGTTCTGCTCACCGATCAAATTCCGCGGCTCGAAATCGATATGCGTGTCGAGAGTAATGGTTCGGTCGTGGATCGAACGCGCGCGCTGGATCAGTTGGGAGTCGTTAGGCGAAGTCTGCGCCCGGGTGGGGGAGTTAGTTGCGGTGATGCTCATGCCAATCTCGAAAACACACAACACTGTGCAATCATGTCGCTGCCATATCGATACAGACCTTGCGGCGGAGATTTTATAGCCAGCAGCGGAGTATGGCAACTTGATCTCACATGGTTGCTAAAGCTCCTTTTTTCACGTGCCGATAGGGCCGACAGGGGGTATCTTTAATGGCGCCGCGCGCCGCCGTTGGCGTAGCGATCGAGCACGAACTGGATCATGCTGCGGGCAAGCTCATGCTCGCCAAGGAAGACTTTACCGGCGGTTTCTTTTTCCAGCAGGACGGCTTCTTCCTCACTGTGGGTGCGCACGATCGTCTCGATGCGGGGGTTGACGGTGCGCGCGATCTCGATCATGCGGCGGACATCCAATGTGTCCGGCGTGGCGATGACCAGCATGCGGGCGCGATGGATGTGGGCCTGGATCAGTACGTTGGGATCGGAGGCGTCGCCGGATACGGCGGGGATGCCGTTCTCGCGCAGCTTCTCGACGATCTCGCGGTTCTCTTCAGCGACAACGAAGGAGATGCCGTTGGCGGTGAGCGCTTCGCCGATGCGCCGCCCGACTCGGCCGTAACCCACCAGCACGACTTGTTCGGTGAGCCGAGTCAGCTCCACGGTTATCGGCAAAACTGCTAGAGGGTCGTCGGGGCGCTCCAAAGCTTGCGCCAATTTCGAACGTTTGCGAATCCATGCTTGCGCCGGCTCGATAACATGGAACACCAGGGGATTGAGAGCGATCGATATGATCGATCCGGCAAGAATCAGACTCCGCCCTTCCTCCGGCATCAGACCGAGGTCAACGCCGAGGCCGGCGAGGATAAATGAAAATTCACCGATCTGAGCCAAGCTCGCTGACACGGTCAGCGCGGTATTGAGCGGATAGCGGAAAAGCAACACGAGGAAAAAAGCCGCCAGCGACTTGCCGAAAACTATAATCGTCACGACGAACAACACATGCAGGGGTTCGTCAATCAGCACCTTCGGATCGAAGAGCATGCCGACGGAAACGAAAAACAGCACCGAGAACGCATCTCGCAAGGGCAGAGATTCCTCGGCGGCGCGGTAACTCAACGGCGACTCGCGCAGCACCATGCCCGAGAAAAAAGCGCCGAGGGCGAAAGAGACGCCAAACGATTCCGCGGAAGCGTAGGCGATGCCCAAGGCGGCGGCGATGACGCACAGCGTGAATAGTTCGCGCGAGCCGGTGCGGGCGATCTGCCAGAGCAGTTGTGGAAACAATCGCCGGCCGACGATCAACATGAGGGCAATGAACACCGCGATCCAGCCGAGAGTGAAGCCGAGGGTGGCAACCAGACTGCGATCGCCCGCGCCGTGAGCGCCATCCGCGGTGCTGCCCAGAGAGACGGCGAAGACCGGTAGCAATACCAGCACAAGGACCATGACAAGGTCTTCGACCACCAGCCAGCCGACCGCGATGCGGCCATTAAAGGTTTCGAGGACGCCGCGACTTTCTAGCGCCTTGAGAAGTACGACGGTGCTGGCGACCGACAGCGCAAGACCGAGAACCATTCCAGCGGAATGACTCCAGCCCCAGAGAGCAGCGGCCCCCAAACCCATCATAGTCGCGACGACGATCTGGACGAGAGCGCCGGGCAAGGCAATGCGCCGGACCGCGAGCAGGTCTTCGAGAGAAAAGTGCAAGCCGACGCCGAACATCAAAAGCATAACGCCGATCTCCGCCAGCTGGGTCGATAGCTCGATGTCGGCGACAAAGCCGGGCGTCGCCGGGCCGATCGCGATCCCCGCAATCAAGTAACCGACCAGCGGCGGCAGTTTGAGTCGCGCGGCAACGAAGCCGAGAATCAGCGCAAGTCCCAATGCGACGGCGATCGTGGTGATCAGGGGCACGCTATGTGGCATAGATCTTCTTGTCGGGAGCCGGGAATCTTCCCCCGCACACAAGCGATTTGGCGGATGGGAATCGGTTACGCGCGCAACGGCGTCCTACGGGCAAATCCGCGGTTGTCCCATGTTTTTTTTCAATTCCTAACGTGGAATGCAATGCGCCGTGCAATTATTTTCCGATTGAGCGAAACGCAGAGATAAAGCCAGAT
>JBLMXG010000339.1:0-3805 GCA_050257635.1 Chloroflexota bacterium
CCTTGCCGTGACAGCCGACGCAGGATTTTTCGAACAGAGCCTTGCCGGCGCTTGTGTCTGCCGCCACCGCTACGGAAACCCAGCCGGCGATCATGCCGACGCCAATTACCACTGCTAATTGTTTCGTTTTCATAGTTCGTCAAGGATCCTTTCTGGTTCAATTGGAAGATTTTATCGTTACCAACATCGGCCAGTCATTATCAGGGGGCTATCCGTATTCCGGAGCCAAAATTATTTCGCGAGCGATCGTGTGTAAGCCAAAACATCCTTTTGTGCTTGCTGGCTCAAACTTTTTCCGGATGCCGGCATTTTACCCGCTCCTTGAGTAATCACCTTGAGCAGCTCCTCGTCTTTTTTAGCTTTAGTATCCTTCCCGACGATGTTCAACCCTTTCTCGCCCAGCGCTTTGATCATGGCGGGATTTCCTTTGCCATCCGGCCCATGGCAAGACGCACAAAGTTTATCATAAGTCGCCTTGCCGGCCTTGGCATCGGCCGGCCATGCGCTAGAGCTGCTCCATGCCGTAATTAATACAACCGCCAAAATACCCAATCCTTTTCCGCCTCGCGTCATGTTTTTCCTCCTTTTCTTTGTAAGATATTTACTTTTTGCATGCGCAGAATTACAAACGTCAAATTCTTAGACGATCCCTTGGCCGATTTCTTTCAATCAGGGCGCCTTCGCCGCCGGCCGAAACAAGTGGCAATCGCTGCACAACGTCTGCGGATAATGGTCCGACCTATCGGGATGGCACGTGTAGCACACATCTCTCTTCGTCACCTTCCACTGATGCGGAGTGTGGCACATCGTGCAGTCCGTAGCGGCATGGGTCGTTTTGAGATGAAGCTCGGCGCGCTTGGCATGGCAGGTCACACAGGACACGACCGGTTTCACCTCTTGTTCCTTCAGATGGCAGGTCGAGCAGGGAAGCGTCGCCATGGGAGCCCCGGCGGGATGCTGATGGCAAGTCGTGCAATCAGAGGATAATCCCCTACCCCGCGAGTGACATGTGTTGCAGCTCAGTTTCGCATGCTTGCCGAACAAGGGCCATGGATGTTGGAATTTTTCCGCGGCTTCCACCTCCGTCGGGTTCTTCGGCTTATTCTCCTGGCCGATGATCGTATGACAGAGCTGACAGTCCTGCCGGATCACTTTTCCGTCCCGACTTACATGGTTGCCGTCGTGGCAGCGAAAACAACCGGGGAAGATGGTATGCCCGATATTGTCGGGATGGGTGCGCCAATCCACTTTCATCTCAGGAAAGATATTGCTCCGGTAAATTCGCTCCACCTCGGCGATCGCCTGCTTGATCTCCTGGTTTTTTTCCTTGTAGAGCTTGGGATACTGGGTCAAATAAAAACTATCCAACGATGTCGCAATCCCCTCTCTCGCCTTCTCTTCGTTGGGGTAGGACTGCCTGAGAACACGCACCGACTCTCTTTTGATATAAGGCAGATCGCGCGCGATGAGCTCGCTGAAGAGAGCCGTATCGACGGCGCTATCGGGGTCGTGGAAGATATGGCTCGGACGGTTGTGGCAGTCCATGCAGTCCATTCTGCGAATCTCGAGCTTTTTCATGTCTTCCGCTGTCAGCCCGGCGGTGCGGTCGTAATAGTCAGTGACTCGTCCCTGCCGGTCCTTGATTCGCACCCACGGAATTTTTTGCCGCTTGGCGTCCGCGGCGCCGTACACCACTTCATTGGCGATGTTCATGTGCCAGTGAATCCCGCTGGTGATCCCCGTGGTCGGACTCCCTCCGCCGGTGCGAATCAGCATTTGAATCTGATGCGCGCTGTTTTTCTCGTCGTGGGCAAATCGCGTGATCACCTTCAATTGGGCGCCAAAAAATCTTTCCGGCCAGTGACATTGCTCGCAGGTTTCCTGCGCCGGGCGGAGGTTCTCCACAGGCGTCGGAATCGGCCGCGGGTATTTATGGAACAGCACCGAGTAGATTTGGTAAGCCCCGGAGAGCTTGGAGCGCACGTACCAGCCTGCGCCCGAACCGACATGGCACTCAGCGCATGTCACCCGGGCATGCGGAGAATCCTGATAAGCCGTGTATTCCGGCTTCATGACCGAATGACAAAGCTCGCCGCAAAACGTCACCGATTCGGTGAAATGATACGCTTGATAGCTGACGGTCGAGATAAAGCCCATAAGGAAAATCGATGAAACGACCACGAAGAGAAAGACACCGCGGATTCGTCCGATGTTCAGATCGATGATCGGATAGGGGGAAGTCGCGCCCCCCCTGACACGGCGGCGGCGCTCCAAAAATACGCCCGCGGGGATCAGGATCAGTCCCACAAGCAAGAGCGCCGGATAGATCATGTAGGTAAAGATGCCGAGGTACGGGTTGGCTCTTCCGGTGATCGCTTCGATCAGAAACAAGAACAGAATGGAGACACCGCTCAGAACGACTAAGCCGGCGCCGATAAGGCTCAATGGATGACGTAGTAAATTGCGCATGGCGCGATCGTTTATTGAATTATGGCCGCGGATGGACCTTGTCGATCTTCTTCAGAAAACGTCTTTTATTTCTTATCGCTCGCTTCTGCGGAGTGAGGTGAATTTTCCGCTTCGCTTGTGACATCGTCTTCCTTGGCCGTTCGCTCGTGAGCGCGGGCCGCCGGCGGGCGGCCGTGCCACCAACTGGCATCCATGGGATAAATTTCGGGATCAAAGATCACCCAATAAAAATGCCAAACTAAAATAGCCAGAGTAGCAAGCACCGCTTCATAAAAATGAATAGCCGTAGCGATATCGCTGACCCATTTCGGCAAAAAACTCAAGGTAAAATTCTCAAACCAGAGCAAAAGACCAGTGACGGTCATCAAGAGCATTCCCCACATGAATGCCCAATACTCGACTTTTTCGATATAGCTGAATTTTCCCAAATGCGGCCTGGCGCCGGTCAAGCCCAGATTGTAGAGTTGGAGGCAAATAAAATCAGCAAAATCTTTTCGCTGAACTTTGATCCCGCGCAGTTTCGCCCGCAACGAGGGCCGGGTCGCCAGTTCGATCAAATGCCAGAGCAGCGACCCGATGAGAACCACCGCGGCGATTCGGTGGAGCACGCCGCGCAATCCAAGCTGCGTTTCCCAGGTGAGCAGCGGGGTCGCCCACCAGCCCTCGGGATACTTCAAGGCAAACCCCGTATACACCAGTACGGCGAAGCTCGCCATCACCAGGCCGTGCTGCCAGCGCAAGTCTCGACTCATCCGCACGGCGAAATTCGCCGGCACACCGAAACTCGGCCGGTCGGTTCTCGCCTTGCGCCAAAGGTCGATCACGTTGTGCAGCGCCATCAAGCCGATGGTCACGATGATCACCCACAGATAGATGATCCGGATCCAGTACACTGCCGGCGAGCTAACCGCCGACGCCACGACATGAACCGGCCCTAACGCAAATCGCGTACCAGCACCGGGATGACATTGACCACAGGTCTTGGGCAGATTGGCTTTGTTGACATGCGAGCGCGGGTCGCTCGAAGGTCGAATATCGTGCACGCCGTGACAGCTCGAGCAGTTGGCCGCGGTCACCTGCCCGGTGCGTAGCGCCAAACCGTGAAAGCTGTCCTCGAACGCCGGCACCTTATCGAGCGGCAGGCCGTATTTCTCGCTCAAGCGCGCGCTGCTATGACAGCGACCGCAGGTCTCCCCGGCGACGTTGCTGGCGGACACCGGCGAGCTCGGTTCGTTGCGCCTCAAGATGCGATGCTCGCCGTGGCAATCCGTGCACACTGGCGCGTCCCGCACGCCGCGCGCCACGGCCTCGCCGTGGATGCTTTGGCTGTACGTGG
>JBLMXG010000340.1:0-8225 GCA_050257635.1 Chloroflexota bacterium
CTCTGGCGGCGTTTTCGATCACCGTCGCGCCATCGGCGAGCGTCGCCGCCATCATGAGATTTTCAGTGGCGCCGACCGACGGCAGATCGAGATAAATTTTTGCACCGCGCAATCGCGCGGCTTTCGCTTCCACGTAGCCATGGCTTTGTTCAATGGCCGCGCCCATCGCTTCCAGGCCCTTGAGATGAAGATTGACCGGCCGCGCGCCGATGGCGCAGCCGCCCGGCGTCGAGACCCGCGCGTGGCCAAAGCGCGCCAGCAGCGGGCCCAATACCAAAAACGACGCACGCATGGTTTTAACCAAGTCATAGGACGCTTCGAATTTGTCGATGCCGTCGGCCTCGAGCTTCAAATCATCGGCGCCTTTGAGCCAATTCTGGTAGTCGACTTTGACGCCCAGACCGGCGAGAAGTTTTAATGTGGTATGGATATCGGCCAGATGGGGTATATGCCGGTACTCGCAGGGCTCTGCCGTGAGTAACGAAGAGATCAGCACCGGCAGCGC
The DNA here is from genome assembly GCA_050257635.1 of Chloroflexota bacterium. Classification (GTDB taxonomy): domain Bacteria; phylum Desulfobacterota; class Binatia; order UBA9968; family UBA9968; genus DP-20. Next base: position 506 of record JBLMXG010000340.1, read on the forward strand.
GGCGTTTTTAGAGCCGCTCACGGCGATTTCCCCGTCCAGACTCTTACCGCCTTGAATGATGATTTTGTCCACCCGCGCGTTTCCTTCGACCTATTCAGAGTTCTAATTGTTCTTGCGCGCCACGATGACGCGATCGATACCGGCATAATCCTGGTAGAGCTCGATTTCGGCGCAGCCAGCACTCTCTTTGAAGAGAGCTGCCACAGCCCTACCCATGCCCGCGCCGATCTCAACCGCAACGGCGCCACCCGACCGCAAGTAGTTAAAAGCCCGCGCAGCAATGCGCCGATAGAAATCAAGGCCGTCCCAACCGCCATCCAACGCTCCCCGCGGCTCCCAGCGGCTCACTTCAGGTTCGAGCGCGTCAATTTCCGCGCGAGGGATATACGGAGGATTTGACACCAGGAGATCGAAGGGCCGATCGGTCGGCAAGCCGGCGAAAAGATCGCTGCGAACAAATTCTATATTGTCGGCAACGCGATTTTCCGCCGCATTGTCCGCCGCGATCGTAAGCGCTGCAGCGGAGATATCCGTCGCAAAAATATGCGCATCGGCCAGCTCGCTCGCCAGAGCTACGGCGATGGCGCCGCTGCCGGTGCCGATATCGACGATTCGGAGCGGCTGGTTAGTGCGCAATGCACCAGCGAGTTGCAGGACGATCTCGACCAAACGTTCGGTTTCCGGCCGCGGAATCAGGACCGCTGGCGTGACGTGAAAGTCCAGCGACCAAAATTCGCGCCGGCCGGTGATATACGCCACCGGTTCATGAGCGCAGCGTCTTGTCAAAAGACGTTCGTAAGCGCGCACCCGCGAAGGGCTGAGTTCTCTACCGGCGCCAAGCACCAACTGCTCGCGGCTGAGACCAAGAGCGTGCCCGAGCAGCAGCTCCGCGTCGAGAATTGCGCGATCGAAACCGCCTCCGATCAAGAGGCGCGCGCCCAGCCGCAAAACTGCCGACAGTCGCGTGGCCCGCAACTCAATCGTTTCGGTTGACTGACTTTCCATTTTGCTGCGGCGTCCCCGCCGTCTTGAGCACTTCGGCTTGATAGTGGGTGATAAGAGCGTCGATAATTTCGTCGAGCTCTCCCTCCATCACGCGATCCAGTTTGTAAAGAGTAAAATTGATCCGATGATCGGTCAGCCGCCCCTGGGGGAAATTGTAGGTTCGAATCCGCTCGCTCCGATCGCCGCTGCCGACCATCAACTTGCGCGTGGCGGCAATCTCCGAGCGCTGCTCCTCCTGCTTTCGCTCCAACAATCGGGCGCGCAAAATCTTCATCCCCTTGGCGCGGTTTTTATGCTGCGATTTTTCATCCTGGCAAGAAATCACGATGCCCGTGGGAATATGGGTGATCCGGACCGCCGAATCCGTTGTGTTGACGCTCTGACCGCCCGGTCCAGATGAGCGGAAGACGTCGATGCGGAGCTCTTTGGGGTCAATGGCAATTTCCACTTCGTCGGCCTCGGGCAGGACCGCAACGGTCACCGCGGAGGTATGGATGCGCCCCGAACCTTCTGTCACCGGGACACGCTGGACGCGGTGCACGCCGCCCTCGAATTTGAGCCTTGAATAGGCGCCCTGGCCCTCGATGCTCATGATGATTTCTTTATACCCGCCTAATCCCGTCGGGTTTGAGCTCATCATTTCCACCCGCCAACCGCGCGACTCGGCGTAGCGGGTGTACATGCGGAAGAGCTCCGCCGCGAACAGCGCCGCCTCGTCGCCGCCGGTGCCGGCGCGAATTTCTACGATGACATTCTTCGTGTCGTTGGGGTCTTTCGGCAGAATCAAGACCTTGAGTCGGGCTTCGAGCGCATCTTTGCGCTCACGCAGGGCGGCGACCTCTTCTTTCGCCAGCTCTCGGATCGCTTCGTCGGCTTCGTCGAGGAGTTGCCGATTATCCTGAATCTCCTGCTCGACCTTGCGCCAGTCGCGATAACAATTGACGATTTCCTCCAACTCGGCGCGCTCCTTGGCGACTTTGGAATACTCCCGCTGCTGACTTAGGAGCTGGGGATCCGACATCATCTTTTCCAGCTCCAGGTAGCGATTTTCGACTTCAGCTAGTTTATCGAGCATGGCCGGTTCACGATTAAAAAAACCAACATCCAGGAAATAAAAAAGGGCAAAGGGATCACAGCCGCCCTTTGCCCTTCCAGGTGCCGCAATTGCCTAGTGACTCACATTCAGCCTCAATCCTCCGCTGATCTCACTGCTTCAGGCCGTATTTTTTTCTAAATTTCTCTACGCGACCGGCTGAATCGAGGAGTTTTTGCTTCCCGGTGAAGAAAGGGTGGCAGTTAGAGCAAATTTCCACATGGATGTTGCCTGCTGTCGAGTGGGTTTCAACCACTTGGCCGCACGCACAGGTAATGGTTGAATTTTTATATTCCGGATGGATACCAGCTTTCATAATTTTCCCTCAAACGGCATGTTTATAACACAAGCGCTGTTACGCTTCAATGCGGGTGCGTCGGCTGGTAGCCTCGGCCACGCTCCAATAAATCGTTGACGCCTGCTCCCAAGGGGTGTCCTGCCACTCATCTCCCCATATGACTTCGCCGGTCACACCCCGGCCAGGGGAAATCCGGTTAAAGGCCGCAGTTTTCATTGCCAAAGGAACTATTAGCCCCTACAATAAGTCTGTTGCGAGGCGCTCCCGGAGTGAGAGCTTGATAATATTCCATGCGGTGTTCCTGCTTGACACCGCAAACGCGGAGGTTTTAAGCGAATTATGAGCCAGCCGGAACCTACGATATCAGCCGAGCCGATGTTCGTCCCGCCAGTTCCGCTGAAAGCCGAGAATACCCAACTGGATTTCGGCTTTCTCGCCGACTTGGCGCTGAAGACTGTTTATGCCGACGCCAACTGCAGCACCGACAGAGCTGCGGCAAAACTCAAGTTATCAATGCCCGTAACCGAAGATTTGCTGCAGCATCTTTACCGCGAAAAATTTGTCGAAATCCGCGGCCTGATCAGCTATGGCAACAATCGTTATGGCATGCTTGACCGTGGTTGGCAGCGTGCCCAACAGCTGCTCGAAATGAACGGTTATATCGGCCCGGCGCCGGTATCCCTGCCAGCCTATACTGAGATGGTGCTGCGCCAGAGCGCGGCATGCGACCCGATTCAACCCGAGGACGTGCGCTCGGCCATGTCCGAGCTGGTGCTTCCTGAGAGCACGGTGCAAACTCTCGGGCTCGTTGCCAATTCACGCCGCAGCTTGTTCATGACCGGCCCGTCCGGCAATGGCAAAACCACCATCGCCACGGCGCTACACAGAGCTCAACATGGCGAAATCTGGATACCCCATGCCATTGAAGTCGATGGTCAAGTCATCAAGGTTTTCGACTTGCACAACCACCAACCCGTTCCGGTTACAGGGATCGATCGTCACGATGAGCGTTGGATCAGAATCAAGCGGCCGATCGTTGTTGTCGGCGGCGAAATGACCATCGAGACGATGGACTTGATCTACAGCAATACCGTACGATTTTATGAAGCGCCGTTTCAAATGAAATCCAACGGCGGCACTCTGGTCATCGACGATTTCGGGCGCCAGCGCGTCGATCCCCACGACCTCCTCAACCGCTGGATCGTCCCCCTCGAAGGACGCATCGACTATCTCACTCTGCATACCGGGAAGAAAATAGAGGTTCCCTTTGAGCAGCTGCTCATCTTCGCCACCAACCTCGATCCCAGCGATCTCGTCGACGACGCTTTCTTGCGCCGCATGGGCTACCGTCTTTATGTCAATGCGCCGGATCGCGAAATGTACGCGACAATCTTCGAGCAATTCGTCCGTAAGAGCGGTTTCGAGTATGATCGCAAGTATCTCGACTTTGTTTTCCGCCTTTACGAAGCGGATAAACGGCCACTCCGCGGCTGCGAGCCGCGCGACTTAATCCTCCGTTGCGTCGACCTTTGCAAGTATGAGAACCGCGCGATGGCGCTGTCCAACGAGCTTTTAACCTCGGCTTGGAGGAACTACTTCGGCGCGGTGCCGACCGTGCAATAAACCATCGATGTATCGAGTAGCCGGAGACTTAAAGAGAAAAAACGCTTTTCCAAGGTGTTTCTAGTTTGACCCGACTCGGCTAGCGTGTGTTTCTATCCGTAATCAGGTCCTGGTTGCCCCGCTACCTCTTGCAGATTGCCACGTCGAGTTGATTCTGAGGTTTGCTTCAACCGCTCCGCTTTCACTTCTTGGTATGATTTCCCTTCCCTGAAAAAAGCACGGGACTCTCTGTACTTTTACTTTGTGCCAAGTCTTTTGCCAGCTCACTCGATTCGGCTGCAGCGCGGTGCATCTCAGCCCAACGAACATGCACATCTTGTTGTGGGAATGGAATTTCAATAGCTGCCTCCTTGAAGGCATTATTGATCGCGATCGTTAGCTCGCTCCGAGCCATGAAAAAAGTATCGACAAAGGACCAGCAGAACAGCGTGAAGATAAGCGCGCTGTCGGCGAAACGGTCGAAAATGGCCAGCGGTGCCGGTTCAGCCAATACCGCCGGGTGTTTGCGTGCGATTCCCAGCAAGATATCTAGGACCCGATTGGGATCGGTGCCGTAGGCCACGCCGATGGAAATATTGATCCTTCGAAGTCGGTCGGAAAGCGACCAGTTGGTCAATCTCCCGCCCACCAGCTCGCCATTCGGAATGATCACTTCGGCGCCGTCGGGTGTGCGCAACACGCTGGCGCGGAAACCGATTTTACGGACTTCACCGAAAACGGTGCCAACCTCGACGGAGTCTCCCACCTGCACGGGATGTTCGAAGACAAGAATGAGGCCCGATACGAAGTTGTTTACCACGTTTTGCAGACCGAAGCCGATGCCTACGCCGAGGGCGCTGATCAAGAGTGTCACTTTACTTAGATCCACTCCGGCGGCCGCGAGCGCGATGAAAAACCCCAGCAGCATGACCCCATAGCGGGCAAGGACGTCCACAGCGCCGGGTACGCCCCGAGGCAAACGAATGCGCGGCAAGATCTCTTCGGCCAACAAAAACCGCAGCATTCGGGAAACTACAATCGCGCTGACCAGCACCGCAAAGAATACTGCCAGGTCCTGGATCGAAATCTCTGCCGCACCCACCTTCCAGCGCAGTTGCAGAAAGTTTGCTCCCGCGCTCGAAATATCGCCGAGAACGCCGATCGTATAAAGACTGAAGAGAACCCAGAAAAGGATACCAGTCATTCGGATAAGCGCCCGGCACCGCAATGCGATCAGCCCACCGTGTTGCCGCACCGAGCGCAACCAGTGCGCCGGTCCCGACTGCAGCGCCACCGCGGTGAGTGTCATGAGTAGATGAGCGCCGGCAAATATCAAAGCCGCGGCGTAAGTGATGCGGACCGGCGCGGCGACGAGAATCTCGGCAAGCGTCATATTGCCAATAACATTGCTGATGACGGAAGCGGCAAAGAAAAACAACCCGACTCGTAGGACGAGCAAGATGAGGCGCCCTCTAGGGGTCGAAACCGCAAGCTCCGCTCCTCGTGAGCGCAATAAGACACCAACGGCGATGCACCCGCCGACGGCGATCATCAACAGGAGTAGACGCGTCAGCAGCCAATCTGCGGGCAGAAGGTAGCGCAAGACATCCAAACCGAATAGCGTAACCAACAGGTAAACCCAACGCCGTGCGATTTTTGGAAGCAACCCGGGAAGCAGCCTGATGACTGAAAGTACTGTCGGGACGAAGGCGATGCGCAAAACCGCGGCCGCAGCAGCGGGATAAAATAAAGGAACGGCGATCGATGCCAGGAGGAGTGAAGAAGCAAAAACGCGGTCGAGAACAAAAAGCGCAGAAGAGCCTGCCACCCGTTCGATAGCCTGCGTTGGCACGCCGCGGCGAAGGAAATGAAACACGAGCACTAGCGTCAGAAAAACGACCACATGCCATAGGATACGATCGCGATATTTCTGGAAAAATTCCTGCAAATCCTCGGCGAATCTTTGGGAGCTCTGGAGAGTCTGAACAAGGATCACTTCGTCGGCCTGAGGCTGAAACAACGCCTCCCAGAGCGGCGGACTGTCGAGCACAAAAAGTTGCCGGCCGGACTCTTCCCGGGCTCTATCGATATCGTTGCGGAATTTGGCCAGCTTATCGCGCCGATTGGCAAGCTGAATTTGCAGGTTTAATAGCTTGGCCATCCGATCGCGGATCAACCCGCGAACCGCGTCGGCCTCGCGCAAGACCTCCGCGACTTTTTGCATCGCCACCTTCGGGAAAGCCTGTTGTTTACCCGCAGCCCTGGTGGCTTGCCAGGTTTCGTAGGTTTGACCGACTTCATTTTCCTGGGCGACAAGAATTTGCGATCGTCTCGATAACGCCCGATCCCAACCATCGAGCTGACTTTGTTCGAGATTCCATTGCCGTAAAATATCGTTGAGCCGCTGCAACGACCGTATTGTCCCGATCGTCTCCTCCTCGCCTTGCCAGCGACGATCGGATTTTTCTGTGAAGTCGGCGATATCCCGTTGGATCGAATTCAGCGCGGCATCGGTTTCGGCTGCGATCTGAAATCTGCTCTCCTGCAATGATCTCAATGTTTGTTCACCGCGGGGAATGATCTCCGCAGCAGGAATCGCAACCGGGGTTGGTCGGGCTTGTTTTGACTCGCCGATTGGGGGCAAAACCTTTGGTGACTCCGCGGCCTTGACCCCGCTCCAGGCGCTCAAGCCAAAAAAAACGACGCACCAACCGATGGACCCCCCGAGCAGTGGCAAGAGCCCGCTCAAGCTCCTAGGTTTCAGGTTCATGGAAGTTCCCTTTTCCTTTTGTAGCCGGAAACTTCGCCTACTTCTTCGTGACCTCGTATCTTACACCGAGGCTGTCCGCCACAATACGGATTATCCGTAAAGCGAGCTCCTGCTCGCTTTCTCTCCCACCCGCGCTCTGTGGGACGTCCGCGACGACGACGAGTTCGGTCTTCTCGCTCGCCAGCGGCACCGCTTTGATCGAAGCGGTCTGCACCCCATCCGTTATTTCGAGGAGCCTTCCTGGGTCCTCCTGCTTCACGATTCTAATTGTCGACGATCTTGCACCGGCTTCCTTAACAGCCGCGCGATAAACAGCTTCGGCATTCACAGCGACCTCAGCCGTTGCCACATACTCCCGCGTACTTTGGTAATATTGAATGGCCACGGGGACGGCGAGCAAACAACCGGCGGTGGAGAACACCAGCGCGATGAACATCGACCCGGATAAAGTTTGGGCTGTCTTATTCCTTTTCATAAAGACACCTCGGTCTGACTTTTTAACCTTCATTTGATTGCGAATGCGGCAGCGGCAATCCCTCTCTGATGCGCTGAGAAAATGCTGCGTCTTGATCGGCGGCATGGGCGCGCGCATTCACGCGCGACAGCTTTTCCAATTCGGCAAAAGGTCGCGTCGTATCGACTCGGCCGAGGTCGTAGAGATAATCCGGTAAATAGCCGCTGAGCAGGATCTTCCATGACAATGGCGGCGACTCCGGATTAATCCGGGTGTGCATCCAGATGCTTGTCGTGCAGTTGGTGGTGAGCGTATTGTAAAAGCGCGGCCGCTCGTGGAGCTCGTTGATCGAACTCAGGTAGCCGAGAAACACGCTCCGGAGGTTTTTGAGCGGCCCACGGATTCGGTAGATGTACACATCCTCCTGCGGCTGGCGGTAAGTCGTTCGCACGCGAACGACGTCGCGCTCGTCGGCGACGACGTAGTACAACTCGTACT
>JBLMXG010000341.1:0-6224 GCA_050257635.1 Chloroflexota bacterium
CTACATCAAATCGCTTTACGCAAAGTAACGGGTGCTCTTCACCCCGAGCAATGCCAGAGATCCGGGGGTTTTCCTGCCGGAGTTTACTCTGAGTTTGTCGACGGAGTGGAAATGATACAGCGATCTTTCTTTGCGCGCCCGGCGTTCTGTCGGTCGAGCTTTCCAGACTTGTTTGGCGCGCCGAAGTAGTCTATCGGTTGTCTTCTTTCCATGCCAATGAAAGCCAGTGCCGGTCTTTTGCTTTATCGCCACCGCGATGAACTGGAAGTTTTCCTCGTTCATCCCGGCGGGCCGTTTTGGGCAACGAAGGACGCCGGAGCATGGTCGTTGCCAAAGGGCGAGTTTGAAGAAGGCGAGGACCCACTTGAAGCTGCCAAGCGCGAATTTACCGAAGAGACGGGATTTGCCATCGGCGGTGAATTTTTTCCGCTCGAACCGCTGAAGCAGCGAGGTGGCAAGATTGTTCTCGCCTGGGCGATCGAAGCCGATTGCGACGCTGCGCAGATCCGGAGCAATTCATTTTCGATGGAGTGGCCGCCCAAGTCTGGAAGGATCCAAAAGTTTCCTGAAGTCGATCGCGCCCAATGGTTCACGATCCCCGAGGCGCGGAAGAGGATGATCGCAGGCCAGTTAGGATTTCTCGATCAGCTCATGTCGGCGGTGGTGCAAAATGAGTTTTCACCGTCCAAGAAAATAGAATCGTAAATTTCGTACCTGGCGCGTAGAGTCGTTTCCTGGACGTGTTGCGACTGAATATGCGGATTGGATTGTCGTGGATCGACCGACAGTTCTTATCTTAGACTGAGAGTTTTCCTATACGGGTAATTTTTACCTGCGCAATACCTTGATTACCTGCCCAATATTTATTCAAACTTCGTAAGCCACCGATCTTGAGTTGTTTTGTCGCTGGTCTGACGGTTGCTCTCTCTCGGTTCAGGAGGTTCAGAGAGGAGGGCAACGTCATGAGAGCGACCGCGGTGTTATTGTTGTTGGCAAGTTTAGCGATAACCGGGTGCGAATTTGCGGCAGGAGCGGCGACGGGGGCGTTGGCGACCGGGGCTGGATATGAGATCAACGCGAAGCGCCAAATGGACCGGCTTGAAGACGATTACCGCCACGAGCGCATCAGCCGGCGAGAGTATGAGCAGCGCAAGAGCCAGATAGAGCGCGGCTCGATTATTTACTGAGTGCCGATGGACCGGTCACCACGAACATCGCGAAGAGTACGAAGTGACGGAATCGCAAAATTAAAAATTATCGAATCCTTCGCGAACTTCGTGCGCTTTACGCGTGAGCGTCGGCCCAATGGGCGCCGCTATGCATTTCTACGGCCAAGCCGCAGCGGAGGTCGGCGGCTTGGGTCATTTCTTGTTCGATCAGCGGGCGCGCTTGAGCGAGTTTGTCTTCCGGCACTTCGAAAACCAACTCGTCGTGCACGGTCAGAAGCATTTTTGCGATCGGCTCGCGACGCAGCGCGGCATCGACGTTGATCATCGCCCTTTTGAGAATATCGGCGGCGCTGCCTTGAATCGGCGCGTTGAGCGCCATGCGTTCGCCCAAGGCACGCAGGCGAAAATTGGATGACTGCAATTCGGGCAGATAGCGACGCCGACCGAACATGGTCGTGGTGTAGCCGTCCACTTTCGCCTTTTCGACCTGGTCAGCGAGAAACTCTTTCACTTTGGGAAACTGGGCATAGTAAGTTTCGACGAATGTCGCCGCCTCGTCCATTTCGACGCCGAGACGCTGAGACACCCCGTAGGTGGACATGCCGTAGGCGATGCCGTAAGAAAATTGTTTCACTTGATTGCGCATCTCGGCAGTCACGTCCTTTAAAGGAACAGCGAAAACTTTCGCAGCGATGGTCGCGTGAAAGTCGTGCCCCTCAAGGAATGCCTGGCAAAAAGTCTCGTCGTTGGAAAGATGCGCCAGGATGCGCAGCTCGATTTGGGAATAGTCCGCCGAAAGCAACACATGGCCCGGCGGCGCGATGAAAGCCCGGCGGACCTGCCGTCCGAGGTCGCCGCGAATAGGAATATTTTGCAGGTTGGGCGCGGTCGATGACAAGCGCCCGGTGGCCGCCGTGGTCTGCTCGTAGGTCGTGTGAATGCGCTGGGTGTTTGGATCGATGAGGCCGAGCAGCATTTCGCTGAATCCGTTCTTGAGCTTCGACACTTCGCGGTATTCGAGCAACGCGGCAACGATGGGATGGCGATTGACGAGCTTGTCCAGCTCGGTGGCGTCGGTGGAATAGCCGGTTTTGATTTTGCGCGTCTTTGGCAAGGACAGCTTATCGAAAAGAATGCGCTGCAGCTGCACGTTGGAGTTCACGTTGAATTCCTCACCGGCGAACTCTTGGATCGATCGCTCCAGGCTGGTCATCTTTTGCCCGAAGTCGGAGTTGAGCTTATCGAGGTAATCGCGGTCCACCAGAATCCCGGTGTGCTCCATGCGCGCGAGCACGGAAATTAATGGAAACTCGATCTCGGTGGCAAGCTCCCAGGCGCCCTGCGAGCGGAGGCGCTCTTCGACGATCGGCACGAGGGCACGAATCGCTACAGCTTCCCGGCATACGCTCGCCCTTTCACCGGCGGCGAAAGACAACGCGCCCTGCTCACCGATTTGCGGCTCGCTCTTCTCGACGTCGAGGCTGACGCCGAGGTAACGGCTGACAATATCGCGCAGGCCATACCCCGATGAAGCGCCGGGCTCGAGAAGGTAGGCCGCGAGCTTGGTATCGAAATAGAGCCCTTCGACTTCCAAGCCGGCGTTGAGCCCGGCGCGGAAAAGCGCTTTGGCATCATGGGCGAGTTTTTTTCGTTCGGGGTCTGTGAGGACGCCGGGAAGTTTGTGCACGGCGCCGTCGAACGGCAGTATACGCGCCGTGCGGGGACTATCGCTTACGGCAAGCCACGCTTCATTCCACGCCAGCGCTATGGCTTCGCCCGGTTTCAATTCCGCTTCAGAGTTGAGTTCGGCGATCGAGTCAAATTCGAGCGACGGCGCCGCTACCGCGGCGCCGTGAAATCTGAGTTCTTTGAGCCGGTCGTGCAGGCTGCGAAATTCGAGGGAATGAAAAAGTTGCCGCACCGCGTCGTCGTCCCATGGCTCGAGACGAAGCCTTCCTGGATCGAGTTCGATCCGCACGTCCTCGAGCAGACGGCCAAGCTCTTTATTGATTCGAACCTGCCCTGCGTGACTTTTAATCGCCTCGCGGAGTTTCGGCGTGAGCTCGTCGGCATGAGCAATCACCTGCTCGATGTCGCCATATTTCTTGATAAGTTGGGCTGCGGTTTTATCGCCGACGCCAGGAACACCGGGCAGATTGTCCGACGCCTCGCCCTTGAGCGCGACGAAGTCAATCCATTTTTCCGGCCCGACGCCATAGCGCTCCTGCACGGTTTGAACGTCGTAGCGAATCACGTCCGAGATGCCGCGGCGCGTCATGATCACGACGACGCCGTCGCGGACCAGCTGTAAAATATCCCGGTCACCGGTGACGATAATGACCTCGCAGTTTTCTTCACGGGCGTGCTTGGCCAAGGTGGCCAGCAGATCGTCGGCCTCGTAGCCTTCCAGCTCGACCATGGGGATGCGCAAAGTCTCGAGCACTTCGCGGATCAACGGCAGTTGCTGCCTAAACAGCTCCGGAGTTTCCGCTCGTCCGCCTTTGTACTCCGCGTAGCGGTCGAGGCGAAATTGCGGCGCGCCCTTGTCGAAACAAACGACGACACCCTGTGGCCGCTCGTCCGCGAGCAGCTTGATTAGCATTGAAGTAAAGCCGTAGACGGCGTTGGTCACTTGTCCTGAGGACGTCACGAGGGTGTCGGGCAGGGCGAAAAAAGCGCGAAAGGCGAGGGAGTGGCCGTCGAGAAACAACACCTTGTGCGAGTCTGTTCGGACCGGCGCTACCGATCGTCTGTTGGATTTCTTCTCTGTTCGATTTTGCCTTTTATCCGTCATCGATTGCAGTCTAATCGGACAAGTCGTAGACAGCAACCTCATCGAATCTTGAGCATCCTTTCGACTTCGCGGAGGCGCCGTTAAATGCACGTAATCGGCCACCACAATGAGTAGTGAGCTTTTGAGACCGTCCTCTGTTACAAACTACGACCCGGCGGGCCTGCACTTTTTCGCCCAGCCATGGTTCTTTTGGCAAACTTCCTAGCCATGACAGCAAAAAAGCCAAATTATAAAGAGGGGGGTTAGTTGCATGTAAACATCCTGCGTTCATTATACCGAGTGAGGCAGCTGCCCGTCTCGAAGATGGTCTCACCGTCAGCGCGGGCGCCTGCGCGGCGGTACCCCAGCGCATGACTACCAATCCTGGCACTCTATCGAGTGTAGAAAAGAATCCACTCCATCGAGACCCGTTGGCACCACAACACGACAAATATGACAGGAGCTTGTTCCCGGGAAGGTAATTTTTTCTCCGTCCCGCCTTTCAAAACTGACACGTCGACACCCTGGATTCCAAGAAAATGCCTTCCATTGCCCTGGTATGGTTGTTGCCTGTCCATCAAATTGACGTTGATGCGATGAACTGATCACCCTACATGGTCACCATGGGTATCAGGGAGCAAATGGTGAACCCGGCAACGGTCAAGCTCGTTTGCTTTGCCTGCCACAACCCGTGGCCCTTTCGCGATTATCAGTTCCGAATCGCAAAACTGCATCAATAAAGGCGGGATGGCCGGCTTTAGTTAGAATTTGACGGCTGAAACACCGGGCTCTTTTTGGGTATCGAGGTGATTATCGTTCAGCGAAACCCAACGTTCTTAAAATTGACAGGAGAGAAAATGATGAACGCGACTTTCAAAAACTTGTCGGCCTTGGCGATCGCCTTCAGCGTGAGCATGGCAGTAGCCCCCGCGCAGTCACAGGGGCAAGGCAAAGGCAAAGCTAAGGGGAAGCAGGACGCAGGAGTGAAAGGGAAACATGGCCGTGAGGCTGGTGAACTTCCTTTTGGCCTCGAGCAGTTCTCCGAAAGAAAGGGAAATCTTCCTTCAGGTTTGCAAAAGAAAAAAGACGAAACTGGATCACTGACTCAGGGGCTTGAGCAGGGTGGGAAAAGACTGACCTCTACCACCAAAGGGAAAAAGGGCTTCAAATAAACACGTAACCAAACCGTGGCGGTGACCTCGCAACGAACATGGTAGCAAGAGAAATATATCTGACCCGCTTGGTTGCGGTAAAAACAGTCTTATCGTTGCTCTCGCTCTCAGGGACGCTAGCGCCGACGGAAACGGATCAAGCCCGGACAAGAAATTGTTCAAGAACAAAGGGCCAACCTCGATTCTGGTGAAATGATGAAACGTCAGAAGCAACAAGAGAAGTTGGAAGCACTCGTTCGCGACTTGGAGCGTGAACTTTCCGAGGGCAAAAATCAGGTCGAGGCGATTGAGGAAACTCACAAACGTCTTCGCGAAGCCGAACAAATTTGCCGCGAATTGGCCGATGAAAATCACCGGCTCAGCACGGAGATTACAAGCTGGCAAGAGCGCCTTGCTAAAAGCGAGGAAAACCAAAAGCAGGTCCGTATGCTGCAGCAGGAGCTCGATACGTTGCAGGCCGAGCATGCGCGAGTCGTCGAAAGCAATCGCCAAATACAAGAGAACGCCGCCGACAGCGGTGATGTGCGCAGGGTTACATCAGCGATTAATGACTCTGTGAACACGATGCCGCTTAAAAGCAAAGCGGGTAGCGCTGCGGTGCCAGCGTCGGACTTGACGGCACCCGTCAAAGCCGGCGGGGACGTTGATGGCTCGAGCGATGCAGCGCTGAAAATGCTTGGCGCGCAGGCGATAACGATGGGTCGAATAGCGTGGAACTCGATCGTTCGAAACTGGCGAATTAGCGCGGTCTTCGTCGGCGTCCTGGTGCTTATGATCGTCGGTGCGATCACCTTGAAAAACTCGAGGAGCGAAGGTCCGATTTCTAGGGATCCTATTGAGCTAACATCGGAAGCCACGACCGTTAAAGACCTAACAGAGCCTCCGTCCGAGCCAAAGCGTAAACTGGAGCCGCGTGTCCGAGGTACCTTTCAAACTGTCCGGCCGACCCAAGTTTTCAGTGGGCCGAGTGAAGACTCGGAGCTTATCGTCAATATAGGTAGAGGAGTTAAGGTGAATGTTGTGGACTCCAGGGATGGTTGGCTAGAGATTCGTTCCAAGCACGGACGGCCGCCAGGTTTCATACGTCGGGATGCGGCTGAAAGAATTGCC
>JBLMXG010000342.1:0-22476 GCA_050257635.1 Chloroflexota bacterium
CGAAACGCAAGCGGATTGGCGTCAAGTTTATCGAAGTTTTCGAAAGGGAAGCCGCGCAGCTCGACACCATCGAGTTTCTCGCCCAGGGAACACTCTATCCCGATGTCATCGAATCGGTTTCGGTCCTGGGACCGTCGGCGGTTATCAAATCGCATCACAACGTCGGAGGCTTGCCGACGCAGATGAAATTCAAGCTCATCGAACCGCTTCGCGAGCTTTTCAAGGACGAGGTGAGAGTGCTGGGCAAGGAGCTTGGCCTCCCGAACGAGATGATTCAACGCCAGCCTTTTCCCGGCCCCGGTCTGGCGATCCGCGTGCTCGGTGAAGTGACCGAGGCCCGTCTCAACATCCTGCGCGAAGCCGACGTCATCGTGCTCGAGGAAGTCAAAGCCGCCGGCTTCTACAACAAAGTCTGGCAATCTTTCGCCGTGCTGTTGCCGATCAAGACCGTCGGCGTGGTCGGCGACGAGCGCAGTTACGAGAACGTGATCGCGTTGCGCGTGGTCGACAGCCAAGACGGCATGACCGCCAACTGGGTGGCGCTGCCGTTCGAATTGCTCGGCAAAATCTCCAACCGCGTTTTGAACGAAGTGCGCGGCGTCAATCGCGTCGTTTATGACATTTCTTCCAAGCCCCCCGCGACCATCGAGTGGGAATAATCGAATCGTGCGCCTTTCAGCGAAACCGCAGTCGCCGGGACGGCTCGCCGTGCGGCTGAGAATCAGCAATGGCGGAAAAAAATAACCATATCGTTTCCATCGACGGATGGGGCGTCACGCCGGGCGCTCCGGAGGTGGTTCGGTTCCTGGAGGGGCCGCAAAGGCGCATCGCCGAGCTGCTGCGGGCGACGCGGATTTTTTTTGAGTTCATGCGCGGTTTCCGCGCGCTGCACTTCGCTGGTCCATGCGTCACCGTTTTTGGCTCGGCGCGTTTTACCGAGAGCCATCCCTATTACCACTTGGCGCGCCAATGCGGCGCGGAACTCGCTCGTGCCGGATTCACGGTCATCACGGGAGGCGGGCCTGGCGTTATGGAGGCGGCAAACCGCGGCGCAAAAGAATTCGGCGGACGATCCATCGGCTGCAATATTCAGCTACCGAAGGAGCAGAAACCCAATCCCTACCTGGATCAATGGATTACCTTCCGTTATTTCTTCGTCCGCAAAGTGATGTTGGTCAAATATTCTTATGCGTTCATCGCCTTGCCCGGAGGATTTGGCACGCTCGACGAGATCTTTGAAACCGCGACCTTGATTCAAACCGCGAAGATTCGCGAATTTCCTCTGGTGCTGATGAACAAAGAGTTCTGGCGCCCTTTGCTCGACTTTATGTCCGATCGGCTGGTCCAGGAGCGGACTATCGACCGGACCGATCTCGACCGGCTCATCGTCACCGACTCGGCTCAAGAGGCAGTGGCCGCAATCACTGACGTTGCCAAGCGCCGATTCGGCCTCACCTACGGACCGCGCATGAAACGGCGCTGGTTCTTCGGCGAGCGCGAGCCAGCTTAGCTCTGCTCGTCGTGGCGGATTGCTAAGCGGGCCCGGTCGAGATTATATCACTGGCGCTCATGAAGCAGATTGCGCAGATTCTCTTGTTCGATCGAAGCGGGAAGCTGCTGATTTACCTGCGTGACAACAAACCGGAGATTCCATTTCCCAACCATTGGGATTTTTTCGGCGGCCACGTCGAGGCAGGGGAGACGCCCGAACAAGCTTTAGCGCGGGAACTCAAGGAGGAGTTGGGGCTCGACTTGCAGCGTTGGCAGTTTTTTCGCAGCTACGAATGCCTCGACGGCGACGACTATCCGAACCGCAAGTTTATTTACTGGGGTGAGCTGACCTTGCTGCCGCGGGAACTCGCGCTCCACGAAGGCCAGCGGCTGGCGAGCATCGCCGCGGAAGAGCGGGGTGATTTCAAGTTTGCCAACATCCTGGGCGGGATTTTGGAAGATTTCATCGCCGCCGGTTTATGGCCCCGACCTGTGGATAAGTTTTGACGCAAATTCGCTGCAAAGATTTGTCGGGCGGACGGCTTTGTGATAGTTGATAAGTTACTACGATGGAGCACTCTCGTTTCGTTCACTTACACTGCCATACCGAGTACAGCCTCTTAGACGGCGCCAATAAAGTCGACAAAATGCTGGAGCGCATCAAGGCGCTCAAACAACCGGCGGTAGCCATGACCGACCATGGCAACATGTTCGGCGCCATCGAGTTCTATCGCGAGGCGATGAGCCACGGTGTCAAGCCGATCATCGGTTGCGAAATCTACGTCGCACCGACCAGCCGCTTCGAGAAAAAGGGCGTCGACAAAGGCCCAAAAGAATACAACAATCACTTGATTCTTCTGGCGATGAACAATGAGGGGTACCGTAACCTGTGCAAGCTGGTGTCCCTCGGCTACATGGAAGGGTTTTACTATAAGCCGCGCATCGACAAGGAGCTGCTCAAAGTATTCAACGGCGGACTCATCGCCTTGAGCGCCTGCCTGCAAGGCGAAGTATCGCAGGCGCTCAACTACGGCAATTACGAGAAGGCCAAAGCGGCGGTGGAGCAATATGCATCGATCTTCGGCGACCGTTACTATATCGAAATCCAGGACAATAAATTACCCGACCAGGAAAAGGTAAACCGGCTGCTGGTCGAATTGGCCAAGGAAGTTTCGCTTCCCGTGGTCGCGACCAACGACTGCCACTACGGTGAGCGCGACGATTTCCATGCTCACGATGTCTTGCTCTGTGTTCAGACCGGCAAAACAGTGAACGAGGAAAATCGCCTCAAGTTAGAGACCGACGAGCTGTATTTAAAGTCCGCCGAAGAGATGATCTGCGGATTCGACTATTGCCCGGGCGCGGTGGAACGATCGCTGGAAATCGCCGACCGCTGCAATCTCGAAATCGAATTCGGCAAATATCATTTCCCGACCTTTACTCCGCCGAAGGAGATCGGCCTCGACGATTATCTCGACGAGCTGGCGCACCAGGGCTTGGATGAGCGGCTCGAAGGCGTCACGGATCCCGAGGTAAGAAAAAGGTATCTCGAGCGGCTGGAGTACGAGTTGGGCGTGATCAAGGATATGCAGTTTCCCGGCTATTTTTTGGTCGTCGCCGATTTCATCAACTACGCCAAGCGCAACGGCATTCCCGTCGGCCCCGGCCGCGGCTCGTCCGCCGGCAGCTTGGTGGCTTACGCCCTGCGTATCACCGATCTCGATCCGATCCGGCACGTGCTGCTGTTCGAGCGTTTCCTCAATCCCGAGCGCAAGTCGATGCCCGATATCGACGTGGATTTTTGCATTCGCGGCCGAGCGCAGGTGATTCAATACGTCAAAGACAAATACGGCGCCGATCGGGTGGCGCAGATCGCCACCTTCGGAACCCTCAAAGCCAAGGCTGCAATTAGAGACGTCGGCCGCGCCATTGGTCTTTCCTTCGCCGAAACCGACGCGATCGCCAAGCTAATACCCGCGCCCAAGCAGGGTTTCGATTATCCGCTGACCGAAGCGATGAAGATGGAGCCGCGGCTTGTCGAGCTGACGAAAAACGATGCGCGGGTGAAAACACTGATGGACCATGCTTTGCGGCTGGAGGGCTTGGTGCGTCACGCATCCACCCACGCGGCGGGGGTCGTGCTTTCCAATATGCCCTTGGTCGATCACCTGCCGTTGTTCGTCGACAAAGATGGCGGCATCGTCACCCAGTATGAAATGAGCTGGGTGGAGAAGATCGGTCTGGTGAAGTTCGACTTTCTCGGCCTCAAGACGCTCACGCTGATCCACGACTGCTTGAAGCTTATTGAAATCACCCGCGGCGAGAAGGTCGATCTCGACCATCTGCCGCTCGATGACAAAAAAACTTACCGCACGCTTTGTCAGGGCAACACCACCGGCGTGTTCCAACTGGAAAGCACGGGCATCCGCGAGATGACCGTGAAAATCCGGCCCAACTGTTTCGAGGATCTGGTTGCGATACTCGCTCTGTACCGGCCGGGGCCGCTCGACAGCGGCATGGCGGACGATTACATCAAGCGCAAAAACGGCAAGGAGAAAGTCAAATATCTGCACCCGCTGCTCGAGCCGATATTGAAAGACACTTACGGCGTCATCGTTTACCAGGAACAGGTCATGCAGACGGCGCAGATTCTCGCCGGCTATACCATGGGCGAAGCCGATATTTTGCGCCGCGCGATGGGCAAAAAAGATCCGGAAGAAATGGCAGCGCAGCGCGAGCGCTTCGTCAGCGGCGCGACTGCGAAAAAGATCGAGGAGAAAAAGGCGACCGAGATTTTCGATCAAATGGAAACCTTCGCGCGTTACGGTTTTAACAAATCGCACTCGGCGGCCTACGCGTTGGTTTCCTATCAGACGGCCTATTTGAAAAGCCACTACCCGGTGGAGTTTATGGCCGCGCTTTTGACGTCGGAAATGGGCGACACCGACAAGGTGATCAAAAATCTCGCCGAGTGCCGTGACAAAGGGATCGAGGTGTTGGCGCCGGACATCAACGAGAGCTTATCCGATTTTACTCCGGTGGGAGACAAGATTCGGTTCGGCTTGGCGGGAGTCAAGAATGTCGGCGAAAAGGCCGTCGAAGTTATCCTTGACAGCCGTAAAAAAGACGGTCCGTTCGAATCGCTCTTCGATTTTTGCCGGCGCGTCGATATGACGGCGGTCAACCGCCGGGTGATCGAGAGCCTGATCAAGTGCGGCGCTTTCGACTCCACCCAGGTATCGCGGGCGCGCATGACCGGCGCGCTGGACGACGCCATGAAGGCCGGCCAGGCGCACCAGCGCGATCAGGCGAGTAACCAAATCGACATCTTCGGCATGCTCGGAGCGCCGAGCCAGGGCACGAAGAAGGCCGGCGAGTCATATCCTTCGGTCAATGAGTGGTCGCAGCAGGAGGCGCTGGCTTTTGAAAAAGAGGCGCTCGGTTTCTATATCAGCGGCCATCCGCTTGACAAATTCGACCGCGCGCTCAAAAAGATCAGCAGCGGCACGATCGCGGCCCTCAAAGAGCGGGCGCAGGCAGGCGAAGTGAAGCTCGGTGGCGTGGTCTCGGCGTTGCGCCTGCGTAATACCAAGAAGGGCGACCGTTACGGTAGCTTCAATCTCGAAGATAAGACCGGCTTCATCGAAGTCATCGCCTGGCCGGAAACCTACAAGAAATGCGCCGAGTTGCTCGGCGCCGACGATCCCATTTATGTCAAAGGCAAAATGGAAGTGGGCGAAGAGCGCATTCAAGTGATCGCCAACGAAGTGACGGCACTGGCCGATGCGGCGAAAAATCCCAAGAACGCGGCTCCGAATGGCGCCGCTGAAAAAATCGACCTCTTCGTGCGCGAGGACGAAGTGTCGGCCGATGAACTGATCCGCCTGCGCGACACCCTGCTCGATTTTCCCGGTCGGCACACGGTCTTTCTGCATTTGCGTGCCGCGGCGAACGGCGAAACCGTTATCGAGCTGCCTGAACAGGTGCGCATCGCACCGTCGCCGGAACTCGAAGACAGAGTCGGTCGGCTGTTTGGGCCGCGCGTCAGTTTCTACTCGCTAAACTCTTGAAGCCGCTAATTTCTATCCGTCGGCCGAAAGAGCGGGCCATGCTCGTCGGCGTCGACTTGCCGTCGCGCGATTCCAAGGCGCCGTTGGATTTGAGCTTGGAGGAGCTCACCCGGTTGGCGGAGACCGCCGGCGCGACTGTGCTGGGAAAGCACACCCAGCAGATCAAAAGCATCACGCCGGCGACTTTGATCGGTCGCGGCAAGGTCGATGAGATCCAGCGATCGCTGAAAGATACCCATGCCGATCTGGTGATCGTCGATGAGGACCTTACGCCCGCGCAGCAGCGCAACTTGGAAACGGCGTTCAAAGTCCGCGTCATCGATCGCAGCCAGCTCATTCTCGATATTTTTGCCCAGCGGGCGCGGAGCAACGAAGGCAAGCTGCAGGTGGAACTGGCGCAGCTCGAATATTTGCTGCCGCGCCTGACCCGGCAATGGACGCACTTGTCGCGCCTGGGTGGCGGCATCGGCACGCGGGGCCCGGGTGAAACCCAACTGGAAATAGACCGCCGTCGCATTCGCGAGCGCATCGGCCACCTCAAAGAGCGCCTCAAGACCGTCGAGCGCACGCGCTCGCTGCAGCGCAAAGAACGCCACGAAGTGCCCTTTGCCACAGTAGCTTTGGTAGGCTACACCAACGCGGGAAAATCGACCCTGATGAACATGCTGACGCGCGCCGGTGTGTTCGTCGAGGATAAACTTTTCGCGACGCTGGATCCGACCACACGCGCGTTGCGCCTGCCCAACGGCGATAAGGTGATGCTCGTCGATACGGTCGGGTTCATCAATAAAATTCCTCACTCATTGATCGAGGCGTTCAAAAGCACTTTAGAAGAGGTCTGCCGCGCCGATTTACTCCTGCATTTGGTCGACATGGCCAATCCGCTTTACGAAGAACAGATCCGGGTGATCGAAACGGTCCTGGGCGAGATCGGCGCGGGCGAGATCCCAACCCTATTGGTTCCCAACAAAGTCGATCTAGCTCCGGCGCTGCCGTTGCGGCACCTCAAGAGTAAGAATGTGCTCGATATCTGTCCGATTTCGGCACTCAACGGGACTGGCGTAAAGCCGCTGCTCGAAACCATAGGCAAGATCCTCGATCGGGAAAAACAAGAATTTCGCGCCTGCTTTTCTCCGGAGCAGGGCAATTTGCTCGCGCGCTTGCGCGAGCGCGGGCGCATCATCGCGGAATTTTACGACGGTCATTTGATCCATGTCACCGCAATGGTCACGCCCAAGCTCGCGGGGCAGATGCGCAAGCTTTTGCGGTCGAGCGCGCTTGCCGCCGAACGGATGCCGTAGCTCGGCTATGCTAAATCTGCCGAACTGCCTGACGCTCATTCGGATCCTGACGATTCCGATCTTTTTAGAATTTCTTGCCTATCACTTTTATTGGGAGGCGCTGGTGGTTTTCGCGCTCGGCGGCTTGACCGATTTTCTCGACGGCTTTGCCGCCCGCTGGATGAACCAACAAACCGCGCTCGGGGCATATTTGGATCCGGTCGCGGATAAGCTGCTGGTCGTGTCATCGTTCATTATGCTGGGCTCCATCGATGGGATTCCAGCATGGCTGGCCGTAGTGGTTGTGGCTCGGGATGCCTTGATCATTTTGGGTTACGGTATCATCTACTTTTTAGTCGATGAGCGATTGGAGGTCCGGCCAAGTCGGCTCGGCAAGTGGAGCACGAGCTTGCAGCTACTGACTCTGGCGATTGCCTTGGTCATGCTCCACGATGCTCGACTGTTGAGCCCGTGGGTGTTGGATCTGTTTATCTACACGACCGCGATCACAACCGTCGCATCCGGGCTGCATTATCTTTATCGGAGCATGGTCTGGCTGCAAAAACGGGCCTCTTCCATCGCCCCACCTGGTTGACACTGTGGCCAAAAATTGGTAATAAAATCGCTCCCTTGCAGTAAAGATTTTAATAGCTGCCGAAACCTAATTTTAAGGGGGTCCAAGGGGTTCGGTGCGGGGCGCTTTGGAGATGTTGGGTTAACGGGGTTGGTTCACTACCGTTTATTCTGGTTCACGAAGGCACGTAGCTCAGTGGGAGAGCGCTTCCTTGACACGGAAGAGGTCGGCAGTTCAATCCTGCCCGTGCCTACCATTTTTTAATCGACAGGCATGGACAGTATTCACGTTACCTTACCTGGCGGAAAATCCGTTGAGGTCCGCTCCGGCACCAAGGTCGAGGAAATTGCTGCGTCGGCCGGCGTTCGGAAGACCGCGATCGCTGCGAAAGTGGACGGCCGCGCGGTCGATCTCGCCAGCGCGCTGGACAAGGATTGCGCGCTTGAGTTCATCTTGCCGGATAGTCGCGATGGTCTCGATGTGTTGCGCCACTCCACCGCACATTTGATGGCGCAGGCGGTGCAAAGCTTGTTTCCGGGGACGCAGGTCACCATCGGGCCGACCATTGAGGATGGCTTTTATTACGACTTCAAGAGCGACCGGGCCTTTTCTCCGGAAGATCTAGAGCTAATCGAAAAGCGTATGCAGGACTTGGCCAAAGCCGACTTCAAAGTCAGCCGAGAGGAGTTGCCGCGCGGCGCGGCCATCGAGCTTTTCCGGAAGATGGGCGAAGATTATAAAGTTCAGATCATCGAGGGAATTCCCGAGGAAACCGTGTCGCTCTACCGGCAGGGCGATTGGGTGGATCTCTGCCGCGGTCCCCATGTACCGAGTACCGGCGCGATCAAGGCGTTTAAACTGACCAGCATCGCCGGCGCCTACTGGCGCGGCGATGCGCGCAACGAACAGCTGCAGCGGATCTACGGCACGGCGTGGGCCAACCGCAAAGATTTGGATGCCTATCTCAAGCGCGTTGAAGAGGCGAAACAGCGCGATCATCGGCGTCTCGGCCCGGCGCTGGATTTGTTCTCGCTTCATCCGATCGCGCCGGGATCGCCGTTTTTCCATCCAAAGGGCACGGTTATTTACAATTTGCTGGTGCAATACATTCGTGGCCTTTACCACCGTTATGGCTACAGCGAAGTAGTGACGCCGCTGATCTACAAGACCGACCTCTGGAAAACCTCGGGACACTACGATGCGTTCCGCGACGATATGTTTTTGATGAAGGTGCACGACGGGGAGTACGGCGTAAAACCGATGAACTGTCCAGGGCACTGTTATCTCTTTGGCTCGCGCAAGTATTCCTATCGAGATTTGCCGATCCGTTACGCCGATTTCAGCCGGCTGCATCGGTTCGAGCAGTCAGGCGTGCTCTCGGGTTTGACCCGGGTGCGGTCGTTCACCCAGGACGACGCCCATATTTACTGCACGCCCGAGCAGCTGGATGGGGAACTCGGACAATTCGTCGCCATGACCAGGGAGGTCTATAAAGTATTTGGCTTCAATCGCATCGAAGTCACGCTGCAAACCCGGCCGGAAAAATTTCTTGGCCGTGTCGAGCTGTGGGACGCCGCCGAAGCGGCTTTGCGTCGTTGCCTGGAGCAGGCGGGATTCGCCGTGAAAGTTTTACCGGGGGAGGGCGCGTTTTACGGCCCGAAGATCGGTTTCGATTTCCGCGATGTGCTGGAGCGCTCTTGGACTCTTGCCACCGTGCAGATCGACTGCGCCATGCCGGAGAGGTTCGATCTCAAATACGTCACCCGAGAAGGGACCGAAGGCACGCCGGTGATGCTGCATCGAGCGGTCTTGGGTTCGATCGAGCGCTTCATTGCCATCCTTTTGGAGCATTGTGCCGGAGCGTTTCCTTTGTGGCTGGCGCCGGTTCAATTAAAGATCCTGACGGTAACCGACGAGCAGAAGGAGTATGCCGGCAAGGTGCTTGACGAGCTGCGCCGGGAGGGATGGCGTGTCGAGCTCGACGGACGCAACGAAAAACTTGGCTACAAAATCCGCGAAGCCCAGCTGGCTAAAATTCCCTACGCCATCGTGATCGGCGACAAGGAAGTAGCGGCTCAGAGCGTAACACCGCGCCGGCGCGGCGGCGAAAGTTTGGCGCCCATGGCGTTGGCCGACTTCAGCGCTAGGCTGCGCGCCGAGGTTGCAGAAGAAATGGGAGAAGCATAGATATAAGGATCATTTGAGGAGCGGAGGTGTCCTATCGCCAGAGAAGCGAGGATCAATCATCAAATTCGCGCCCGTGAAGTCCGCGTCATCGGACCCAAGGGCGAGCAGCTCGGCGTCATGCCATTGCACGAAGCGCTCAAACAGGTGGAGGCGCAGGAGCTGGATTTAGTCGAAGTCGCGGCCGAGGCCCAGCCGCCGGTTTGCCGCATGATGGATTACGGCAAGTTCCGCTACGAGCAAAAAAAGAAATCTCATAGTGGGAAGAAAACTTCCGTCGTTGAAATCAAGGAAGTGAAGATGGGATCGCGCACCGACGCTCACGATGTGGAGCACAAGGTTCGCAATATCCGTAAATTTATCGAAGAAGGACAGAGAGTGAAGGTTTCGGTCTTTTTCCGCGGCCGGGAAATTACCCACCCTGAATTGGGCAGAGAGATGCTCAAGAGCGTGGTGACGCAAGTCCAGGACGTCGCTAAAGTCGATATCGAACCTCGTCTGGAAGGGCGCAACATGGCGATGCTGTTGACCCCCAGGTAACGTTTGTATTGAATTGCCAGGGAACAAATTTTGAGGAGTAAAAAGTGCCAAAAATCAAAACCAACCGAGCGGCGGCGAAGCGATTTCGTGTCACGGGTAGCGGCAAGATCAAGCGCAACAAGGGATTTAAGAGCCATATCCTTTCGAGCAAAAGTAAAAAACGTAAACGGCATTTGCGCAAATCAACCACGGTGTCCGCGGTTGAGTCGCGCAACATTCGCCAGTTGATACCATACAAATAAATGGGCCGAACAGTGAGCGAACCGGATAAGCCTATAAAGGGAAGAGTAAATCGTCTCGTCCCCTCGTTTCCGGCGCCCGATTTTCAGCACCCATCAGAAAAGGAGTTTAATTGTGCCTAGAGCAAAAGGCGGAAGCAAATCCAGACAGAGACGCAAGAAAATCATGAAGCTCGCCAAGGGCTACGTCGGCGGCCGAGGACGATTGTACCGTTCGGCGCGCGAGACCGTCGAGCGCGGATTGGTCTTTGCCTATCGCGATCGACGAAACAAAAAGCGAACCTTTCGCGGCCTTTGGATTACTCGGATCGGCGCGGCGGCGAAAATCAACGGACTTTCCTACAGTCAGCTTATCAAGGGCCTCAAACAAGCCGGGATCGAGTTGGATCGCAAGATTCTCGCCGAGATCGCCGTGGCGGACATGGCGGGTTTCGGTGAGTTGGTCCAGGCTGCTAAATCGCATTTGCAAGCCTAGGCCTGCTGAGCCTTTCAGCGATGAACGATTCCCTGGAAGCTCTCCAAGGAGAGGTTCTGGCTCGTATCCAGCAGGCCAATTCTGAAAAGGACTTGGAGCAGATACGAGTGGAATTTTTGGGTCGGAGCGGGAGAATCACGCTCCTGTTGCGCGGTCTCAAAGATTTGCCCGCGGAGGAGCGGCCTCGGGCGGGCGAACGGCTAAACCAACTCCGGCGTCTTCTCGATCAACGCCTGGCCGAGCGTTTCGATGGCTTCAAGCGGCAGGCCAAGGCCGATAGTCTGCGCGAGGAGCGGATTGACGTGACGCTTCCCGGCACTCGCTGGGAGCGCGGCAGCCAGCACCCCTTGACTCTGGTCATCGACGAGATCGTCGACATTTTTTGGGGCATGGGTTTCGAAATCGCACGCGGCCCGGATATCGAGGACGATTACCATAATTTCGAAGCGCTGAATTTTCCGCAGGACCATCCTGCGCGAGACATGCAAGACACGTTCTTCGTCGCCAACGACCGGGTGCTGCGAACTCACACTTCACCGGTGCAGATCCGCACGATGGAAAACCGCAAGCCGCCGCTGCAAGTGATCGTCCCGGGCGCGGTCTATCGTCACGATGACGATGCCACTCACTCGCCGATGTTTCATCAGGTGGAAGGTTTCGTGGTGGATGAAAACATTTCGTTCGCCGATCTCAAGGGCGTGCTGACGCATGTGTTACGGCAAATTTTTCAACGCGACGCTGGCGTGCGTTTTCGTCCGAGTTTTTTCCCCTTTACCGAGCCGAGCGCCGAAATCGATATCCAATGCGTTATTTGCGGCGGCAGCGGCGCGCTGAGCTCGGGCCAGGGTTGCCGTGTTTGTAAAGCTTCCGGCTGGCTGGAGATCCTCGGCGCCGGCATGATCGACCCGGCGGTTTTCCAGTTCGTCGGCTACGATCCTGAGCAGGTATCCGGCTTTGCCTTTGGCATGGGCGTGGAGCGCATCGCCATGCTCAAGTACGGCATCGACGATATTCGGCTGTTTTTTCAGAATGACTTGCGGTTTCTGAAACAGTTTAGCTGAGCGAAACAATCCGGGCGCCGGAAGGTTGGTGTAGAGGGTTTTAAGAGCAGTACTCCAGCGCCCCACTACTCCATGACTCCAATCCGATGAAATTCACTTTCAACTGGCTCAAAGAATTCGTAACTTATTCCGGATCGCCGGAGCGGCTGGCCGAGATGCTCACAATGGCGGGGCTGGAAGTCGATTCTCTGTCTCCTTTGCGTCAAGCCGAGAGTGATCGGCAGGACTGGCTATTCGAGATCGGCGTCACTCCCAACCGCGGCGATTGTCTCAGTGTTGCCGGTATCGCGCGGGAAGTTGCCGTGCTCACCGGCGGTGACTTGAAAAGCCCGCCGGCCAGCCCGGCTGGAAAAACCGCCAAGCTGGATAAACGAATTACGATCTCGATCGAAGATCCGCAGGCCTGTCTGCGCTATTCGGCCCAGGTCGTCGAAGATGTGAGGGTTGTGCCGTCGCCCCCATGGATGCGGTATCGGCTCGAAGTCTGCGGCATTCGCGCGATCAATAATGTCGTGGATGTGACCAATTATGTCATGCTGGAAACCGGCCAGCCGCTACATGCTTTCGACTTCGATCGATTAGCGAAAAAAAATATCGTGATCAAATCGGCGGACGGTATCGGGAAATTCACCACGCTCGACGGGATGGAGAGACGATTGCAAGCCGGCGATCTTTTGATCTGCGCCGGCGATGAGCCTGTCGGTCTCGCCGGCGTTATGGGCGGGATGGATTCGGAAGTCCGCGAATCGACCCGGTCGCTGCTGCTTGAAAGCGCGAATTTCGCGCCGGTGTTGATTCGCCGCACCGCCAAACGGCTCGCCTTGCACAGTGAAGCGTCGCACCGCTTCGAGCGCGGCGTCGACCCGGAAGGGACTATTCCGGCATTGAATCGGACGGTCTATTTGCTGCGCCAGTTCGCCAGCGCTCGCGCCGAGGGGCGCATTGCGGATCGCTATCCAGGTAAAATGAAGCAGCCGCCCATCCTGCTGCGCCAAAAACGCGTCGAGAAATTGCTCGGTCTGAAGCTCGAATGCAAACAAGCGGCAAAATTACTCGGCGCACTGGGAATGAAAACCAAGCAACAGGCGCGCGCGGGGGCGTTTGCGGTGATTCCGCCCACCTGGAGGCCGGATGTTACCCGCGAGGCGGACGTTATTGAGGAATTGGCCCGCTTGCACGGTTACGACCGCGTTCCCAGTGCCATGCCGCTGCTGAGGGGTTCGGGTGCAAAGACGGACCTGCGCTTGGCTTGGGAAAGGAGGCTGCGTGCCTTGTTGACGGGCGAAGGCTTGACAGAAGTGATTAACCTGCCGTTTACCGGAGAAGTTTTGAACAAGAGCTTCCCGGGGATTTGGAAAGACGCTCCTGCCGCGATTGCGGTGCTCAATCCGCTGACCAAAGAGAACGCCGAAATGCGTCACAGTTTGCTGCCGGGGTTGATCGATAACGTGCGGCTCAACTTGGCCTACAAAGTGCGCAGCAGTCATTTGTTTCATCTCGGTAAAGTATTTTCTCTCGATGCTGACGACGAGGCCCTCGAGCGGCACTGTATTGCCGGACTGATGTATGGGCCGCGTCAGCGTCACGGCTTGCGATGCGCCAAGGAGATTCCGTTCGATTTTTTGGATTGCAAAGGCCTGGTCGAAGCAGTGCTAGAGTGTTTTCGATTGCGCGAATCGGTGGTTTGGACGCCGGCGAATGCCGGCTACCTACATCCCGGTCAATCGGCGAACCTGCTGTGCGGCGACGCGCGGTTAGGCTATGCCGGTCAGCTGCATCCGGACCTCGGCGATCAATTTGAAATGCCGGCGCTTTTTGTCTTCGAACTTGACTTCGAGAAACTGCTTGAGTATGCTCCGCGGCGAATAGCGGTACACGCACTTCCACGATATCCAGCCGTCGAGCGGGACGTTGCTTTGGTGGTTGATCGTGACTTTGCCTCACAACGCGTGATCCATTGGATCGACAATCTCGGCGAAGCGCTGATCGAACATGTCGAAGTATTTGACCAGTATGTGGGCGCGCCGGTTCCTGAAGGCAAGAAAAGCCTCGCCTACAAGGTTTCCTATCGAGCCGAGGACAGAACTTTAACGGATACAGAAATCAATGAGCTGCACCAAAGGTTGGTAGAACGGCTAGGAGAGACATTCGGCGCCGAGCGGCGAAGCTAATCGAGTTGGCCGCCGCCCTGTGTAAGAGGTGTAATATGACGAAAGCGGAAATCATCACACGAATTTACGAAAAGGTCGGGTTTTCAAAAAAAGACGCCACCGATGTCGTCGAGGCCACGTTTGATATCATCAAAAGCTGCTTGGAGCGGGGTGAAAAAGTCAAGATTTCCGGCTTTGGAAATTTTGTCGTCAATACAAAACGTCCACGCAAAGGCCGCAACCCGCAAACCGGCGACGAGATCATCATCGTTGGCCGCAAAGTGCTTACCTTCAAAGCCAGCCAAATTATGAAGAAGAGCCTGAATGCCATGTCCGCCAACGCTTCCGCCTCTTCCCCGACATCTTCCGCGTCCGAATGAGGACGGGCAATGCCGCCGCGATTGCCGGAAAAAATTTATTTCAAGATCGGCGAGGTCAGCGAAATTGTCGGGGTTGAGCCCTACGTGTTGCGCTATTGGGAAACGGAATTCGACTTGCTTCGACCGGCCAAGGCGCCTTCGAAGCATCGCTTGTACAAAAAACGGGACGTGGAACTCTTACTCGATATCAAACGACTGCTTTACCACGATGGTTTTACGATCGAGGGCGCACGCAGAAAACTGAAGGAAACGAAGAAAGAAGACAAGGAGCAGTTGAAGTTGCCGCTCTCGGAGCAGAAGTACAAAAGCGCTCTGCTAAAACTAAGAAAAGATTTGGAATCGCTTCGCAAATTGCTTTCCTAGCAGCCCTTTGGTTGCCGCTGCCAGCGACTCTCTCCGCAATCCGCCGCGCGCGGGTAAATTGATTTCACCGCCGTCAAGTGTTAAGTTTCGGCTACTTTCTCATTGCTGTCGGGGCGTAGCGCAGCCTGGTAGCGCACACGCTTGGGGTGCGTGTGGTCACCGGTTCAAATCCGGTCGCCCCGACCATTTCCTGCCTGGAAACTTTCTCGCTGGGGTTTCTTTCCGCCAGCGGGCTACTGCAAGACGCGCTGTTAAATCGTCTGGCTGAGAGTTTCATTTCCAGAGCAACTTTGAGAGCGCAGTCGTTGCTTTTTCATCCTTGCGGTTTTGGCTGGCTTGGATGCGGCTCCGGAGCGCTCAGAGTCTGACTCGCGTCCAAGGTTCATGACCGACGTGCGGTCGCCGTGATCATCCATGCTTTTGATTCGCGATTGACTTTGTTTGCTCGGGCGGCAACGCTGCCTCGTCGTGTCGATGGGTTTGACATTCGAGACGGCGGATTCAACGATAAAGTTATCTCAAAGAAGAGATCAAAATTCTTGACATTCTAAAGTGGGAAGGGCTAGAAGGTCTAGAATGTCGTTAGCGTGATTTTTGCAGGGTGTGGAAGCAGCCGACGATCCGAACGAGCGTGAACGAGCGGATCTTGTGAAAGGCAGCGTGGGTGGCAAATGAACGGACAGTCCATTGATCGGCTGATGGAAATCATCTTGCAGATGAAAATCAATCTCAGCCACATCGGTGAAACTCTACAAGAGCAAACCTTTGAGATTCGCGAGCAACTCGGCATGGTTTTCGAAGAGGAAAAACACACCCTCGATCACTATCTCAGTATTATCGATGAAAAACTCGTGGACTGTTCCAATTGTATCCACGATTATCAGCGTCTGCACGCCGGCCTCATCGGAATGCGCGGAAAGCTTGCGCAGTTAGGTGCCGAACCCGGCCCCCTGCCGCCTGTCCTACCGGAAGAAAGCGTCGAGAGCGTCATTGCTTGGCGTCTGCGTGAGTTAAAGGAACTGGGAAAGCTTTAAGCCTCGTTTTGTGGCGGATCTCAAATCCTCTATCAAGTCTAGAAACGGCATGCGGCGCAATCCCAAGCCAGCCTTGTCCGAGTGAGAACGCCGTCCGGGCGCCGGTCAAGGTTCTGTTAATTGTGGAAAGCCACGCTCGATTAATGATAAAATTAACAGAATTCGGACTATAGCCGGCTGTCCGCGGGTGGTTTGCCCTGGATTCTGAGATTGGTCTGGCTTTGGGCTTTCTTTCGACCAACGAGCCGTGACCGCAAAGGTTGTGAGCACAATCGCAAAGCAACAGCGCATGCGGGATTGGAAGCATTGGGGTTTCTTGCGGCTATCTCTTGAGAGGGGCCTCGGGCTCGGCAACCCAAGGAGCTGTCAGCGTCGGCAGAAAAAGCGCGTTTCGACCCTGGATCTTTTGAAAACGTGAAACTCCCCTTGTCGACTCCCCATGATTTCGTCTGGGCCAGAGAGCGGATGGTCCAGGACCAGGTTGTCGCACGCGGCATTATCGATGTGCGGGTCATCGCCGCGCTGCGCAAGGTGCCGCGCCATCTGTTCGTGGATCCGGGCATAATTAATCGTGCCTACGACGACAGCGCATTGCCGATCGGTGAAAAACAGACTCTTTCACAACCCTACATAGCCGCGCGCATGACCGAGGCGCTGGGCCTCACGGGTCAGGAAAAAGTGCTTGAAGTCGGCACCGGATCTGGATATCAAACCGCGCTTTTGGCCGAACTTAGTTTCAATGTCTTCTCGGTGGAAAAACTTCGCGTACTCTCTCGCAAGGCGCGAACCTTGTTGGATCATCTCGATTACCAAAATATCGCCTTGCATGTCGGTGACGGCACGATCGGATGGTCGGAACATGCGCCCTACGACGCGGTGCTGGTAACGGCGGGCGCGCCGAGCGCACCCAAGCCTTTGATCGATCAACTCGCGCCAGGCGGTCGGCTGGTCATCCCCGTTGGCGATGAACAAGCTCAGACGCTTTTGCGTGTAACCCGCACCCAGAAAGGTTTCAAGGAGGAGCAGCTGGGCGAATGCAAATTCGTCAGGCTGCTTGGCAAGTACGGCTGGCGCCAGTGATCCGGCAGACGGGCGGCTGGCCCGCGAGTCGACGGTGGCGCCAACCACTGACGAGTTTGATACCGATTCTCTCGAACCGAGAGGCGAGCTTACCGATGAGAAGTCAGCGCGCGGTATGGGGTGCGCTTATGCTTGGGCTGCTGCTGCCGGGCTGCGCGCCGCGGCTTGTGAGCCCGCCGCCGATCGGGACAAAACACGCTCATGGCTTCTATCACGTGGTTCGACCCGGGGAAAATTTATTTCGCATCGGCAAAGCCTACGATGTCACGTACGAAGAGATCGCGCGGCTAAACAGCATTCGCGACCCGCGGCAGATTCGCGTCGGGCAACGGATTTTTATTCCGGGGGCGACCCGCCAACTGCCGGTCGAAATTATCACGCCTATGGAATCAACCGTGACGACGCCCGGCCTGCCGCCGCAGGATTTTAACGGCTCCTCGCTTCTTTGGCCGGTAAGCGGTTCGATCAATTCCGGCTTCGGCCCGCGCGGCGCGAGTTTTCACGATGGCGTGGACATCGCCGCTACGGAAGGCACGCCGATTTTTGCAGTGCAAGACGGCGAAGTGATTTACAGCGACCAATTGCGCGGCTACGGCAACATCGTGATCGTGCGACACGAGGGTGGAATAGTATCGGTTTACGCGCATAATCAGGTCAATTTGGCGCGCCAAGGACAACGGGTTACGCGCGGGCAAATTATCGCCAAGGTCGGCAGCACTGGTCGCGTCACCGGCCCGCATCTGCATTTCGAAATCCGCAAAAACAATTTGGCTCAAGATCCACTGCGCTATCTACCTCAGTTGTGCTGTGTACCGGCATCGGATATTGTGGCGCCGAAAGGTTAGGTAGGGACGCATGAGCGAGTTAACACAAATCAGCAAAGGCTTGGTCGGCAGTCCTACGCCCGGCGGAATTCGAAGAGGCTCGGTGGCGATGCAGGTCTAAGGGGGAGGCATCGGTGCCGGGAGCTCGCAGATTGCGCGAGACAAGATTCAGACAGGACGGGGAGTGAGCGACCATGAGTGACGACATCGCGAAGATCCGCGCAGCCATTCGTGATATTCCAGATTTTCCCAAGCCGGGGATTGTCTTCAAGGACATTACACCGCTGCTCGCCAGCGGCGCTCTGTTCGGCAAAACCATCGACATGCTGGCGCAGCGTTATCAAAATGAGAAGATCGATGCTGTACTCGGTATCGAATCCCGCGGTTTCATCATCGGCGCAGCGTTAGCGTATAAGCTCGGGGCGGGCTTTTGTGTCGTACGCAAACCGGGCAAGTTGCCTTGCGAAACCCATCAGGCCAGCTATGAGTTGGAGTACGGCACGGATACTTTAGAAATTCACACGGACGCGATTCCACGCGCCGCCCGAGTCGTCATCGCCGACGATTTGATTGCCACAGGCGGCACGGCGGCGGCAACCGCGGAACTCGTCTCCAAGCTCGGCGCCACGGTGGTCGAATGCGCCTTTGTGATTGAGCTTTCGTTTCTCAAGGGGCGCGAAAAACTGCGCCCTAACAGGGTCCATTCGATTCTCCAATACGACTCGGAGTAGCTCGCGAAAGCTGCTGAATTGTCAGGGTTTCTTTTCCTTGACATCCCCCTCCAATGGTCTATAAGTGAACTTGATACCAGGGGTCGATAAAAGCCTATGATACGCATTGGTCTTAGCCCCTGCGGCGTCTTGGCTGCCTATCGCAGCTAGCTTAGGAACAGATCATGAAACGCATCGAAGAAATGTCTCTCTGGGAGCGGCTTTACTTCCCGGAGGTTTGCCGCGGCCTGATGGTAACGGGCTACAGATTCTGGCGGAACTTGGGTATTCACGTGTTGCAGAAATTCGGCTTGGCGCGCGGCGCCCAGGCCGCGATCACAGTGCAGTATCCTGAAGAGCGCTGGCCCTATCCCGACACCTACCGCGGCCGGCACCGGCTCACGCTCAAAGATGACGGTTCGGTCCAATGCACGGCTTGCTTTCTCTGCGCCACTGCTTGTCCGGCCGAGTGTATTTACATCGAAGCGGGAGAGTATCCCGATAAGTCAGTGGAAAAATTTCCGGTGCGCTATGAGATCGACACGCTGCGCTGTATCTATTGCGGCTATTGTGTCGAGGCATGCCCCTGTGATGCGATTCGTATGGACTCCGGCACCCATCCTGGCAACCTGGGCTTGAGCCGGCAAGAGTTCGTCGAGAACAAGGATGTCTTGATGACGCGCTCGCGGGAATTGGCCGAGAAGGGCAAAGAAGGCCTCTACGAAGAATATGTGAAACCTTACCGTCACGTTTAACCAGGTACGAAAACTGCAGCCGAATCCTAAGGAGGGCTTGTCATGTCGAATTCTTCAACCAACTCCAAGCCGAACGGTATCACGAATCAACCCTTGCCGGCATCCCATAAAATTTACGTCCAAAGTCAGCACCGGTCTGATGTGCGTGTCGCCATGCGCGCGATCCATCTATCGGGGGCGCAAGACGGTCATAACGGCAATGGCCATGGCGCGCCCTCGCAGGCGCCATTGACGGTGTACGATACTTCAGGGCCTTACACCGACCCGACCGTGCACACCGACATCCGGCAGGGTCTCAAGCCCTTGCGTGCAGACTGGATTCGCTCCCGCGGCGATGTCGAAGAGTTGGCGGCTCCCACCTATCAGCCGCCAGCCGGCATAAACGGCCACAATAACAATGTGGCGGCAACCGAGCGTTTCCCGGACGCCGCGCGCCGGCCGGTCCTGCGCGCCAAACCGGGTTGCAACGTGAGCCAGATGCACTACGCCAGAAAGGGAATCATCACGCCCGAGATGGAATATATCGCAATCCGCGAAAACATCGGCCGAGAAAAGGCGTTGGAAAACGGTATCAATGGCGGAGGGCGAACCCACGCGGGGTACAGTTTCGGCGCATCGATCCCGCAATTTGTCACCGCGGAATTCGTCCGCGATGAAGTCGCCCGCGGCCGCGCAATCATTCCAGCCAACATCAACCATCCCGAAGCCGAGCCGATGATCATCGGCCGTAATTTTCTCGTCAAGATCAACGCCAACATCGGCAACTCTGCGGTCGCTTCGTCGATCGAAGAGGAAGTCGAAAAGATGATTTGGGCGACCCGCTGCGGCGCGGATACGGTGATGGATCTGTCCACGGGAGAAAATATTCACGAAACCCGCGAATGGATTTTGCGCAACTCGCCCGTGCCCATCGGCACCGTGCCGATTTACCAGGCGCTGGAAAAAGTCGACGGCAAGGCTGAGGATCTTACTTGGGAAATATTCCGCGACACGCTGATTGAGCAGGCCGAGCAAGGAGTCTCCTATTTCACCATTCATGCCGGCGTCTTGCTGCGTTATGTGCCGCTTACAGCGAAACGGGTGACCGGTATTGTCTCGCGCGGCGGTTCGATCCTGGCCAAGTGGTGCCTAGCCCACCACAAAGAAAATTTTCTCTACACCCATTTCGAAGATATCTGCGAGATCATGAAGGCCTACGACGTATCCTTCTCGTTGGGCGACGGCTTGCGCCCGGGGTCCATCGCCGACGCCAATGATGAAGCGCAGTTCGGCGAACTGGAGTCCCTCGGCGAACTCACCGAGATCGCCTGGAAGCATGACGTCCAGGTGATGATCGAGGGTCCCGGCCATGTG
Organism: Chloroflexota bacterium; assembly: GCA_050257635.1. Lineage (GTDB taxonomy): Bacteria > Desulfobacterota > Binatia > UBA9968 > UBA9968 > DP-20. Next base: position 20,564 of record JBLMXG010000342.1, read on the forward strand.
CCGATGCACATGATCCATGAGAATATGACCAAGCAGTTGGAAGTCTGCCACGAAGCGCCGTTTTACACCCTCGGTCCGCTGACGACCGATATCGCGCCGGGCTACGACCACATCACCAGCGCCATCGGCGCGGCGATGATCGGTTGGTACGGCACTGCGATGCTTTGCTATGTAACGCCCAAGGAACATCTTGGTTTGCCGGACAAGAAAGACGTCAAAGACGGGGTTATCGCCTATAAAATCGCGGCCCATGCCGCGGATCTGGCGAAAGGCCACCCCGGCGCGCAGATGCGCGACAATGCGCTCAGTCAGGCGCGCTTCGAGTTCCGCTGGGAAGATCAGTTCAATTTAAGCTTGGATCCCGAGACCGCGCGTGAATTTCACGACGAAACCCTGCCGGCGCAGGGTGCCAAGCTCGCGCATTTCTGCTCCATGTGCGGACCGCATTTTTGCTCGATGAAGATCACCCAGGATGTGCGTGATTATGCGGCCCAAAAAGGCTTGGAAGATCAAGCCGCGCTGGAAGCGGGCATGCACGAGAAGGCCGAGGAATTCAAAAAGACCGGGGGAAAAATCTATCATGATGTCGCATCGGGCGCTGCCGGCCAATCGAGCGCTGCGCCGATGCGGGCGGCGGCAAAGGACTAACGCCAGTTTCGCTATCTCATCACCGTACTGGCCGCTTCGCGCGGCCAGTTTCGATTTTGGGTAAGGCACTGTCTTTCCACCTCGTCGCCGCGAATTCATGAACAAGCCGAAACGTGTTTTGCTCTACGGTTTTGGGCCCTATCGACAGTTCCGGGACAACATCACCGCGCGGATTATCCGATCGCTACCAAGGCAAGCGGGGTTGAAGAAGATTGTCTTCCCGGTACGATTTCATCGGCGGCAATTTGTCGAAGCGTTGGAGCGATTCAAGCCGGATGTCGTGGTTGGCTTGGGCCAGAGCTCACGCCAGCGAATCGAGGTGGAGTCGCAAGCGGTAAATCGATGGCGCGCGCGCCGGCAGGATAATCCAAAGCTTATCTTTATGGGAGGACCGGGACGCCTCGAAACGACTTTGCGTCTGAAGTTCGGAAATCATGTAGGAAAATCGGCGAGTGCTGGCGACTACGTCTGCAATTTTTCCATGTATGTGATGCTCGACCATATCCGGCGTAGCGATCCCGACATTCCATACGGGTTTGTTCACATCCCGCACGACTGGAACGAAAAAGAGGCAAGCGGGTTGGTGCAAAGAATACTGCGTCGCTGCCAACGCTGCGCGGGCACGAGAGATCGGCGTGCTGCGGTGATAGGAAAGACGGGGTAGAGGAAATCAGCTCGTCAGCCTTTTGAGCGCTTCCAGATATTTCTCTTGAGTCTTTTTGACAATCTCCTGGGGTAACTCGGGGGGCGGCGATTTCATATCCCAAGGCAGATTAACCAGGTAGTCGCGCACGAACTGTTTGTCGAAGCTGTCCGGCGTCTTGCCCGGCTTATATCCGTCCATCGGCCAGAAGCGCGAAGAATCCGGGGTCAGAACTTCGTCGATTAAAATGATCTCATCGCCTTCAATGCCGAACTCGAGTTTTGTATCCGCGATGATGATGCCTTTCTTTTCCGCCAGCTCCCTGGCACGGCTGTATATTGCAATCGTCGCATCGCGCATCCTTTCAGCTCTTCTCTTGCCAACTTTGCCCACCATCTGGTCGAACGTGATGTTGACGTCGTGGGCGCCGACGGCGGCTTTCGTCGACGGCGTAAAAATCGGCCGGTCAAGGCGCGCTGCTTCCACCAATCCTTGCGGCAACGGAATGCCGCAGACCGCGCCTGTTTGTTGGTAATCTTTCCAACCCGAACCGACGAGATAGCCGCGCACGATGCACTCCACCGGCGCTGGAAGGCTTTTCTTTACCAGCATGGTGCGGCCT